>NZ_JAQTZC010000015.1 GCF_028687955.1 Acidocella sp.
TGTTACAATCCACACAACAGTCTCTTCCTCTTTGGGCTATGTATGCCCAGGCGCTTGGTTTGCCGTTATTTGCGTTGGCGCTCACGTTTTTTGGCATCCGTAATGCACGCGATCAGACCCGGGTTTCAAAAGAAAAACTGCGGCATGATCTTTATGACCGTCGTTTTGCAATTTATTGGGCCTTTGTAAATATGATCAGTTCATATCTCGAGGGGAAAGATGGGGATGCAATTTTTAGAGCTTGGGATCAAGCAGTTGTGGCGTTTCAGCAGAGTTCATTCATATTAAACTCTGAAATGAAGCAATATCTGCTAAATCTCAAGGACACCGTATTTAGAATGTATACGGAAGAGGGCAGGCATCGAGGAAAAAAAGATATTCCAGCGGATATGTTTGGTCAGCTTGAGGTGGAAAAAATTCAAAATTTGGGAACGCTTTTCGAGATTTTGCCGGTCTTAACAGAAAAATTTGAACCATTTTTAAAGCTGGATGACCTTTCCAAGAGGGGTCAGCAAAACCTATGCTCCCAGAAAATCAAAAGTTTTTGGTGCAGCTTTTTTCAAAAAGCTGCTGCTTTCCTGGACTGGAAAAATGGTGGGCGCGACAGGGATTGAACCTGTGACCCTTCGCGTGTGAAGCGAATGCTCTACCGCTGAGCTACGCGCCCGGTGGGGCAGGGGATAGGACGGGGCGACGGTGCCTGTCAAGGCGCCGGGGGGCCCCTTCTTCCGGTGCGGCGCGGAGGCTGCTAAACGGGACAAATGGCTGGACATTCACACGCAAAAAACATCATGCACCGCAAGGGTGCGCAGGACGCCAAGCGCGCGCGCATTTATGCGAAACTCATTCGTGAGATCACCGTGGCGGCGAAGGAGGGGTTGCCCGACCCGGTTTCCAACCCGCGTCTGCGCGCGGGCATTGGCGCCGCGCTGAAGCAGAATATGACGCGCGATGCTATCGACCGCGCGATTAAAAAAGCGACGGGCGCCGGGGCGCAGGAGCAATACGAATCGGTGCGCTACGAGGGTTATGGCCCGGCGGGGGTGGCGGTTATCGTGGAGGCGTTGACGGATAACCGCAACCGCACGGCCTCCGTCATCCGCGCCGCGTTCAACAAATCCGGCGGGGCGCTGGGCGAGACCAACTCGGTTTCCTTTATGTTCAACCGCTTGGCTGCGATTCGCTATCCGGCGGCCACCGCCTCGGCTGATGAAATGCTGGAAGCTGCCATCGAGGCGGGGGCCGATGAGGTGGTGTCAGATGAGGATGGCCACGAGGTGCAGACCACGATCGAGAATTTCTTCGCCGTGCGCGATGCGCTGGTGGCGAAATTCGGTGATCCCGCCGAGGCGGGGGTGGAGTGGCAACCCAACGTGACCGTGACGCTGGACGAGGACAAAGCCGCCTCGGTGCTCAAATTGCTCGATGTTCTGGAAGACGATGACGATGTCCAGAATGTTTACGCCAATTTTGAGGTGCCCGAAGAGGTGCTGGCGAAACTCTCCGCTTGACCCGTATCCTCGGCATCGATCCGGGCCTGAGGTTTACGGGCTGGGGGATTGTGGAGTCCGAGGGGAACCGGCTGCGTCATGTCGCCGATGGGGTGATTTCTACGGCGGATATTGCGGATGTGCCGTTGCGGCTGCGGGCGCTGGATGCGGAGCTGGCGGAAATTCTGCACCGCTACGCGCCGGATGAGGCGGCGGTGGAAGAGACATATGTGAACCGCAATGCCACCGCGACGTTAAAGCTTGGTTATGCGCGCGGAGTCGCGTTGCTGGCGCCTGCAAGGGTGGGGATTCCGGTGTTTGAATATGGCGCGAAGACGGTGAAAATGGCGGTGGTGGGCACCGGGAACGCGGATAAGGACCAGGTGGGGCTGATGGTGCGCCGCCTGTTGCCCGGCGCGGTGAGCAAGCGCGCGGATGCGGCGGACGCGCTGGCGGTAGCGATTTGCCACGCGCACCACCGCGCCAGCCATGCGGCCTGGAGGGTGCCGGCATGATCGCCCGGCTGCGCGGCATTGTGGAGGGGATTGAGGACGGGCGCTGCATCGTGGATGTGGGGGGCGTGGGGTATCTGGTGTTTTGCTCGTCGCGCACGCTGGGGGCGCTGCCGGACGCGGGGGTGGCGAGCCTGCTGATAGAGACGCAGGTGCGCGAGGATGCGATCGCGCTTTATGGGTTTGGCACTTCGGCTGAGCGCGAGTGGTTCCGGCTGCTCACCACGGTGCAGGGCGTGGGGGCGAAGGTGGCGCTGGCGCTGCTCTCGGCGCTCTCGCCGGACCAGCTGATCGCGGCGATCGCCACCGGGGACAAGGCGACGCTGACGCGCACGCCCGGCGTGGGGCCGAAGCTGGCGATACGGATTTGTACGGAATTGCGCGAGAAAGCGGGGGGAATGCCGGGCGGGGGCGGCGTGGTGCTCGCGGCAGGGCCTGTTATGAGAGGCAATGCCGCTGACGCGCTCTCGGCGCTCACCAACCTGGGCTACCGGCGGGCGGAGGCTGAGGCGGCGCTGGCGCGGGCGGCCGAGGAGCATGGCGAGGGGGCGGCGCTGGATGTGCTGATTCGCGCCGGGTTGAAGGCGCTGGCGAAATGAGCGACGAGGAGCGGATCACCTCGGGCGAGCGGCTGGCCGATGATGCGGGGGAGATCGCGCTGCGGCCGCAATCTCTCGAAGATTTCACCGGGCAGAAAGCCAGCCGCGAGAATTTAAAGGTATTTATCGCCGCCGCGAAATCCCGTGGTGAGGCGCTTGATCATGTATTGCTGCACGGCCCGCCCGGATTGGGCAAAACCACTTTGGCCCAGATCGTCTCGCGCGAGCTGGGGGTGGGCTTTCGCGCGACCTCCGGCCCGGTCATCCAGAAGGCTGGCGATCTGGCGGCGATTTTGACTAATTTGCAACCGCGTGACGTGTTGTTCATCGATGAGATTCACCGGTTGCAGCCGGCGATCGAGGAGATACTCTATCCGGCGATGGAGGATTTTCAGCTCGATCTGATTATCGGCGAGGGGCCGGGGGCGCGCACGGTGCGCATTGATCTGCCGCCGTTCACCCTGGTGGGCGCCACCACGCGCTCGGGCCTGCTGGCGACCCCCTTGCGGGACCGTTTTGGCATTCCGCTGCGGCTGATATTCTACACCGCCGAGGAGTTGACGCGAATCATCTCCCGGCTGGCGGAGAAATTGGAGATGAATCTGACACGCGAGGGGGCGGGCGAGATTGCCAGGCGCGCGCGCGGGACGCCGCGTGTGGCAGGAAGGCTGACGCGGCGGATACGCGATTTCGCGCTGGTGGCGGGGGCGAAGGTGATTGACCGTGACGTGGCCGATGCGGCGCTGAGCCGGCTGGATGTGGACCATGTGGGGCTGGATGCCATGGATATTCGCTATTTGCGGCGCTTGGCCGAGCACCATGGCGGCGGGCCGGTGGGGGTGGAGACGCTGGCCGCCGCGCTGGCGGAGGCGCGCGACACGCTGGAGGATGTCGTGGAGCCTTATCTCATCCAGGAAGGGTTTTTGCTGCGCACCAGCCGGGGGCGGATGCTGGGTGAGGCGGGATGGCGGCATCTGGGCCTGAAGCCGCCGCAGAATCGCCCCGATCAGCCTGATTTATTGGGTGGTGACGAGATTTGAAGCATTCCTACGAGCTGCGCGTGTATTATCAGGACACGGATGCGGGCGGCATTGTGTATCACGCCAATTATCTGGCCTTCGCGGAGCGGGCGCGGACCGAGGCTCTGCGCGAGCGTGGCACCCCGCATGCGCAAATGGTGGCCGAATATGGCGTTATGTTTGTGGTGCGGCGCGTTAATTTGCATTATCAGCGCCCGGCGAGGCTGGAGGATGTGATCAGGGTCGAGACCGTGTTTCACGAGGTTGGCGGCGCATCGGTAACACTACTTCAACATTTCTGGCGAGACAGCGACTCGCTGGCCGTGCTGGAGCTTGGCCTGGGTTGCATCCGCGTGTCCGACGGCAGAGCCGCGCGGATACCGGCCGATTGGGCGAGAAAATTAAGGGCATAAGGGGATAGTATTTTGGATCAAACGGTGAACACGGCGGCATTGGCAGCGCCTGCATCGAATCTGTCGCTATGGGGGTTGTTCACGCAGGCCGATATTGTCGTGCAGCTGGTGATGCTGATTTTGCTGCTGGCCAGCGTTTGGGTCTGGACGATCATCATCGAGAAAACCATTACCATGCGCCGGGTCACCCGAGAGGCGAACGCGTTTGAGGATTCGTTCTGGTCGGGCGGCAGCCTGGATGATCTCTACAACAGCGAGGGCGCCGATCCGGCGCACCCGATTGCCGCCGTGTTCGGCGCCGCGATGAGCGAATGGAAGCGCAGCGTGCGTATTGCTGGGCTGGATGTGGTGAACACCGCGGTGAAGGAGCGGATTGACCGCGCGATGAACGTGACCATCATGCGCGAGATGGACCGGCTGGAGCGCTGGATGATCTTCCTGGCCTCGGTGGGCGCGACCGCGCCGTTTGTGGGGCTGTTCGGCACGGTTTGGGGCATCATGCACTCGTTCTCGGCGATTGCCGCGATGCATAATACCGATCTGGCCGTGGTGGCGCCGGGCATCGCCGAGGCGCTGTTCGCGACCGCGATGGGGCTTGTGGCCGCCATTCCGGCGGTGCTGGCGTATAACAAGATCAGCAATGATCTTTCGCGTTTTGCTTCGCGGCTGGAGGGGTTTGGCTCGGAGTTTTCCGCCATCCTCTCGCGCCAGGCCGAGGAGCGCAAGTAAATGGCAGGGGGCATGATCGGCGGCGGCAATGGCCGGCGGCGCTACAAAGCGATGGCGGAGATCAACGTCACCCCGCTGGTGGACGTGATGCTGGTGCTGCTGATCGTGTTCATGGTGACGGCGCCGATGATCACCTCGTCGGTTAATGTCAATCTGCCGCAGGCCAACGCCAAGGCGGCCAGCAATGATTCCAAGCCGATCACCATTACCGTGAATGCGCAGGGGCAGATTTTTCTGCAGAACTCGCAGGTGCAGCTGGCCGGGCTGGTGGCGACGTTGCAGCAGATCTCGCAGAACAACCCTGGCGAGCGGGTGTTCGTGCGCGGGGACAAGGATGTGAGCTACGGCGACATGCTGCAGGTGATGGCGACCATCACGCAAGGCGGATTTACGAAAGTTGCCCTGCTCGCCCAGCAGCCTGGGGCGGGCAAGTAGCCCGGACGGAGAGGGAATAGCATTTTGGAACGGGATATGCGCCGCAGCGCGCTGATCTCATTTGGGATTCATCTGGCTATTGTGCTGGTGGCGATTATCTCGCTGCCGCCGATGAAGCTTGAGTCCACGGCTGATGAGAGCGTGAGTGTCGATCTGATTGGCCCGTCCGCGCCGCAGGAGGCGATGCAGGCCGGCAAGGTGGCGGCACCGGCCAATACGCCGACGGTGAACAAATCCGCCCTGGCGGTGAAGCAGCCCAAGCCGCAGCCCCTTGAGGCGCCGCCGCCGCCGCCGCCACCGCCGCCGCCTTCGCCCAACCAGCAGCCGACGCCAAAGCCGCCCGCACCCGCGCCGCCGCCGCCGCCGCCCACGTTGAGCCCCAACGCGGCCCCGCTGCCGCCACCGCCGCCCACGCCGCCCAAGCCCACCACGAGCACCGTGGTGCAGCCCAAGCTGCCGTTGCCGCCGTTGCCGCAACCGCCGGCCCCGGCGCAAAGCCCGATGCACCAGCAGAATGTGGTGAAGACCCCGGCGCCGTTGAGCAAGAGCGTGTTGAACACGTTGCTGAAATTGCAGGCGTTGCAGCAGCAGAAGCAGCCGCCGACGCATGTTTATAACCCTGACCAGGGCGGAGCGCCCAACGGCGGCGGCAGCAAGCAGAGCACGGCCAATTCCGGGCTGACTGGGGCGGACCGCTCGGCGATTGGCAACCATGTGCGGCCTTGCTGGAACGTGGATGCCGGGGCGCCTGGGCTTTCCAGCTTCAGTGTGAACCTGATGGTGACGACCGACCCCACCGGCACGGTGCGCATGGCCGTGGTGGCGCCGCAGGACCAGAGCAAGCTGGGCGACCCTATTTTCGCCGCTTTTGCCAATGATGCCATTAACGCCGTGATGAACGTGCAATGCGCAACGCTGCCGCTGCCCTCGTATATGCTGGGTAAAGACCAGACCTTCCTGTTCAATTTCACGCCGTAAGAGGTACTCATGATGCGTTTTAATCTTCCGCTCATTTCCCGCCGTGGCGTTCTGGGCGCCGGTGCGGCCGCCGCGGCGGCGCCGGTGGCTTTCGCGCAGAGCGCGCTCGGCGGCGGGGGGGATGCAACCGTGGCCGCGCCGGCCGGTGGCACCGCCAATAACGGCCCGGCGATTAACGTCTCTGGCGCGCAGACCGCCCCGATCCCCATCGCGATCGCGCCGTTTAGCGATCCATCGGGCAACGCATCGCAATATGGCGGGCAGATCACCGGGGTGCTGAGCGATGATCTGGGCCATTCGGGGTTGTTCCGGCCGATAGACCCTACGAGTTTTGTGCCTAATTCCGTTGTCAACGGTACGCCGGTTTGGCAGAACTGGAACATTCTCGGCGCGCAGGCACTGGTGACGGGCGATGTGGCGGATCTGGGCGGCGGGCAGCTGCGGGTGGAGTTCCGGCTGTGGAATGTAGCGCAGCAGCGGCAGGTGCAGGGCACCGCTTATACTACTACCGTCGATAACTGGCGGCGGATCGCGCATATCATCGGCGATGTGGTGTATCAGCAGATGATCGGCGAGAAGGGTTATTTTGACTCGCGCGTGGCCTATATCTCCGAGGCCGGGCCGGTGACGAGCCGGATACGCCGCCTGGCGGTGATGGATTACGATGGCGCCAACAACCAGTTTTTGACCGATGGGTCCTCGATGGCGCTCTCGCCGCAGTACAACCCGACGCGCCAGCAACTGGCCTTCGTGAGCTTCCAGAGCAATACGCCGCGCGTGTATCTGTTCGACCTGCAAACGGGCGCGCAACGGATGCTCGGCTCATATGGCGACCAGACCATCGGCCCGCGTTTCTCGCCGGATGGCAATTCGCTGCTGATGTCGGTCTCGCGCAATGGCGGGGCTGCTATCGTGAAGGTGAACCTGAGCGGGGGCGACATGGTCGAGTTGACTGACTCCTCGTCCATCAACGTCACCCCATGCTACTCGCCGGATGGGACGCAGATCGTCTTCAACTCTGACCGTGACGGCAACCAGCAACTTTTCGTGATGAACGCCGATGGTTCGGGTGTGAAACGGATCAGCTTCGGCGCCGGGCGGTATGCTGAGCCCTCGTGGTCGCCGCGCGGGGATTTGATCAGCTATACGTTCTGGGGCAGCGATGTGGGCGGGTTCAGCATCGGCGTGATGGCGCCCGACGGCTCGGGCGAACGCATTCTCTCTCAGGGCTTTCTTGTGGAGTCGTCCACCTTCTGCCCGAACGGCCGGGTTATCATGTTCTGCCGCTCGACCCCGACGCCTGACGGACATTCGTCCCGGCTGGTCACCATCGGGATCGACGGCTTTAATGAGCGGCTGGTGCCGACGCCATCTTATGCGTCGGACCCTTCATGGGGGCCGTTGCTGGCGTAGCGCGCCACCGTTTTATTTTAAGCAATTTATTTTAAAGCATTCCCAAAGGGGGCAGGGACACTGCACCCCTTTTTCCTGTGTGCGCGCATTGGGCATGCTCTGAGCGCATGGCTAATTTGATTAATATCAAATTCTCGAAATTTTTTGTGGCCTACCCAGTGTGTTGTAAACAAACCGGGAGACTAGATTATGAAAATTTCATTTGGCTTCGGTCTGGCGGGTCTTTTGGCCGTGGCCACGGTTACACCCGCGGCGGCGCAGAGCTATTTCAGCCGGCCGACTGGCTACCAGGCTGGAAACGTGTTGGTGCATGTGAGCCTGATTGGGGTGATACCTGAGGATTTGAACAGCGCCGTCCGGGTTGGCGGCGCCGTAGTGCCCAATGAGCATGTGAGCGTGAGCGCCGGTATTTCGCCGGAAATCGATGCGTCGTACTTTTTTACGCCGAATTGGTCCGTGCAGGTGATTGCCGCGACCAGCCGGCATAATGTGAAGGTGACCGGCCCGCTGGACGCCAAGGTTGGCAGCGCCTGGGTGTTGCCGCCGACCGTGACGTTGCAGTATCATTTGCCCGAGATTGACGGCATTCGTCCATATGCGGGCGTTGGCCTCACCGTGGCTTTCTTTTATGACCAGCACGCGGCGGCGGGCATTGCCAAGTTCGGCGGCCTCTCCACGGGCGTTGGCCCGGCGCTGGATGCCGGGTTTGACGTGCCGATTGCCGGCAACTGGTTTGCCAATGTCGATGTGAAGCAGATCTTCATCGTCACCGGGACGCATGTGGATAATGGGCTGATCGGCGCGCATACCGAGCTGGACCCCACCGTGGTGGGGGCAGGCGTGGGGTATCTGTTCTAAGCCTGCGCGCGAGCATAAGCTAAAAGAAGGGGCTGGACCGTGAGGTTCGGCCCTTTTTTGCGCGCGCGGCTTGCATTTTGGCGGGTGATTTGCGATAGGGCGCGCGTCGGCATGGTGCCGATAATTCACACGCAGGGCGCTTATCCTGGGGTTTTCCCTTAGGTCCGGTGCTGAGAGGCTCAGCCCTGCGGAGGTTTTAACCGGATTTTGGAGAAGTTTTGCCATGGCATTACCTGAAGTTTCCCTGCGTCATCTGCTCGAATCGGGCGTCCATTTCGGGCATCATACCCGCCGCTGGAACCCGCGCATGGCGCCCTACCTGTTTGGCGTGCGCAACCAGGTGCATATTATCGACCTGCAGCAGACCGTGCCGCTGCTTGAACGCGCCCTGAAGCAGGTGCGCGACGTGACCGCCGCCGGCGGGCGTGTGCTGTTTGTGGGCACCAAGCGCGCCGCGGCTGATTATGTGGCCGAATCCGCGCAGCGTTGCGGCCAGTATTATGTGAACCACCGCTGGCTCGGCGGTATGCTGACCAACTGGAAGACCATTACCGGCTCCATCAAGCGCCTGCGCCAGATGGACGAGATGCTGGCTGGTGAAGTCCAGGGCCTGACCAAGAAGGAAATCCTGAACCTCACGCGCGACCGCGAAAAGCTGGAACGTGCGCTGGGCGGCATCAAGGATATGGGCGGCCTGCCGGACATCCTGTTCATTATCGACACCAACAAGGAGAAGCTCGCGGTTGAGGAAGCCAACAAGCTTGGCATTCCGGTTATCGCGATTCTCGACTCCAATTCCGACCCGACGGGTGTGACCTACCCGGTTCCGGGCAATGACGACGCGATCCGCGCCATCACCCTGTATTGCGACCTGATCTCGGGCGCGGTGCTGGATGGCATCAGTGCTGAGCTGGGCTCTTCGGGAATTGACCTTGGCGCTGCCGCCGAGCCGATTCTGGAAGCGCTGCCCGAGCCGGAAGCCGAAACGCACGCCTGAGTTAGGTTTGGTCCGCGGGGCGGTTTGGCGCCGCGGGTAAAAATTTGAGGAGCAGAAATATGGCTGAAATTACCGCGGCGCTGGTGAAAGACCTGCGCGAGACGACCGGCGCCGGCATGATGGATTGCAAGAAGGCGCTGGTGGAAAGCGATGGCGACATTCAGGGCGCGATCGATTGGCTGCGCAAGAAGGGGCTCTCCGCCGCCGCCAAAAAATCCGGCCGCGTGGCGGCTGAAGGTCTGGTTGGCGTCGCTTTGGCTCCGGGCAAGGTGGCGATGGTCGAGATCAACGCCGAGACCGACTTCGTGGCCCGTAACGAGGCGTTCCAGGCGTTCGTTGAAACCGTGGCGAAGCTGGCGCTGGTGACCGGCGAGAATGTGGAGGCCCTGAAGGCCGCCGCCTATCCCGGCACGGGCCGCACGGTCGCGGAAGAGATCGTGTACCTGGTCGCTACCATCGGCGAGAATATGACCGTGCGCCGCGTGGCTGTCATCGAGGTGCCGGGCGGCGTCGCCGCGGCTTATATCCATGGCGCGCTGAAGCCGGGGCTGGGCAAGATCGGCGTGATCGTCGGGCTTGAAGGGGCTGCAGGCGAGGCGATTGAGACGCTGGGGCGCCAGATTGGCATGCATGTGGCCGCCACCCGTCCGGATGCGCTGAGCATTGCCGAAGTGGACCCGGCGACGCTGGAGCGCGAGAAGAACGTGCTCTCCGACCAGGCGCGCGCCTCGGGCAAGCCGGAAGCCATCATTGAGAAGATGGTCGAAGGCCGGGTGAAGAAGTTCTACGAGGATGTGGTGCTGCTTGAGCAGGTCTGGGTGCATGACGGCGAGAGCAAGGTGAAGGCTGTGGTCGAGAAGGCCGGCGCGAAGATCACCCGCTTTGTGCGTTTTCATCTCGGTGAGGGAATTGAGAAGGAAACCACGGATTTCGCGGCGGAAGTCGCGGCGGCCGCCGGAGTTTAAGTATACTCCGGGCTGGACTAACCAGGGGCGGTTCGGGCAATTAGCCTGGACCGCCCCTTTTCTTTAGCAGCTGCTCTCCTCTATGGATGTCCCATGACCTCGATTCCTCAATATAAGCGTGTGCTGCTCAAAGTCTCCGGCGAGGCCCTGATGGGCAAGCGGGAGTACGGGCTGGATACCGACACGGTGAACGCCATTGCCGCCGATATCGGCGATGTGGTGGCGATGGGCGTGGAAGTTTCGCTGGTGATCGGCGGGGGCAATATTTTCCGGGGAGTGGCGGGCGCTGCCAGCGGCATGGACCGGGCGCAGGCGGATTATATGGGCATGCTCGCGACCGTGATGAACGCGCTGGCCATGCAGTCAGCACTGGAGAAGCGCGATGTGCCGACTCGGGTGCAGTCGGCGATTCCCATGGCCTCGGTCTGCGAACCTTATATCCGCCGCCGCGCCGAGCGGCATATGGAGAAGGGTAGGGTGGTGATTTTCGCGGCCGGGACGGGCAACCCGTTCTTTACCACCGACACCGCGGCGGCGCTGCGCGCGGCCGAGATGAAATGCGACGCGCTGCTGAAGGGCACGCAGGTGGATGGCGTGTATTCCGCCGACCCGCGCAAGGTGAAGAATGCCGAGCGCTTTGAGACGCTGACGTATCTGGACGTGCTTTCACGCGATTTGAACGTGATGGATGCCTCCGCCATCAGCCTCTCGCGCGAGAACAAGCTGCCGATCATTGTCTTTAACATCCATGCGCCGGGAGCCTTTGCCGCCGTGATGCGCGGCGAGGGGCTGTTCACCCGGATCGTGGAACCGAAACAGTAAGGACGGACAAATGCCTGCCGATATCTCCTCGCTTAAAACCGATCTCACCCGCCGGATGGATGGCGCGCTGGACGCGCTGAAGCGCGAATTCGGCGGGCTACGCACCGGGCGGGCCAGCCCGGCGCTGTTCGATCCGATCAAGGTTGAGGCGTATGGGCAGATGATGCCGATCAACCAGGTGGCGACCGTTGCGGTGCCGGAATCGCGGATGCTGACCGTGCAGGTTTGGGACCGCTCGATGGTCAATTCCGTGGTGGCTGCCATCCGTGACTGCGGATTGGGGCTGAACCCGCAGCCCGACGGCCAGATGGTGCGCGTGCCGCTGCCGATTTTGACCGAGGAGCGCCGCAACGAGCTGGCCAAAACCGCCGCCAAATACGCCGAGAACGCGCGTATCGCGGTGCGTGGCGTGCGCCGTGACGGCATGGAGCAGATTAAGGCGCTGCAGAAGAAACACGAGATCAGCGAGGATGACGAGCGCGACTGGTCCGAGCAGGTGCAGAAGCTGACCGATGAGTACATCAAGCGCCTGGACGCCAGCCTGGCGGAGAAGGAAAAGGACATTCGCCAAGTCTGATGTCCGAGGTTTCTGCACGCCCGGTCCCGCTGCATGTGGCGATCATCATGGATGGCAATGGACGCTGGGCCACCACGCGCGGGTTGCCGCGCGTGGCCGGCCACCGCGAGGGGGCGAAGGCCGTGCGGCGCACCGTGGAGGCGGCAATCGCCCAGGGCGTGCGCTACCTCACGCTGTTCGCGTTTTCCTCCGAGAACTGGCGGCGTCCGCCGAGTGAGGTGGCGGATCTGACGTTTCTGCTGAAACATTATCTGCGCAGCGAGCTGAATGAGATGCACGCGCAGGGCGTTTGCCTGAAGATCATCGGCGAGCGGGAGCGGTTTGGCCCGAACCTGACCGCGGAGCTGACCGCCGCCGAAGCGAGAACCGCGAATAACAGCAAGCTGACGCTGGTGATGGCGCTCTCATACGGCGGGCGGGCGGATGTTGTGGCGGCGGCGCGCAAGGCGATTGCCTCTGGCATGGCGCCGGAGGCGCTGACCGAGGAGAATTTCGCGGCGCTGCTTGACACGAAGGGCATTCCCGACCCGGACCTGCTGATCCGCACCAGCGGGGAGGTGCGGATTTCCAACTTCCTGCTGTGGCAGACGGCTTATTCCGAGTTACTGTTTACTAATGTGTTGTGGCCCGACTTTGGCGCCGCCGCATTTGCCGCCGCCCTGGACGAATACGCCACCAGGGAAAGGCGCTTTGGCGCCCGCCCGGCCTGAGCATGGGGCCAGTGCAGAAAGGCGGCCGCTGGGCTGATTTTGGCGTGCGCCTGGCCTCGGCCATGGTGCTGGGGCCGATTGCGCTGCTCTGCCTGTGGCATGGCGGGCTGGCGTGGACGATATTTATTGCCGCGGCGTTGGCCGGGCTGGGCCTTGAGTGGGCGAAGCTGGCCGCGTTAGGCCTGCGCGATGCCGGAACGTGGTTGATTGTGGCTGGGCTGCTCGCAGCACTTGCGCTGGGGCATTTCGCGTTGATTCTCGGGTTTGCGGCGCTGGCGCTGGCGGCGGGAGGCGTGGGGTTGAGTTGTGGCTGGTTTGCCGCCGCGGGAATCCCCTATGCCGGGGTTGGCGCGCTCTCGTTGCTGTGGCTGCGGCTGCAGCCTGTGCATGGGTTGTATGACACGATGTTTCTGGTTGTCGTGATCTGGAGTACGGATGTTGCCGCATATCTGGTCGGGCGGCTTGCTGGCGGCAAAAAGCTTGCGCCGAAAATCTCGCCGGGAAAGACCTGGAGCGGCTCGATCGGTGGGTTGTTGATTGGCGGGCTGGCGGCGGCGATGATGGCGGCGCGGGGGCATGGGGTTGACCTGGCCGCCCTGCCGGCGGGATTTGCCCTGAGTGTTTTTGCCCAGGCGGGGGATTTGCTGGAAAGCTGGATCAAGCGCAAACTGGGAGTTAAGGATTCTGGACGGACGATCCCAGGTCATGGCGGGTTGTTCGACAGGTTGGATGGTTTTTTGGCGGCCGCTCCGGTGGCGGCGATATTGGCGCTCAGCGTCCATGGAGGCTTGCCGTTATGGGGGTAAAGATTTTATCGGTGCTTGGCTCTACTGGGAGCGTCGGCACGCAAACTATTGATATTATATCTAAAAACCAGAGCGCTTATCAACTGCGCGCGCTGGTGGGCGGGCGCAATGTAGCGTTGCTGGCGGCGCAGGCGAAGCAATTCCGGCCGGAACTTACCGTGATCGCGCAAGAATCGCTGCTGGGTGAGTTGCGTGCCGCCCTGGCCGGGACCGGGCTGGCCTGCGCGGCCGGGCGCGGGGCCGTGCTGGACGCTGCGGCGCTGCCGGTGGACTGGACGATGTCAGCGATTACCGGGGTGATCGGCCTGGAGCCGACGCTGGCGGCGGTGAAGCATGGCGGGACGGTGGCCTTTGCCAATAAGGAGGCGCTGGTTTCAGCCGGCGATGTGTTTTTGCGCGCCGTGGCCGAGGCAAAGGCGACTCTGTTGCCGGTGGATTCGGAGCACAACGCCGTTATGCAGGCGATGGCCGACGGCAATGCCAGGTCTATCGACAAGATCATCCTCACCGCCTCGGGCGGGCCGTTCAGGAATCACGGGTTTGAGGAGATGCGCGGCATCACCCCGGAGGCGGCGTTGCGCCATCCGGTGTGGTCAATGGGGGCGAAGATTTCCATCGACAGCGCCACGATGATGAACAAGGGTCTGGAAGTTATTGAAGCTGCAAAATTGTTTGGGTTGACTTCGGAGAAGATCGAGGTTCTGGTGCACCCGCAATCGGTGATCCACGGCATGGTCTGCTATGCTGATGGCTCGGTGCTGGCGCAGCTTGGCTCGCCCGATATGCGCATTCCCATCGCCCATACCCTGGCGTGGCCGCAGCGGATTGCCACCACGGCGCCGCGGCTGGATCTGGCGGCGGTGATGAAGCTTGAGTTCTCGGCGCCTGATGAAGTCCGCTTTCCGGCGCTGCGCCTCGCCCGCGCGGCGCTGGAGGCGGGCGCGGGGGCGCCAACGGTGTTGAACGCGGCCAATGAGATCGCGGTTGCGGCCTTCCTGGAGCGCAAGATCGGCTTTCTCGACATAGCCGGGATCGTGGAGCAGGTGTTGCAACAACTGGGCGCGCCGCCGGTGCCTGATCTTGAGGCCGTGCTGGCGTTGGACGCGGCCGCGCGCGCCGCCGCCGACAGGCTGGCTGCGGCAAAGGCCGCCTGATGTTCGATACCGCACGCACGATTCTGACCTATGCGTTTGTGCTTGGCGTGCTCGTGTTCTTTCATGAGTTTGGGCATTATCTGGCGGCGCGGGCGCGCGGTGTGGTGGTGGAGGTGTTCTCCATCGGGTTTGGCCCGGCGCTGGTCTCCTGGCGGGCGAAATCCGGCACAGTGTGGAAGATTTCGGTGCTGCCTTTGGGCGGCTATGTGAAGATGCAGGGCTGGGGAGAGCCGAATGATCCGGCGCTGGCGGTGCCTGGTTCATTCGCCGGGGCATCGCTGGGCTCCAAGGCGTTTATTGTCGCGGCCGGGCCGCTGGCCAATCTGCTGCTGGCCTTTGTTTTGTTTTCCGGATTGTTCATGACGGTTGGGCGAGTCGTGGTGCAGCCGGTGTTCAGCACGGTGGAGGCGGCGTCTCCGGCGGCGGCGGCGGGGATGCGCGCGGGTGACCGGGTGTTGATGGCTGGCGGCGAAAAAATAAAAAATTTTAATCAGTTACAGGACGTTGTTAGCCAGCATCCCGATGCTTCGATGGATTTCAGCCTGCTGCGGCAGGGGAAGGTCATCGACGTGCGGGTGGCGCTGGGCGCTGTGACGGTGGATGGCGAGAAAATCGGGCATCTGGGTGTGGCGGGCAGTGTTTCCAGCATTCAGCATTTCTCGCCTCCCGAGGCGGTGGCGGTGGCGGCGGCGGAGACCTGGCACGACGGCGCGGGCATGCTTGCCGGGCTTTATAATCTGGCGGTGCATCGCCAGGGGCTGGGGCAGCTGGCGGGGCCGCTGGGGATTGCCGAGGTGACGGGCCAAGTTGCCGCGCTGGGGATCATCAGCGTCATCAGCTTCATTGCGTTTCTCTCGATCAATCTGGGTCTGATCAATCTGGTGCCCATTCCCATTCTCGATGGCGGGCATCTGTTGTTCTACCTGGCGGAAGCGATCTACGGCCGGCCGCTGCCCGCGCGCGCCATGGATATTGGGCTGCGTTTTGGCGCCGCGCTCCTTATTTCGTTGTTTTTCTTGACGACTTTTAACGATCTGAGCCGGATGGGCGCCGTGAACTGGGTCGTGCATCTGTTTGGATAAGCGGCTTCGCGGCGGCGGAGTTGAGCGTTTGGCCTTGCCGATAAGTCCGGCCCGTGCCAAACGCGCCACAGCGAAAACACTCCGGCGCGCCGGAGGCCTGTATGGTTTGGGAGATTATCTGTTGCTTAAGCCGCGCTCGGTCCTGTTGGCCTCTGTCTGCCTGTTGCCGGCTTTGCTGGTCTGTGCCCCGCATGGTGCCGCTTTTGCCCAAACGGCCTCTGCGGTTTCGCAGCCGGTGGAGGCCGGTGGCACGATCGCGGCGATCAATGTCAGCGGCAACCGCCGGATTCAGACCGATACGATCACCTCCTACATGGTGGTGCAGCCGGGGGACACGTTTGATCCGCAACGGATCAACGAATCCCTGAAGACGCTTTATGCCACCGGCCTGTTCAAGACGGTTTCGATCACGCGTGCGGGTAACGACCTCGATGTCGCGGTTGTGGAAAACCCGACCGTTGATCAGGTGCTGTTCAGTGGCAACAAGGCGTTGGCCGACAAGGATGCGAAGGCGATTGTATCGCTGAAGTCGCGCTCGGTGTTCACTATCGGGTCGGTTGAGGCCGATCGTCAGGCTTTGCTGGAAGCCTATGCGAAAAAGGGTTATTACAATGCGACGGTAACACCCAAATATGTCAGCTTGCCGGATAACCGCGTCAACGTGGTGTTTCAGTGCAATGACGGTGTGCAGACGAAAATCAGCCGTATTGTCTTCATCGGCGATAAGCATTTCAGTCAGACGAAGCTGCGCGAGGTGATTTCTACCCGTGAGTCAGCTTGGTTCCGCTTTCTCTCCGGTTCGGATCAGTACAATCCGGACCGGATCGAGTATGATGAGTACCTGCTGCGCAAGTTCTATCTGCATAAGGGGTATGTGGATTTCGACGTGATCAGCGCCAATGCGGAGCTGAGCCCGGATCATAAATCTTTCTATCTGACCTATGATATTCATGAAGGCCCGCGCTACCGCGTGAGCAGCCTGAAGATCGTCTCGAGCATCCGCACGCTGAGTGACAAGGAGTTGCGTGGGCTGGTTCCGCTTTCGGCCGGAGACTGGTTTGACGGCGATGCGCTGGTGGAAGGCGTGACTGCGCTGAACACGCGCGCGCTCAACCTTGGCTATGCATTTGCTCAGGTGAACCCGCAGGTGCAGAGCGACCCGGCAAATAAGACTGTTGCCATCACGCTGAACGTGATCGACGGGCCGCGCGTGTATATTCAGCGCATCGACATCACAGGCAATACCCGCACCGAGGATAAGGTGATTCGCCGTGAACTGACCGTGGCCGAGGGCGATGGCTATAACCAGTCGAAGATTGATCAATCCACCAAGCATTTGAAGGATCTCGGGTTCTTCAAGGATGAGAAGATCACCTCTTCGCCCGGCTCCACGCCGCAGCAGGTGATCCTCGACACCGCGGTGACCGAGCAGGCAACCGGCCAGTTCTCGCTCGGCGGTGGTTATTCCAGCAGTCTCGGGGCGTTGCTCAACACCGGGTTGAGCCAGAACAATTTCCTGGGTACCGGGGTGAATACCTCCATCAACGCCATGCTGGCGCAGCGCGGCACGCAGGTTAATCTGGGCGTGACCAACCCGTATTTCCTGGACCGCAACCTGATCGCCGGGTTCGATCTGTTCCGCTCATCGACATATTCCTACACCGCGCAAGCAACCAGCTACAGCTACTCCGAGAGCGACATCGGCGCGGATGTGCGGCTGGGCTATCGCTTTAACGACCATGTGCGCCAGTCGTTCAGCTATACGATCAGCGAGCGCAATGTTTACAATGTGCCGGCCGGTTCCAGCATCTACATCACAAGCGAGCAGGGACTCACCAGCCTCAGCCAAATCAGCCAGACGCTGACGTTTGACTATCTTGATGACGATCTGAACCCGACCAGCGGCCTGCTCGCGGACCTGACTACCGATTTCGCGGGTGTCGGCGGCACGGCTAAATTTCTGCGCATCAGTCCGGATATATCGTATTATATTCCGCTGGAGCGGTTTTTTGGCTCCAAGGACTGGGTGCTTAAGTTCTCGGCCACCGGGGGCGACCTTATCCCGCTGTTTGGCTATCAGGACCGGATTACGGACCGCTTCTTCCTGGGCGGCGATTCGTTGCGCGGCTTTGCCGATGGCGGCGTCGGGCCGACGACCGTGCAAACGGCGGCCGATAACGCGGCGGGGGTCAGTTTTGGTGGCCAGTCCGTGGGTGGCCGCGTGATGTGGACGCAGTCAACCGAGGTGAAATTCCCGCTTCCGGTTTCGCCTGATCTTGGCCTCAGCGGCTTCGCGTTCGTCGATGTCGGCTCGCTCTACGGGGCGCGCCAGATCTCGGGCGGGATCTATGGTCCGCAGCCGCTCAACAATACCACGGCGCCGCGCGTTGGCGCGGGTGTCGGGCTCTCCTGGAACACGCCGTTCGGGCTGATTAATCTCTCACTCGCCGATCCTGTCGTGAAGCAGAAGGGCGACCAGACACAACAATTCCGCGTTTCTTTTGGTACGAGGTTCTAAGTGGCATTTTTCACCCGTTTCTCTCCGGTTCTGGTTGCCGTCGTGGCTTTGAGCGCGGCGCCGGCCGCGTTCGCGCAATCTTCGCCGGGCTATTTCATGCCGCCCAGCCAGGCACCCGCCCATGCGCCGGCTCACGCGCCTGCTCCCGCACCGGCTCCCGCGCCGCAGGCGCAGGCGCAGGTTCCAGCGATTCCGCAACTCCCGGCCCTGCCCAAGGGCGCACCGCCGCCGGTCGCCGTTATCGGTGTGTTGAGCGTGCCCGAGGTGATGCAGAAATCCACCGCCGCGCAGGGCGTGCAGGCGGTGATCCGCCAGCGCCAGGAGGCATTGGCCAAGGAGGCGCAGACCGCGCGGGCGAAAATCCAGGCCGAGCAGGCGCAGATCGAGGCTGACCGTTCGACGCTGACCGACGCCCAGTTGGAGACGAAGGAGCAGGCGCTGCGCGATGAAGTGGCCGCGACGCAGACCTCGTTCCAGGAGCGCAACCAGGCAATCCAGAACTCCGGCCAGGCGGCGCTGGGGATCATTGAATCCGAGTTGATCGCCATTATCCGCCAGGAGGCGGAGGCGCGCGGCATGAATCTGGTGCTGCATCGTGAGCAGGTGGCGCTGAATGTTGACGCCTTCGACATCACCAACGCGGTGGTGGCGCAGATCAACAAGCTGCTGCCGTCCGTTCCCGTCCCCCCAAGCGTGGTGACGCCCGGGATGGCGGTTAACCCGCCGGACCAGAGCGGCGACCAAGGCGCTGGCCAGTAGTCTCATGGCTGATGTTGCAAAACCCGGTGACGCGCGTTTTTTTGAGCGCACCGGGCCGCATACGCTGCAAACCCTGGCCGCGTTGGCTGGGGCGCAAACCCAGGCCGGGGAACGGTTGATCCATGGGGTGGCGCCGTTGCAGACCGCGGGGCCGCTGGATGTGACGTTTCTGGACAACCGGCGCTATGCGGATCTGCTGCCGGGCATCAAGGCCGGGGCGGTGATCGTACATCCCGACTTCGCCTCGCGTGTGCCGGAGGAGACCGCTGCGCTGGTGACCCGCGAGCCTTATGTGGCCTGGGCGAAGATTTCCGCCTTGTTCCACCCGTTCCCGCGGGCCAAGGCCGGGATCCATGCCAGTGCGGTGATCGATCCTTCCGCCACGATAGACCCCACGGCTGAGATCGGCGCGCATGCCGTCATCGGCGCGCGGGTGGAAATTGGCGCCGGAACCATCATCGGGCCGCTGAGCTTGATCGCGGATGGCGTGATCATCGGCGCCGAATGCCGGATTCATGCGCAGGTTTCGGTTTCGCATGCCGTCATCGGCAACCGCGTCGTGCTCTATCCGGGGGCGCGCATCGGGCAGGATGGGTTCGGCTTCGCGATCAGCCCCACCGGGTTCACCCCGGTGCCGCAGCTTGGCCGGGTGCTGATCGGCGATGGCGCGGAGATCGGCGCGAATACCTGTATCGACCGCGGCTCGGCGCAGGATACCGTGATCGGGCCGGGCGTGCATATCGATAACCTCGTGCAGATTGGCCATAATGTGAACATTGGTTCGCATGCCGTGATCGTCGCGCAGGCGGGGGTCTCCGGCTCGACGGCGATTGGTCCGCAGGTTATGATCGCGGCGCAGGCAGGGCTGACCGGGCATCTGACCATCGGGCGCGGGGCGCGCATCGGCGCGCAGGCCGGGGTGATGACGGACATAGCCCCTGGCGAAGAGGTTATGGGGTCGCCGTCGCAGCCGTCGAAAACCTTTTTCCGAGAGGTTATAACCCTTCGTAAACTGGCCCAATATGGCCGAAAATCTAAAAATGCAGGTGGTTGACCCCGATGAACGACGTGGCCCAGGCTGATCTTCCCCCGGTGGATGTAAGTGCTTTCGATGTGAAGCAGCTCTTGCGGCTGATCCCGCATCGCTACCCTTTTATGCTGCTCGATCGCATGGTGGATGTCCGCTATGGCCATTCGGCGACGGGGATCAAGAACGTCACCGTGAATGAGCCGTTTTTTCAGGGGCATTTTCCTGGGCATCCGGTGATGCCGGGCGTGCTGATCGTCGAGAGCATGGCGCAGACGGCGGCGGCGCTGGTTATCAGCGGCATGGGGGAGGACGCCGGTTCGCCGATCGTGTATTTCATGTCGATCGAGAATACGAAGTTCCGTAAGCCGGTCACCCCGGGGGACCAGCTGCGGCTGGAGCTGGTGAAGGACCGCAAACGCGGCAATGTCTGGCGCTTTAACGGCACAGCCCGCGTGGATGGCGTGGTGGTCGCGGAAGCCTCGATCACGGCCATGATTATGGACGAAGTTAAACCCGTATAGCTGTTCCGGCCCGCCAGCATGGAAACGGACGGAAATAATGATTGACTGGCGGCGCCCCGGGCACCGCTTTACAGCAAACGGCGCAATGAGAGTTGGACCAGAAAATGTTGAAGCCGGTGTCTGAGATGATTCACCCGAGCGCCATCATCGCCGCGGGTGCCGTGATCGGCGCCGATGTGAAAATCGGACCGTTCTGCACGGTAGGCGCGCAGGTGGTGCTGGAGGATGGGGTTGAGCTGGTCTCCCATGTTGCGGTGGATGGCAAGACCCGGATCGGCGCCGGGGCAAAGCTGTTTCCGTTCTGCACGGTCGGTCTGGCGCCGCAGGACCTGAAGTATAAAGGCGAGGACACCGAGACCAGCATCGGGCCGCGCACCCAGATCCGCGAGCATTGCTCGATTCATCGCGGCACTGTCACCGGCGCGGGCATCACCAAAATCGGCGCGGATTGCCTGTTGATGGCGGTGGTGCATGTCGCGCATGACTGCGACATCGGCGACGGGGTGGTGATTTCGAACAATGTCGTCATGGGCGGGCATGTTGAGGTGGGTAGCCGGGCGGTGATCGGCGGGGCGGCTGCGATTTTGCAGTTTGTGCGGATCGGCGCGGGCGCCATGGTCGGCGGGCTGAGCGGCGTGCCGAACGATGTGACGCCGTACTGCTTCGTGTTCGGGCCGCGCGCGCAGATGGTGGGGTTGAACATCGTGGGCTTGCGCCGGCGCGGGCTGAGCAAGGCGCAGCTGCATGAAATCCGGGCCGCGCATAAGTTCATCTTCGCGGGGCCGGGCGTGTTCGCCGAGCGCGTGGCCGCCGCGCGCGGTGAATATGGTGGCAATGCGTATGTGGCGGAAATGCTGGACTTCATCGCAAATCCGGGCCGGCACGGTATTCTCACCAACGTGGCGCGCGCTACCGGGCAGAGCGACGAATAGGCAGCTGGCGCTATGAGCACGGCGCCCCTGGGCATTATTGCGGGCGGCGGCGCACTGCCGGGCCAGGTTGCCGCCGCCGCGCAGGCGGGCGGGCGGGCGGTGTTCATTGCGGCGCTGGAGGGGTTTGCCGATCCGGCGGTGGTGGCGCCCTATTCGCACAGGTTTTTCCGTTTGGGCGCCATTGGCGCGATCCGCCGCGCGGTCGAGGAGGCCGGTTGCGTTGATCTGGTGATGATCGGCCCGGTGAAGCGGCCCTCGCTGCTGGCGCTGCGCCCGGATGCCGAGGGGGCGCGGTTGCTCGCCAAAATCGGGCGGGCTGCTTTTGCTGGGGATGATGGGCTGCTGGCCGCCGTGGTGCGCGTACTGAGCGAGGAAGGGTTTCATGTGCTGGGCGCGCACGATATTTTGAGCGACGTGCTGGCGCCGCCGGGGCTGCTCACCACCCGCGCGCCCGATGCGGCGGCGATGGCCGATATCGAGCGCGGCATCGCGGTGCTCAAGATCATCGGCGCGGCGGATATCGGCCAGGCCTGTGTGGTGCAACAGGGCATTGTGCTGGCGGTGGAGGCCGTGGAGGGCACGGACGCCATGCTGGCGCGCATTCCATCCGTGGTGCGCCCTGGCCCGGCCGGGGTGCTGGTGAAGCTCGCCAAGCCGGGGCAGGAGCGCCGGGCGGATATGCCGACCATTGGGGTGGCTACCATCCGCCATGCGCGCGAAGCCGGGTTGCTGGGGGTGGCTTTTGAGGCTGGCGGCACGATTTTGGCGGAGCGCATGGCCATGATCGAGGCGGCGGACGCGGCGGGGATGTTCCTGTTGGGTGTGCAGCCCTAAATTGCGGAAGCGCCAGTTGACGCGCGCAGCCCAAGCTGAACCTATTCTGCCGTAGAGTGAATCGCGATGCCGATTCACGCCCGAGGCTGCTGCGCGAAGCGCGGTTGGCCAAGGGGGCGGAGATTCAACCTGAAAGCGGGACCATGAGCGAAAATTTCTCTTATCTTCATACGATGCTGCGGGTCGGGAATCTGGACACCAGCGTTAAGTTCTATACTGGCCTGCTAGGCATGCGCGAGCTGCGCCGCACGGAAGTGCCGGCCGGGAAGTATACGCTGGCATTTCTGGGCTATGGCGATGAGGCGACCCATACCGTGCTGGAGTTGACGTATAACTGGGGTGTCAGCTCTTATGAAGCGGGGACGGCCTTTGGGCATCTGGCCATCGGCGTGCCTGATATTCATGCGACCTGCGAGAAGCTGCGCGCCGCGGGCGCGAAGATCACGCGCGAGCCGGGGCCGGTGAAGTTCGGCACCACGATCATCGCGTTTGTCGAGGACCCGGATGGCTACAAGATCGAGTTGATTGAGTGCAAGCCGCAGTAAACTGATGAACGCGCTGTATCGGGCGTTGCGGCTGGGCTTTGTCGCGGCTGATGCGGTTGTGCCTAAATCCTGGCTGCCCGGGCTGGAACCGGACGTGCTGATCGCAGCGTCAGGGAGCAATCCGGGGCCGGATGCGCGCGAGGCGTTGCGGCGGCTGATGGCCTCCATCATGACGGAGTCAGACTTAAGCGTTTTCGGCCGGGTTTCGCTGCACTGGGACGTGTTGCGCCTGCTACGCAACGCGCAGACGGTGGAAGCCGCGCACCGCGTCAGCCCGGCTTTGGCGAAGGCGCCGGTCAGTCAGCCGTTGTTCATACTCGGCCTGCCGCGCAGCGGGACGACATTTTTGCATGAGCTGATGGCGCAGGACAGCGAGAGCCTGGTGCCGCGCAACTGGCAGACTATCTACCCGGCGCCGCGCCCCGCCAATTTCAACCCGCTCAACGACAAGCGGGTGCAAGCCGTGGATCGGCAGCTGCGGATTTTCGCTGGTTTGGCACCTGGATTTTCGGATCTGCACCCGATTACAGCAGACAGCCCACAGGAATGCACCGAGATAATGGCGCATGTGTTCCAGAGCCTGCGCTTTGACGCGACGCACCGCGTGCCTTCCTATTTCGCTTGGCTGGAAGCGCATGGGTATCTGCAGGCTTTTCGTTTCCACAAGCAGTTTCTACAGTTTTTGCAAAACGGGGCGCCGGGGCGCTGGGTGCTCAAATGCCCGGACCATACATTCACGCTGGATGCGATCCTGCAGGTCTATCCGGATGCGCGCTTTGTGATTGTGCATCGCAATCCCATCGCGGTGTTGGCCTCGGTGGCGCGGCTCACCTGGGTTTTGCGCAAGCCGTTCCTGCGCAAGATTGACCCCGCGGAGATCGGCGCACAGGTTTCGGAGCGCTGGATACAAGGGGCGAATCTGCTGCTAGATTTCGACCGGCGCGCGGATGTGGCGGCGGAGCGGAAGATTCATATTCATTATGATGAACTGGCAGGCGCGCCACTGGCGGTCATCGCGCGGATCTATGCGCGGTTTGGTATGCCGCTGCGCGCGGAAGCACTGGCGGCGATGTCTCGCCTGATCGCGGCCAAGCCACGAGGCGGGTATGCCCGGCATGCGCCTTATTCGCTGGAAAACTTCAAACTTAGCCAGGCGGCTTTGCAACAACGGTTTGTCCCATATGTGCGCCAGTACTGCCGCGCGGGCGGGGCGTGAGCGGGGATGAAGCTGCTGGTGTGGCACTGGGGGCGGCGCGGTGGCGGCCCGTTGTTCGCGCTGCGGCTGGCGGCGGCCCTGGGGGATGTTCCCGGGCATAGTGTGCGCCTCTCGCTGGCGGGAGGCGCGGAGATTCTGGCCGGGGCGGCGGCGGCGTGCAGCTGGCGCGAGCCGACGTATGAAACTGCGCTGGGCTATGCGCTACAGCGGCTCAGCGGGCCGCTGGTACGCGGGCGGGTGAGGAAGCGGCTCATTGAGGACCGGCCCGATATTGCCATATGCGCGATGCCGGCGCTGCTGGATGCGCGCATGACGATTGCTCTGCGCCGTCTGGGTATTCCCTACGCCATGGTTGTGCATGATGCGGCGGCGCATCCGGGGGAGGCTTTCAACTTCCGTATCATGGGCCAATGGCGCCAACTGCGCGATGCGCGGGTGTTGTTTGCGTTGACCGGGCATGTGGAGGACGGGCTGCGCCGGCAAGGATACGGCGAGGCGGGGCAGGGGGTTGTGAAACTATGGCATCCACCGGTGGGGCTGGGGAAAATGGCGCCGGTGATGGCGCATGGCGGGGTGCCGAGGCTGCTCTGTTTTGGCCGGTTGCTGCCCTATAAGGGGCTTGGCCTGCTGGCCGGGGCGTTGGAGCGGCTTGGCCCGGAGCGGCCGTTTCAGTTGCGCGTCTGCGGTGAGGGGCCGGACTCGCCCAGCCTCGCCCGGTTACGCGCGATTCCGGAGGTGAGCGTGGAGCAGCGCTGGGTGAGCGAAGCGGAGCTGCCCGCCCTGCTGGCCTGGGCCGATGCCGTGGTGCTGCCGTATCAGGAGGCGAGCCAGTCCGGCGTGGCCGCCTTGGCGATAGCGGCTGGGAGATATGTGCTGGCAACCAGCGTGGGGGGGCTGCCTGAGCAGCTGGCCGGGGTGCCGGGCGCGCGGCTGTGCGCCCCCACGGCTGAAGCCGTTGCCCAGGGGCTGATGCAACTCACGGTGGATTTATCCGCGGGCGGCTTGGCGGCAGCCCGGCCGCTGGAGGACGCGGCGGCGGGCTGGCCTGCCTTGGCGCGGGCCATGCTGGCGGCGTTGAAGCCGATCTAGCCTGATCGCTTGGCGATTTACGCTTCTGGCTCGCGCGGCTGAGCGAACCTCAAACGATGGTGCTCTAAATTTTGACCAGTATCATGAAAATGGAAATTACAGTTTTTTTGAGATGATTTCCCTCCGATAAACTGATGAGGGCAACGATACATATTGTTTCGCGGAATTTTGCCCCGCCGGCTGAGTTACGGTTGCCGTGCGCGCGCTGTTGGCGGCACGCGCGCTGGCGTTTCAGGAGGCCGCTGCCGCCTGAGTTCAGGCGCGGCGGTATTGGCAACAGTCGGGGCGGCATTGTGCCGTTCCGGCTTTTTGTTGTGCGCAACGCTGCGGGCCGGGGCTTGCACTTCGCATAAATCGGGGCATCTTGGTTGCAACGGCGTGAAACACACCAAGGAGCCAGAGCATGAAAGCCAGCAGCGTTCTCGAGACCATCGGCAACACCCCGCATATTCGTCTGGCGCGGATGTTTCCCTCGGCGCAGGTCTGGGTGAAATCGGAGCGCACCAATCCTGGCGGCTCGATTAAGGACCGCATTGCGCTGGCCATGGTGGAGGCGGCGGAGGCCTCGGGCGCGCTGAAGCCCGGCGGGCTGATCATCGAGCCGACCTCGGGCAATACCGGCATCGGCCTGGCGCTGGTGGCGGCGGTAAAGGGATACCGGCTGATTCTGGTGATGCCGGAGTCCATGTCGGTCGAGCGGCGGCGCCTGATGCAGGCCTATGGCGCGCGCTTTGATCTGACGCCCAAGGAGCTTGGCATGAAGGGCGCCATCGCGCGCGCCAGCGTGCTGGCCGCCGAGAATCCCGGCGCGTGGATTCCGCAGCAGTTTGAAAATCCGGCGAATATCGAGGTGCACGCGCGCACCACGGCGCGCGAAATTCTGGCTGACTTCCCCGAGGGGCTGGATGTGCTGATCACCGGTGTCGGCACTGGCGGGCATATTACCGGCTGCGCGGAGGAGCTGAAAAAGCACTGGCCAAATCTGAAGGTCTTTGCCGTGGAGCCGGCGCTCTCGCCGGTGATTTCGGGCGGTGCGCCGGGGCCGCACCCGATCCAGGGGATCGGCGCCGGGTTTATTCCGGCGAACCTGCACCTCGCGGCGTTGGACGGCGTGATACAGGTGGATGCCGAGGAGGCGCGAGAATACGGCCGCCGCTCCGCCCGGCAGGAGGGGCTGCTGGTTGGCGTCTCCTCCGGCGCGACGCTGGCGGCCATCGCCAAGAAGCTGCCGGAACTGCCCGCCGGGGCGAGGATCCTCGGATTCAACTACGACACCGGCGAGCGCTACCTCTCGGTGCCGGAGTTTTTGCCGGTTTGATCTGAATCAATGAGGGCGGGGCTGCATCGGTTCAAAAGAGGGCCGTGATGACAGATGCAGACCTGATTGCCCGCTACGATGGCCGTGTACCGCGCTATACGAGCTACCCGACCGCGCCGCATTTCACCCCCGAGGTGGGAGCGCAGATTTACGCCGGGTGGCTGGAGAAGCTGCCAGCGGGGGCGCCGGTTTCATTGTATCTGCATGTGCCGTTCTGCGACCGGCTGTGTTTGTATTGTGGGTGCAACACCTCGGTCGTGCATCTGGAACGCCCCAAGCGCATTTATGCCAGGACGCTGATGCGTGAGATCGCGCTGGTGGCGCAGACCGTGGGGCGGCGGTTGCAGGTCTCGCATGTGCATTGGGGCGGGGGCACGCCCACGGTGCTGCCGCCTGACTGTCTCACCGATATCATGGAGAGCGTGCGCGGCCATTTCAACCTGCTCCCCGATGCCGAGATCGCCATCGAGATCGACCCCACATCGCTGTCGCCGGACCGGCTGGCGGCGCTGGCGCAAATGGGCATCACCCGCGCCAGCCTGGGCGTGCAGGATTTTGACCAGGCAGTGCAAGACGCCATCGGCCGCCAGCAGAGCTTTGAGGAAACCGCGGCCTGCGCGCAGGCATTGCGCGGGATTGGCATCAGCTCGCTCAATCTGGACCTGATTTACGGCTTGCCCCACCAGAGCGAGGAATCGCTGGAGCGGACCGCGCGGCAGGCGCTGGCGCTGCGCGCCGGCCGGGTGGCCGTGTTTGGCTACGCCCATGTGCCGTGGATGAAGAAACACCAGTCGCTGATCCCGGAAGCCTCGCTCCCGGGGGCGCGCGCCCGCTTCGCCCAGGCGAAAACGGTGCGCCGGGTGTTGGAGCGTGAAGGGGGCTATATTCCCGTCGGGCTGGACCATTTCGCCCGCCCCGGCGATGCCATGGCCGAAGCCGCGCTGGGCCGGAAACTGCACCGCAGCTTCCAGGGTTACACAACGGATGCGGCGCCCGTGCTCATCGGCCTGGGGGCGAGCGCGATTGGCAGCCTGCCGCAGGGCTATGTGCAGAATGCCCCCGGCGTGCCCGCCTATAGCGCCGCCATCAACGAAGGCAGGCTGGCCGTTAGCCGTGGCGCCGCCCTCACCCCGGACGACAGGCTGCGCCGCGCGGTAATCGAGAGCATCATGTGTGAGCTTGAGGTTGATTTGCAGGCGCAGGCCAGAGCCTTTGATGCCGATCCGGCGCCGCTGCTGGCCGATGCGCAGGTCCTGGCGGGGTTTCAGGCGGATGGTCTTCTAAGCTGGGACGGCACGCGCATTGAGGTGACTGAGGCGGGGCGGCCGTTCGTGCGCAATATCGCCGCGGTATTCGACCGGTATCTGACGCAGCAAACAGCAACACCCCGCCATGCCGTGGCGGTGTAGCCGGGCGGTTGAATTATACCAGTCAGCCTTAAGGCTGACTGGTATAATTCGGTGAAAATTTCATAAGACAAGCTGCTTCAGCCCCTGGCGAGCGCCTGGATGCGTTCCACCATCGCGGCGACACCATTGCCGCGGTTGGTGGAGAGCGCGCCGATCAACCCGAGATCGTGCAGGAATTGCGCCGGGGTGGCGAGGATTTCAGCGCGCGGCCGGCCGGAGTAAACGCGCAGCACCAGCGCCACCAGGCCGGAGACGATGGCGGCATCTGACGCGCCGGTGAAGTATAATTTTTCACCTTTATCCGCCGCCGCCAGCCAGACCTGGCTCTGGCAGCCTTTTACGCGGTGCGCCTCGTCCTGCCACTCGGCCGGGTAGGGCGGCAATTTGCGGCCCAGCTCGATGATGAACTGGTAGCGGTCCATCCAGTCGTCGAACAACGCCAGATCCTCCCCGATGGCGGCGATGGCGTCCGCCGCGCTGAGGTCCTCGGGTTGGTAGAAAGCAGTCATCGTCAGCCTTTCTTGCGGTGCCATGCCAGCGGCGGCGAGGCGGGCAAAAGCGAAAAGCCGCGCAAATGGCTGATCAAGCTTTGTGTTTGATTGGATGCGGTGGCTGGGGGACCTGGATTCGAACCAAGGCTGCCCGGGTCAGAGCCAGGAGTTCTACCGCTAAACTATCCCCCAACGGTCACAGCGAGGCCCGATTAGCACCGGTGGGCGCGGGCTGCAACATCTGGGGCGGGGGGATTGTCATAAATTTAATCGGGTGGCGGCGCGCGGGTGTGCTTTCCCGCTTGCCCATCACCCCAATATGGCGCGACTATACAAATGATATGGCCAGCACTTCCTCAACATTGAACACACCGGCAGGCGCCATCACTAAGCGGGGCGTGCGGCGGCAGGTGTTTGCGGGAATCGACCTGGGGACGAATAATTGCCGCATGCTGCTGGGCACGCCGGCAGGCCAAGGGTTCCAGGTGCTCGACAGTTTCTCGCGAGTCGTGCGGCTTGGCGAGGGGCTGTATGAGACCGGCCGGCTCTCCGCCGAGGCAATGGAGCGCGCGATTGCCAGTTTGAGCATTTGCGCCGAGCGGGCGAGACGCTGGGCCGTGGCTTCGGAAGCAGGCCCGCTGCGGCTGCGCGCGATTGCCACCGAAGCCTGCCGCCAGGCTGAAAACGGCGCGGAGTTCATCGCCCTTGCGCGCGCCCGCACGGGGCTGCCCCTTGAGATCATAAACACCCGCGAGGAGGCCGAGTTGGCGATGGAGAGCTGCGCCTCGCTCATCGCCAAGGCGGAGCGGCGGGCGCTGTTGTTCGATATCGGAGGCGGCTCCACGGAGGTTGGGTGGGTGCGGGTGAACTGCAACGGCGCGGCGCCGGAGTTGATCGGCTATCTCTCGCTGCCGGTGGGGGTTGTCACCCTCTCGGAGCGTTGCACCCATGCCTGCTACACTGAGGAAGGGTTCGCCGCCGTGGTGGAAAGCGTGGCCGCGATGCTGCGCCCCTTCGAGGCGGTGCACCGGATCGGCCAGGAAATCCGCCAGGGCGGGGTGCTGATGGTGGGGACATCGGGCACCGTGACCACGCTGGCCGGGGTGTCGCTGAAGCTGGAGCGCTACCGGCGCGGGCTGGTGGACGGTTTCTTCATGAACCGCGGCGCCGTGGAGGCCGCGCTGGCCGAGGCAAAAGCGCTCGGGCGGGAGGGGTTGAGCCGCCATCCGTGCATTGGCGCGGACCGGGTTGATTTCGTGTTGCCTGGTTGCGCGATTTTTGCCGCCATCCACGAACTGTGGCAAATACCCGATCTGGTGGTGGCTGACAGAGGATTACGCGAGGGTATGTTGATGCGGCTGATGCGCAATGTGCGACCGGAACGGCGCGGCTACGGCTTGGCATGACCGAAAATCCATCGGTACCGCCGCGCCGCGAGGCGGTGCGGCTGAAACACGCGCGCAAACACAGCACCTCCTCGCAGGCCTGGCTCAACCGCCAGCTTAACGACCCCTATGTGCAGGCCGCCAAGGCGCAGGGCTATCGCTCGCGCGCGGCGTTCAAGCTGATCGAGCTGGATGAGAAGTATCATCTCATGAGCAAAGGTGCGCGCGTGGTGGACCTTGGCGCGGCGCCGGGCGGCTGGTCTCAGGTTGCGTTGCAGCGGGGGGCTTCGAAGGTGGTGGGGATCGACCTGCTGCCGATCATCCCGGTGGAGGGCGCGCAGTTCATCGAGGGCGATTTCATGGCCGATGGCATGGAGGAGCGGCTGACCGGGATGCTGGGCGGCCGGGCGGATCTGGTGCTCTCGGACATGGCGCCGAACACGACCGGGCATGTGGCGACCGACCATATCCGCATCATGGCGCTGGCCGATACGGCACTGGCCTTCGCCATGCAGATTCTGGAACCCGGCGGTGCATTTGTCGCCAAGTTATTCCAGGGCGGGGCAGAGCGGGACATGCTGAGCACGCTGAAGCTGCGTTTCAAGACGGTGCGCCATGCCAAGCCGCCGGCGAGCCGCAAGGATTCCAAGGAAATGTACGTGGTGGCGATGGGGTTCCGGCCGGAATAACGGCCGAAGCCGGCGGCGGAGCCTATTGCACCGCGGCGCTGCGCCGCTTAATGAGGGCCGCCAAGGTCTTTATTTGCAGGCGCGGCCGCCCCACCAGCCCCGCGCCTGATATTTCTGAAAGCGCGGCCATGGCATCCGATCATATTTCTCTCCCTGATTTTTCCGCCCGCATCTCCGAGGCGCTGGCCTTCGATGACGTATTGCTGGTGCCGGCCTATTCCAGGATATTACCCACAAAGGCCGCCACGGCGACGCGGCTGACGCGCAATATCGCGCTGAATATCCCGCTGGTCTCAGCCGCGATGGACACGGTGACCGAGACGGCCATGGCGATCGCCATGGCGCAGCAAGGCGGCATCGGGGTGATCCATAAGAATTTCACCATCGAGGAGCAGGCGGCGCAAGTCCGCAGGGTGAAGAAGTTCGAGAGCGGCATGGTGGTGAACCCGCTCACCATCTACCCCGACCAGACCCTGGCCGATGCCCGCGCGCTGATGGCGGCGCATAATATCTCGGGCTTCCCCGTGGTGGAGCGCGATGGCAAGCTGGTGGGGATTCTCACGCATCGCGATGTGCGCTTCGCGATCGACCCCAACGCGAAAATTTATGAGCTGATGACGCGCGAAAACCTAGCCGTGGTGCGGGCCGGGGTGTCGCCCGAGGAGGCGCGCGCGCTGCTGCACAAGCGCCGGCTGGAGAAGCTGCTGGTGGTGGATGACGAATACCGCTGCATCGGGCTGATGACGGTGAAAGATATGGACAAGGCGCAGGCGCACCCGTTGGCCAACAAGGATGAGATGGGGCGCCTGCGGGTGGCCGCCGCCACCGGCGTTGGCGAGGATGGCGCCGAGCGCGCGGCCGCGCTGGTTGAGGCAGGGGTGGATGTGGTGGTGGTGGACACTGCCCACGGCCATTCCGATGGGGTGTTGCAGGCGGTCACACGGATCAAGAAGGCGTCCAACGCGGTGCAGATCATCGCGGGCAATGTGGCGACGCCCGATGGCGCGCGGGCGCTGATTGATGCCGGGGCGGATGGGGTGAAGATCGGCATTGGGCCGGGGAGCATCTGCACGACGCGGGTGGTGGCGGGCGTTGGGGTGCCGCAGTTCTCGGCGGTGCTAGAGACGGCCGCGGCTTGCCGGGCGCTGGGCGTGCCGGCGATTGCCGATGGCGGGATTCGCGCCTCGGGCGACATGGTGAAGGCGCTGGCCGCCGGAGCGGATGCGGTAATGGTGGGCTCAATGCTCGCGGGGACCGATGAAGCGCCTGGTGAAGTGTTTTTATATCAAGGCCGTAGCTATAAATCCTACCGTGGCATGGGAAGCCTGGGCGCAATGGCGCGCGGCTCGGCGGACCGGTATTTCCAGCAGGAGATCAAGGACCAGCTGAAGCTGGTGCCGGAGGGAATCGAGGGCCGGGTTGGCTATAAGGGGCCGATGGCGGCGGTGGTGCATCAGCTTGTCGGCGGGTTGCGCGCGGGCATGGGCTATACCGGGGCTGCCGATATCAATGCGTTGCAGACCGCGACGACCTTCCGCAGGATCACCGGGGCGGGGCTGCGCGAGAGCCATGTGCATGATGTGGCGATTACGCGAGAGGCGCCGAATTACCGGCAGGAGGGATGACCCCCGCAGGACAACTGGCCGCCGCGATTGATCTGCTGGCGGCGATCGAGGCGGACGGCCGCCCGGCGGATGCCATCGCGAATCAGTTTTTCCGCACGCGGCGGTTCATTGGCGCGGGAGACCGGCGCGAGGTGAGCACGCTGGTGTGGGGGGTGCTGCGCGCGCGCCGGCATCTGGGCTGGTGGTTGCAGCATTTCGGCGCGCCGGAGACGCCGCGGCTGCTGCTGGCGGTGCAGGCGATCTTCTCGGGCATGAGCGTGTATAAAATCTCGATGGCCTTTGCCGCCGGGCGCTATGGCCCGCCGCCGCTACAGCCCGAAGAGAGCGTCATTTTAGAGAAATTCGCCGGGCACACGCTGGAACACCCCAACATGCCCGAGGCGGTGAAATACGAGATCCCCGACTGGCTGCTACCGCGGCTGAAGGCGCAGTTCGGCCCGGTGCTGGAAGCCGAGATGGCGGCGCTGAACCAGCCGGCGCCGCTGGATTTGCGGGTGAACAGCCTGAAGACCACGCGCGAGGCGGCGATTGCGGCGCTGGCGCGCGAAGGCTTGCAGGCGCGGCCCTCGCAGTTCAGCCCCTGGGGGCTGCGGCTGGCCGGGCGGCAGTCCATCACGCAAGGCAAGGCGTTTCAGGACGGGCTGGTGGAAATCCAGGACGAGGGCAGCCAGCTCATCGCTTTGCAGATGGACGCCAAGCCGGGCATGCGGGTGGTGGATTATTGCGCCGGCGCGGGGGGCAAGACGCTTGCCATCGCCATGACCATGGAGAACAAGGGGCATATCGTCGCGTGCGACACCTCGGCGCCACGGCTGGAGGGGGCGATCAAGCGACTGCGCCGGGCGGGCGTGCATAATGCCGAGCAGCATCTGCTGGGTGAGCCGGGCGATAAATGGACCAAGCGGCAGGCCGGGAAGTTTGACCGTGTGCTGGTCGATGCGCCCTGCACCGGCACCGGCACCTGGCGGCGCAACCCGGATGCACGCACGCGCCTGAGCGAAACCGACCTCAAGGAGTTGGTGGCCAAGCAGGCGATGATCCTGGACCAGGCGCAAAGATTGACCAAACCGGGGGGAAAACTGGTATACGCGACTTGTTCTCTTCTTAGTGACGAGAACGAGGTACAGGTGGAGGCATTTTTGGCGCGTTACCCGATGTTCAAGCCGGTGGAGATTGAGGCGCCGGAGGCATTGCGCGGGAAATATCTGCGGCTTTCGCCGCGCGCGCATGGGACGGACGGATTTTTCGCCGCTGTGCTGGCGCGCGATCCGTGATCGCGATCCGCCGCGCGCGCGCAGCAGATGCGCCCGGGATCGCGGCGGTGCATGTGGCGACCTGGCGCAATACCTATGCGACCCTGTTGCCCGAAACATTCCTGGCCGGGCTCTCCGCCGAGCGGCTGAGCCTGCATTATGAGCGTAGCATCCGCATGGGGCATGGCGTGTTTGTCGCGGTTTTGAGCGGGGAGCGGAGCGCGCCGCAGGTGGTGGGGTTTTCCACCGCGCGGCGCTGCCACGGCGGGAAGCTGGGGGATGGCGAAGTGGAGACGCTCTATGTCGCCGATGATTGGCAGAACAAAGGGCTGGGTGGCCAGTTTTTGCGCGTCGTTGCAAAATATCTGGCTTCTCGGGGCTGCCGCTCGGTCTTCATCTGGGTGCTGCACGGCAATCCGGCGATTTTTTTCTACGAGCGGCTGGGTGGACGGCGGCTGGCCAACGGCACCACCTATGTCGCCGGTTCGGCTGTGCCGCAGGTCGCCTATGCGTGGGACCCAATCGAAACGCTGTTGGATGTGGACGCCTGATACGCGTTTTGGGCGCGCAATTTTATCGGTTTAATTGGCCCCCGGCGATTCCAATTAAACCGATATTGCTCTAGCAGCACATCATGCACACACAAAAGATTTTGATCCTCGATTTTGGTAGCCAGGTTACACAGCTCATCGCCCGCAGGGTGCGCGAAAGCGGGGTGTATTGCGAGATACTCCCCTTCAACGCCGACCCGGCGCGGATCGCGGCCTTTGGCGCCAGCGGCATTATCCTCTCCGGCGGCCCGGCCAGCGTGGCCGATGAAGGCTCGCCCCGCGCGCCGGACTATGTGTTTTCCGCCGGGGTGCCGGTGCTGGGCATCTGCTATGGGCAGATGGTGATGTGCGCGCAGCTGGGCGGCGATGTGAAGGGCGCCGAGATCCGCGAGTTCGGCCGCGCCTATGTGGATGTGGTGGAGGATTGCACCCTTTTTGATGGCGCCTGGGTGAAGGGCGCGCGCGAGCAGGTGTGGATGAGCCATGGCGACCATATCTCCGCCCCGCCGCAGGGGTTCCGCACTGTCGCGGTCTCCGAGGGGGCGCCGTTTGCGATGATCGCCGATGATGCGAGGCGGTTCTACGGGCTGATGTTCCATCCCGAGGTGGTGCATACCCCACATGGCGCGCAACTGCTGCGCAATTTCACGCATAAGGTCTGCGGGCTCGCCGGTGACTGGACGATGGCCGGCTTCCGGCAGGCGGAAATCGCGAAAATCCGCGCGCAGGTGGGCACCGGCAAGGTGATCTGCGGACTCTCCGGCGGGGTGGACAGCTCAGTGGCGGCGGCGTTGATCCATGAGGCGATCGGCGACCAGCTCACCTGTATTTTCGTTGACCACGGGTTGCTGCGCAGTGGTGAGGCCGAGGAAGTGGTGCGGGTGTTCGGCGAGCAGTTCAATATCAGGCTGATCCACCGCGATGCCTCGGAGCTGTTCCTTGGCCAGCTCGCGGGCGTGACCGACCCGGAGCAGAAGCGCAAGATCATCGGCCGGTTGTTCATCGAGGTGTTCGATGAGGAAGCAACCAAGCTCGGCGGCGCCGATTTTTTGGCGCAAGGCACGTTGTATCCGGATGTGATCGAGTCCGTGAGCGCGCTGGGCGGGCCCTCGGTCACCATCAAATCGCACCATAACGTCGGTGGGCTGCCGGAGTTCATGAAGCTCAAGCTGGTGGAGCCGCTGCGCGAATTGTTCAAGGACGAGGTGCGCGAACTGGGCCGCGAGCTGGGCCTGCCTGAGACGATCGTGGGGCGGCATCCGTTCCCCGGGCCGGGGCTGGCGATACGCATTTTGGGGGCGGTGAGCCGCCCGAGCGTGGAGATTTTGCAGAAGGCGGATGCGATCTATCTGGAGGAGATCCGCGCCGCCGGGCTGTATGATGCGATCTGGCAGGCGTTCGCCGT
>NZ_JAQTZC010000016.1:0-10207 GCF_028687955.1 Acidocella sp.
TGGAATGGCCGGTGCCGCTGATCGGGAAAATCGGCGCCGAATTCATGGATCTTCCCCCGGAAGTGCGGGAACTCTCCATGAAGGTGAACCAGAAGTATTTTGCCCTGCGCGATGCGGCGGGCAATCCGGCGCCGTATTTCGCCTTTGTTGCCAATCTGGAGGCAACCGATGGCGGCGCGGCGGTTGTTTCGGGCAATGAGCGGGTGCTGCGGGCGCGGCTGGCTGATGCGCGGCATTTCTGGGATTTGGACCTGAAAACGCCTCTGAATGAGCTGCTGCCCAAGCTGGAGAAGATTACGTTTCACGCCAAAATCGGCACGCAGCGCCAGCGCGCGGAGCGGATTGGCGCGCTGGCGGGGGAGATTGCCGTTATCTTGAATGCAGATAATTGGACGGGTCGCCAAGCCAATCTGGCCGGGCGGCTGGCGAAAGTCGATCTTGTCACTGGCATGGTCGGCGAGTTCCCCGAGCTACAAGGCATCATGGGCGGCTACTACGCCGAAAAAGCGCCAAATGGCTGGGACGGTGCCAGCGTCGGCCCCGCCATCAAGACCCACTACCAGCCCAAAGGGCCGTCGGACGCGGTACCCACCGGCACGCTCGCCGTCGCCGTCGCTTTGGCTGACAAGCTCGATACGCTGACAAATTTCTTCCGCATCGGCGAAAAACCAACCGGCTCGGGCGACCCCTACGCGCTGCGCCGCTGCGCGCTGGGCGTTATCCGCATCATCCTGGAAAACGGCCTGCGCCTGCCGCTCAAACCGCTGCTGGGCGGCGATGAGAGCCTGTTTGACTTCATTATTGAGCGCTTGCGGGTGAAATTACGCGGCGAGGGCAAGCGGTTCGATGTGCTGGATGCGGTACTGGCGGCGGGGGCTGATGACGATCTTGTCCGCCTGATGAAGCGTGTCGAGGCGCTGGGCGGGTTGCTGGGCACCGAGGACGGCAAAAACCTGCACGCCGCCTATAAACGCGCCGCAAATATCCTCAAGATCGAGGATGCGAAGGATGGGCCGCATACGGCCGAGCTGGTGCTGGGGGCTTTGCCGCTGCCGGAGGAAGAGCAACTGCGCGATGCTCTGCCGTATATTGAGGCGGAGACGCTGAGCGCGTTCCGTCAGGAGAATTTTGGGCTGGCGGTGGCGGGGCTGGCCAGCCTGCGCACCACGATCGATGCGTTTTTTGACAAAGTGACAGTGAACGACCCGGCGCCGGAATTACGCCGCAATCGTTTGCTTTTGCTCGCGCGGTTCCGGGATACCGTTAATATTATTGCTGATTTTTCCAGAATTGAAGGTTGAGGGAGTAAAATTGTGACAAAATGGGTTTATAATTTTGGCGCTGGTGTGAACGACGGCAATGCCTCACTCCGGAACCTGCTTGGCGGCAAGGGTGCCAATTTGGCCGAAATGGCGAGCATTGATCTGCCCGTTCCCCCTGGTTTCACCATCACCACCGAGGTGTGCACCGCCTATTACGAGAACAATGAAACCTATCCGGCGGATTTGAAGCCGCAGGTGGACGCGGCGCTGGCGCGAATCGAGGCTGCCGTTGGCCGCAAGTTTGGCGACAAGGAGAAGCCGCTGCTGGTTTCGGTGCGCTCGGGCGCGCGCGTTTCGATGCCTGGGATGATGGATACCGTGCTCAATCTCGGCCTTAATGACGTGACCGTGCAGGGCCTGGCCGCGGGCTCGGGCGATTCACGGTTTGCCTGGGATTCGTACCGCCGCTTCATCCAGATGTACGGCTCGGTCGTGCTGGGCGTGGATCATCACCGGTTCGAGGAGATCATCGAGCAGGCGAAGCTGGATGCCGATGCGATCGAGGATACCGCGCTGACGCCCGAGCATTGGCAGCAGATGGTGGAAGGCTACAAGGCGATGGTTGCCGAGGAGATCGGCCGGCCCTTCCCGCAGGACCCGCAGGACCAGCTCTGGGGCGCGATTTCGGCCGTTTTCGGCTCGTGGATGAACCCGCGCGCCAATGTGTACCGCCGTTTGCATGATATTCCGGCGAGCTGGGGCACGGCGGTGAACGTGCAGGCGATGGTGTTTGGCAATATGGGCGAGGATTGCGCCACCGGCGTGTGCTTCACCCGCGACCCCTCTACCGGGCTGAACGAATTCTACGGCGAATATCTGGTGAACGCGCAGGGCGAGGACGTGGTGGCGGGTATCCGCACGCCGCGGCCGCTCTCCCAGGCCTATGCCAAGCCCGGCGAGGTGAGCATGGAGGTGGCGCTGCCGGAAGCCTATGCCGAGCTGAACAAGGTCCGCGATGTGCTGGAGAAGCACTACAAGGATATGCAGGACATCGAGTTCACCGTGCAGCAGAACAAGCTCTATATGCTGCAGACTCGCTCGGGCAAGCGCTCCGCCGCCGCCTCGTTGCGGATTGCGGTGGAGATGGCGGAGAGCGGGTTGATTGACCGCAATACCGCGATCATGCGCGTGAATCCGGCTTCGCTGGACCAGCTGCTGCACCCCACGCTGGACCCCAAGGCGACGCCGAAACTCTTCGCCAGGGGCCTGCCGGCCTCGCCAGGGGCGGCCTGCGGCGCGGTGGTGTTCTCGGCCGATGAGGCGGAGATGCGCGCGCAGAAGGGTGAGTCGGTGATTCTGGTGCGTATCGAGACCAGCCCGGAAGATATTCATGGCATGCATGCGGCGCGCGGCATTTTAACCACGCGCGGCGGCATGACCAGCCACGCGGCGGTGGTGGCGCGCGGCATGGGGCGGCCCTGCGTTGCCGGGGCTGGCAGTATTTCGGTTGATTATGGCGCGCAGACGCTCTCGGCCGCTGGCGTCGTGATCCGTGCGGGGGAAATCCTGACCATCGATGGCGCCACCGGCGAGGTTTTCGCCGGTACGGTGAAAATGATCGAGCCGCAGCTCTCCGGCGAGTTCGGTATGCTGATGGGCTGGGCCGATGAGGTGCGCCGCCTGAAGGTGCGCACCAATGCGGAGACCCCGCTGGATGCCGACACCGCGCGCAAGTTCGGCGCCGAGGGGATCGGCCTGTGCCGCACCGAGCACATGTTCTTCGACCCATCGCGGATTTCCGCCGTGCGCCAGATGATCATGGCCAAGGATGAGGCCGGGCGCCGCGCCGCGCTGGCCAAGCTGCTGCCGTTCCAGCGCAATGACTTTGTGGCGCTGTTCAAGATCATGGAAGGGCTGCCGGTGACCATCCGTCTGCTCGACCCGCCGCTGCATGAATTCCTGCCGCATGGCGAGGCGGAGCTTGCCGAGGTGGCTGAGGCCCTGGGTATGGATGCCGCTGAGATGAAGATGCGCGCCGAGGAGCTTTCGGAGACCAACCCGATGCTCGGCCATCGCGGCTGCCGGCTTGGGGTGTCGTATCCGGAGATTTACGAGATGCAGGCCCGGGCGATTTTCGAGGCGGCCATCGAGGTTGCCAAGACCGCCAAGGCGCCGGTGCCCGAGATCATGATCCCGTTGGTGGGCGTGAAGCGCGAGCTGGATATCACCCGCGCGCAGATCGAGAAGGTGGCGAAAGAGGTGTTTGCCGAGACCGGCAAGAGCGTTGAATACTCGATCGGCACCATGATCGAGCTGCCGCGCGCGGCCTTGACCGCAGATTCCATTGCCGAGGCGGCGGATTTCTTCTCGTTTGGCACCAACGATCTGACGCAGACGGTGTTCGGCCTCTCGCGCGATGATGCGGGCAAGTTCCTGCCGCATTATGTGGAGCAGGGCATTCTGCCGAAAGATCCGTTCGTCTCCATCGATGTTGATGGTGTGGGTGCGATGGTGCGTATTGCCGCCGAAAAGGGCCGCAAGACCAAGCCTGGCATCAAGCTTGGCATCTGCGGCGAGCATGGCGGCGACCCGGCCTCCATCGCGTTCTGTGAATCAGTTGGGCTGGATTATGTTTCCTGCTCGCCCTACCGCGTGCCGGTGGCCCGCTTGGCGGCGGCGCAGGCGGCGATTGAGCGCACGGAAACGCATTTTCGCGATAAGTAATACCAGTCAACCTTAAGGCTGACTGGTATGCGCGCGGGGCTGATGGGGCGGCCGCGCGCAAGCCATCCAGGGGAGGTCATCCCCTGGATGGTGGCGGGGTTATGCGAATTTTATGCGAATTTGAGGATTAAGAATCCGCCGACGATGCCGAGCGCGACCAGGCCGGTGACGAAGCCGAGGCGTTTTTCAATGAATGCCTGCGCGGGTTCGCCGAATTTGCGGAGCAGCGCGGCCTCGAGCAGGAAGCGCGCGCCGCGGGTGACCAGGCTGGCGAACATGAACAGCGGGAAGCTGAAGGCGGCGGCGCCGGCGGCAATGGTGACGATTTTATAAGGGATGGGGGTGAGGCCTTTGATGAGGATCACCCATAGTCCGTATTGCGCGAATTTCTGCTGGAAAACGGTGAAGGCCGCTTCGTAATGGTAGAAATGGATGATCGGCTGCGCCAGCTTGGCAAGCAGGAAATAGCCGATGGTGTAGCCCAGCGCGCCGCCGAGGACGCTGCCCAGCGTGGCGATGAGCGCGAACCAGAACGCCTTGCGTGGCTGCGCCAGGGCGAGGGGGATCAACAGCGCATCGGGCGGGATGGGGAAAAAGCTGGCCTCGGCAAAGGCGATGGCGAACAGCCAGAAGGGGGCGGCGGGGCGTTCAGCCAGGGCGATCACATGGTCATAAGTTTTACGGAGCATGGCACCTGCTCTGCCACAAGGCGCGGTGGCGGGCAAATGACAACTTGGTTGGTTATACCGGTAGTGTCACCCTTGCGCGCAGGCCGCCGCCAGGCAGGTTTTGAAGCGTGACGTCGCCGCCGTGAGCGTGGAAAATGTTGCGCGCGATGGACAGGCCGAGGCCCGAGCCGCCGGTTTCGCGGTTGCGGCTGGTCTCCAGCCGGCGAAAGGGTTCGAAGACGGCTTCCATGGCCTCGGGCGCGATGCCGGGGCCGTCGTCTTCGATGTCGGCTTGGATGAAGTCCTGGGGCAGGCGGCGCAGGGTGATGCGCGCGCAGCCGCCATATTTGAGGGCGTTGCCGGTGAGGTTGGTGAAGGCGCGCTTCAGCCCCAGGGGGCGGGCGTGGATGGTGAGATGGTCGGGGCCGTTGTAGCTCAGGGAGTCGGCCTGGTCTGGGTTGCCGTCGGCGGCTTCATCGAGAATGGTGCGCAGCAGGATCGCAAGATCCAGCCGGGTTAAGGGTTCGGTGGTGGTGATGTCGCGGCCGAAAGCCAGGGTGGCGGCGACCATGGCTTCCATCTCGTCGAGGTCAGCCAGCATTTTCTGGCGCTGTTCGTCGTCCTCCATATATTCGGCGCGCAGTTTCAGCCGGGTGATGGGGGTGCGCAGGTCATGCCCGATGGCGGAGAGCAGAAAGGTGCGGTCCTCGACGAAGCGGCGGATGCGCGCGGCCATGGTGTTGAAGGCGATGGCGGCGGTGACGATTTCGGAGGGGCCGCGCTCGGGCAGGGCGGGGGCGTTCACCACGTCCTGGCCGAGGCGCTCGGCGGCTTCGGCCAGCGTGCGCACGGGGATGAGGAGCTTGCGCACGGCCCAGAAGATCATCGCGGCGCCCAGGGCTGTCATGACGATGAAGGCGGAGGCAAAGCTCGGGGAGCGCCAGGGTTTTGCGGGGTTGAGGCGCGAGGTGATGGTGAGCCAGGCGTCGGGCTGGGGGCGCGCGAAGAGCGGCGGGAGCATGAGGGCGTCTGGCGGTCCTTGATCAAAGGGCGGCGCGGAGAGTTGCGGGTAGGGTAGGAGGGAAACCTGCGGGCCGGGCAGGCCAAAGCTGATGATGATGCGCGTGGGCAGGCCGTGGCCATGCAGCAGCAGGCCGCGCGGGTGCAGGCGCATGGGCATGTTGTCGGCAAAGATGCTGGCGCGGAGAATGTCGCGTTCGGCAAGGGGCAGATTGTAGCTGTGCGGCGGCAGCGGGGGGATTGCGCTGATGCTCAGCGTGTCACCCTTGGGCAGCGCCTCCTTGGCGATCAGGGCGGGGCGCTCAGCCGGGGGCGCCATGGCGATGTGCCGGTAGATGATGACCGCGCGGGTGGCGAAGACCTGTTCCTCCTGGATGCGCAACAGCTTGATCTGGTTGACGGTATGAATGAGCAGGCCGAGCAGCTGAATGCAGGCGAAGCCGGCGAGGAGAATGAGGATCGTGCGGCTGGCCAGGCTTTTGGGCCAGAGGAAAAGCTTCAACGCCGCTCTACGGGGGTGGAGAGCACATAGCCGCCGCCGCGGACGGTTTTGATGATCTGGGCGTGGCGGCCGTCATCTTCCAGCTTGCGGCGCAGGCGCGAGACGGCGACGTCGATCGCGCGGTCAAACGGGCCGGCCTGGCGGCCGCGCAGAAGGTCGAGCAGCATGTCGCGCGTCAGCACGCGGTTGGGGCGGTCGAGCAGGGCGACCAGCAGGTCATATTCGCCGCCGGTGATGGTGACTTCGACGCCGGAGGGGTCGGACAGGCGCCGGCGTGCGGTCTCCAGCGCCCAGCCGGAGAAATGGTAGCTCTGGGCGGCGCTCTCGGGCGGACGATCTTCCGAATCGCCGGTGCGGCGGAGCACGGCGCGGATGCGGGCCAGCAGCTCGCGCGGGTTGAAGGGTTTGGTGACGTAATCGTCGGCGCCGAGTTCCAGGCCGACGATGCGGTCGGTCTCCTCGGCCATGGCGGTGAGCATGATGATGGGCACCTTGCCCTCGGCGCGCAGCCAGCGGGCGAGGTCCAGCCCGCTTTCACCGGGGAGCATCAGGTCCAGCACCACGAGTTGGAAATGCCCGTTGGTGAAGGCACGGCGCGCCTCCTTGCCGTCGCGCGCGGTGGTGACGCGCAGGCGCTGGCGTTCCAGAAAGCGGGCCAGAAGGTCACGGATTTCACGGTCGTCATCCACGATGAGGATGTGGGGGAGGGTTTCCATGGCTGTTACAATAGAGGGTTTGCGCTGGAATGTGCAGGGCATGTTGCAATTGGTGACAATCTTGCCGGCGCGCGTTCCGGGGCCGCGGGGGAGCTAAAAAAATACTTGCGTGGGAGGTGCATTGGTCCTATTTGCCGCTTTACGCAGCAACGCACGTGCCTCTGCCGGTCTCCTTAGAGTGAATCGGTTACGCAACGACGTCAAGCGTTCTGGCAGCACGAACAGGGAAACCTGGAAGTGGCTGGTTCGTTGGACCGTTTCGCAACCGCGCCCGCCGCCTTTACCAGGCGGGCCTTCATATGAAAGGTGACTGCGGTGAATCATAAAATCGCATCATTTCTCGAATCTTCCGCACTGGCCACGCCTTGCCTGGTGCTGGATTTGGATGTCGTGGCCGGCAATTACGCCGCGCTGCGGGCCGCCTTGCCGGCGGCGAAGATCTATTATGCCGTGAAGGCCAATCCGGCGCCTGAGATCCTGCGGCTGCTGGTGGAGAAGGGCGCGTGTTTCGATGCCGCCAGCCTGCCCGAGATTGAGGCCTGCCTGGCTGCGGGCGCGCGGGCCGAGGCGATCAGCTATGGCAACACGGTGAAGAAGCCCTCCGCCATTGCGGCCGCGCATGCGCATGGGGTGCCGCTGTTTGCGTTCGATTCAATCGAGGAGCTGGAGAAAATTGCCCGCCATGCGCCGGGGGCGAAGGTTTACTGCCGGATCGCGGTGAACAATGTGGGCGCGGACTGGCCGCTCTCGAAGAAATTCGGCACCAGCATCGCGCGCGCGAAGGAGTTGATGCTGACAGCGCCCCGGCTTGGGTTGCAGCCGCATGGGTTGTCGTTTCATGTTGGCAGCCAGCAGACAGGCACGCCGGCGTATGAGATGGCGATCGCCGAGGTGGCGCTGCTGTTCACCGATCTCAAGAACCACGGGCTGGAGCTGAAGATGCTCAACCTGGGCGGGGGATTTCCGGTGCGCTACCAGGATGATGTGCCCGAGACGGGCGTGTTTGGCCATGCCATCATGAACGCCATGACCGCGCATTTCGGCAACGACCTGCCCGATATGCTGATCGAGCCGGGGCGTGCGATTGTTGGCAACGCCGGGGTGGTGGTTTCCGAGGTGGTGCTGGTTTGCCAGCGCATGGAAGAGGATGAGCGGCGCTGGGTGTATCTGGATATCGGCCGTTTCGGCGGGCTGGCGGAGACCGAGGGCGAGGCGATCCGCTACCGGATTACCGCTGGCAAGGGACCGGGCGGGCCGGTGGTTCTGGCGGGGCCGAGCTGCGATGGCGTGGATGTAATGTATGAGAAAACGCCGTACCGGCTGCCGCTGGACCTGACTGCTGGGGAGCGTGTACTGATCCATGATACCGGGGCCTATGTGACAAGTTACGCAAGCCAGAATTTTAATGGTTTTACGCCGCTTGCGGAGCATTATCTGTAGGTCGTCATTTTCAGGGAGACGGCGATGCGAGAGATCAAGTTGAAGGCGGCGGACGGTTCGGGCGAGTTTTCGGCGTTTGTCTATGCGCCGCAGACGCAGGATACCTGCGGCGCGGTAGTGGTCATTCAGGAAATTTTCGGCGTGAACGATTCGCTGCGCGCCACCTGCCAGACCCTGGCGGACATGGGCTTTATCGCCATTGCGCCGGATTTGTTCTGGCGCCAGGAGCCCGGCGTGAGCATCTCCGACAAGAGCGATGCCGAATGGCAAAAGGCGTTCGCGCTGATGAACGGGTTCGACCAGGACAAAGGCGTTGCGGATTTGAAGGTGACGCTGGCGGCGGCGCGCAAGCTGCCGGGCGCCAACGGGATCGCCGGGACGCTGGGCTTCTGCCTCGGCGGGCGTTTGGCGGTGATGATGGCCACCCGCTCTGACGCGGATGTGAACGTCTCGTACTACGGCGTGGGCATTGATAATCTGGTGCCGGAGTTTGATAAGATCGAGGCGCCGCTGATGCTGCATATCGCCGAGAAGGATGAATATGTGTCCCCCGAGGCGGTGGAAACCATTCTGGATGGTGCTGAGGAGAGCGAGTGGATTGATGCGTTCGTCTATCCCGGTGTGCAGCATGCCTTCGCGCGGGTTGGCGGTGTGCATTTTGACACGCGTGCCGCGGTGATCGCCAATGGCCGCACGGCGGAGCTGCTGTCCGAGCTGCTGGGCTGATTTTGCAGCGCCGCGGGTTTTGCGGGATGGCCGGTATGGGGATGCTCATGCCGGCCTTTGCTTTTGGCGGTGTTCCCGCCGCGGATTTTGCCGCTGGGTGCGTGGCTGCCATCCGCGGCCAGATGGCGGCGCTGCCCGACGGGCCGGTGCTGCTCAACAGCTATCTGGTGGAAACCGGGCCGGGGGCCGCGGATTTTGACCGGACGCAGGCGAACGCCGCCTATGTGTATGACAACGCCCTGGCCGGGTTGTTGCTGCTGGCGGCGGGGCATGAGGCCGAGGCGCTGCGGATTGGCGCGGCGCTGGAGATCGCCCAGGCGCACGACCGGTTTTATAAGGATGGCCGGTTGCGTAATGCCTATATGGCCGGGGCGGTGGCAGCGCCGGCAAAGCTGCCCGGCTGGTGGGACGCCAAGGCCGGACGCTGGGCGGAAGATCCGTATCAGGCGGGCAGCCAGAGCGGGCCGATCGCCTGGGCGATGCTGTTATGGGCGGCGCTGGGGATGCACGCGCCGGCCGATGCGGCGGGAAATTTTCTCGATGACCGGTTGCGCGCCGGTGCGGGCTATTACGGCGGATTTTATGGTTTTGAACCGAACCCGCTGAAACTGACTTGGCAGAGCACTGAGCAGAATACGGATTTATATGTGGCTTTTCACAGGCTTGGCCGCGCGGAGGATGCCGCGCAGGCGAAAAAATTCGTAACCTCGATGTGGGATGCGAAGGCGGCGTGTTTTGATGCCGGAACGGCGCCTGATGGTGCTGTTAATCATCTATGCGCGGCGGATGCGGGTATCTGGCCGTATCTGGCGGGCTTGGCCCCGGCGGAGTCCGCGCTGACCGCGATCAAGGCGTTGCGGCGCGGTGCGGGGATCGGGTTTTCGGATGCCAGCGCCAGCATCTGGCTGGAGGGCACGGCGTTTGCCGCGCTGGCGTCGCGCCAGATGCGCAACTCGCTGGCGGCCGTGTTTTTTGCCACGCTGGCGCGCAATGTTTCGCCGCAAGGGTATGTGTATGCCACCGTGGCGCCTGAGCTTTCCACCGGGCTTACCACCGGGCCGAGCCTGCAAAAAGGCGTGCCGGAACAGGCGTTTGATTATTTCCGCCGCCCGGCGTTGAGCACCACCGCCTGGGCGGGGCTGGCGGCAA
>NZ_JAQTZC010000016.1:10307-34536 GCF_028687955.1 Acidocella sp.
TTTTTCTGAGGGCGATTCACGTTTTCGGCTCGCTCGGCTGAGCGAACCTCAAACGATCGCGCTTAAATTGCCGCCTCCAGCGCGGCGGAAGCTTCCAGCCAGGCGTGTTCTGCCGTATTCGTCTCGCGCTTGATGGCGGCGATGCGCTGGTTGATGTAGGCGAGGTCTTTGGCCTTGCCGGCGGCGTACATGCCAGGGTCGGCGAGCTTTTTTTCCAGCAGGTCCTTCTCCGCGGTGAGCTTGGCGAGGCGCAGTTCGGCATCCTTGACCGCCTGGCGCAGCGGCGCGGTTTTGCCGCGGGCTTCGGCGCGTTCCTTCTTGCCCTCAGCGCGGACGTTCTTGCGTGAATTGTCACGCGAGCCGCCGCCGTTGCTCGTGCTGCCTTCGGTGACGCTGGCGGCATACGCGGCGAGGTCGCCCTCGAGCGCCGTGACTTTGCCGTTTGCCACCAGCAGCAGCCGGTCTGCCACGAGGTCCACGAGGTAGGGGTCATGCGAGATCAGCACCACCGCGCCCTCGAAATCTGCCAAAGCGCGCACCAGGGCGTCGCGGGCGTCAATGTCGAGATGGTTGGTCGGCTCATCGAGGATGAGCAGATGCGGGGCATCGCGGGTGGCGAGCGCCAGCAGCAGGCGGGCCTTCTCGCCGCCGGACATGGCGCCGACCTTGGTGTTCACGCGGTCGGCATCGAGCCCGAAGCGGGCGGCCTGGGCGCGCACCTGCGGCGGGGTGGCCTTGGGCAAAGCGCGCGAGAGATGCTCGTAGGGGGTCTCGGTCATTACCAGGTCTTCCTCCTGGTGCTGGGCAAAATAGCCGACGCGCAGGTTGCCGGTGCGGAACTGGCGGCCGCGCAGGGGCTCCAGCCGCCCGGCCAGGAGCTTGGCCATGGTGGATTTGCCGTTGCCGTTGGTGCCGAGCAGGGCGATGCGGTCTTCCATGTCAATGCGCAGAGAGACGCCTGTGAGTACCGGCTTGGTGTCGTAGCCGATGTCCACATTGTCGAGGCTGAGCATCGGCGGCGCCAGCTTGTTGGGCTCGGGGAAGGAGAAGCGGGTGACGCGATCTTCCACCACTGATTCAATTTGCGGCATGCGCTCCAGCGCCTTGATGCGGCTTTGCGCCTGCCGGGCCTTGGTGGCGGAGGCGCGGAAACGGTCGACGAATTTCTGCATATGGGCGCGCTGCTCTGCGGCCTTTTCGGCGGCGCGGCCGAGTTGCAGGGCTTTTTCGGTTTTGATGCGCACGAATTCGGCAAAGCCGCCGGGGGTTACGGTGAGCTTGCCGCCGTCCAGATGGGCGATGGCTTCCACAGCGCGGTCCAGCAACTGGCGATCATGGCTGACGAGGAGCACCGCGCCGGGGAATTTGGCGAGGTATTGCTCCAGCCAGAGAGTGGCTTCCAGGTCCAGATGGTTGGTCGGCTCGTCGAGGAGCAAGAGGTCTGGGTTGGAGAACAGCACCGCGGCCAGGGCGACGCGCATGCGCCAGCCGCCGGAGAAGCTGCTCATGGGGCGGCTTTGCCATTCGGTGGAGAAGCCGAGGCCGGAGAGGATGGCGGCGGCGCGGGCGGGGGCGGCGTCAGCCTCGATGGTCAGCAAACGGTCATGAATTTCGGCGATGCGGTGGGGGTCGACCTCGTGGTGGGCGGCTTCGTCCAGCAGCGCGGTGCGCTCGGTATCAGCTTTGAGCACCACCTCCAGGGGGGTTACATCGCCACTGGGGGCCTCCTGGGCGACATAGCCCAGGCGCACGCGCTGGCCAAAGCGGATGTTGCCGCCATCAGGATGCAGCTCACCCGCGATCAGCTTCAGCAGGGTGGATTTGCCGGCGCCGTTGCGGCCGATGAGGCCGATGCGGCGGCCGGGGTCGACCATGAGGCTCGTGCGATCCAGCAGGGTGCGCCCGGCGATGCTGTAGGACAGATTCTCTAGACTTAAAACGCTCATGCCCCCCTCTACAGCGCGGCAAGGGGGTTGCCCACCCCGCCCGGCCCCGCTATTGCCCGGCCACACCTAATTAAAGGCAGATAGTATCATGGCAATCGAACGCACCCTCTCCATTATCAAACCCGACGCGACCCGCCGCAATTTGACCGGCAAGATCAATGACAAGTTCGAGACCGCCGGGCTCTCCATCATTGCCACCCGCCGCCTGCAGCTCACCAAGGCCCAGGCCGAGGCGTTTTATGCCGTGCATTCACACCGTCCGTTCTTTGGCGAGCTGGTCAGCTTCATGATCTCCGGCCCGGTGGTGGCGCAGGTGCTCGAAGGCGAGAACGCGATTATGCAGAACCGCGACATCATGGGCGCGACCGACCCAAAAAAGGCTGACCCCGGCACCATCCGCGCCGATTTCGCGGAGTCGATCGAAGCCAACTCCGTGCATGGCTCCGACAGCCCGGAAGCCGCCGCGCAGGAGATCAGCTTCTTCTTCGCCGGGATCGACATCACCGCCTGAGCATATTTCCCGGCGCCAGCTTGGCTGCTGGACATCATTAAGCGGCATCTGGTCTCCGGGTGCCGCTTTTTTGTTGTCAATTGATTTTGTTGCGGTTTAGTGATGTTGTGATCGTTCAATTGCCCCTTGCCGGGTGGCTCATGTAGGATTTTTGTGGCGGAATCAGTTATTATTTGGTTAAACGAAGTTGTTTCCGATGCGGCTGGGCGCATTCCAATCCTGGTGGTGGATGGATTGATCATAACGAAATGATCTGGATCAATTTATTTACGGTGGATTGCGTTAATACTCAGTTAAATGTGGGATGAGGCGGGGTCATTATGGCAAAAACAATTTCAGGGACGATACTCACAACTTATACGCTGAGCTCCTCGCAGCCGGATGTCGTTATCTCCGGCACCGTCAACGCCTACGGCTCGGTTGGTTCCTACACCATCAACACCGGCTACGGCGCGACTTTGCAGAGCTTTTCCGCCGCCGTGTTCGGCCCCTCCACCGCGAATTTCACCATCACCAATACCGGGCTGATAGAGAGCCACGGAACGAATGCTTCCAACCCCTTTAATGGCGGGATTTTGCTGGGTGCTTCGGGCACCGTGCTTAATTCGGGGACGATTGAGAGCGCGAGCGGCATTGCCGCCTTCGGCACCGGGTCGTCTTATATTGAAAACAGCAAGCTGATTGACGGCTCGATCGGCGTCGGCGTGGTGCTGTTCAGCGGTAGCGGGACGGTGGTTAATTCCGGCACCGTCTATGGCGCAAAATATGGCGCGGTGGCGTTGTTTGGCGGCGGCGTGGTCTCCAATACCAGCACCGGGCTGTTGAGCAGCGGCCTGGCAAAGGGCGATCAATATGCGCTGAGCGGGCAGAAAAATTCGCACCCCGTCACGGTGCAGAATGCCGGGACCATCATTGGTTATGCTGGTGGCATAGAACTCGGCAGCGGCGGGCTTGTCAGCAATTCGGGCGATATTCGCGCCGTTGGCACCAATGGCGCGGGAACCGGCAATAACTACACGAATTTTTACGGCGGGGTGCGGATCAACGATGGCGGCACCGTCCTCAATAGCGGCACCATTTCCGGGCAGAACGGCGTTTATCTGCATTATTACAACCAAGCCACCCACAGCAACACGCCGCCGCCCGGCCTCGTAGGCTATGTAAAAAATAGCGGTCTGATTGAGGCCAGCACCACGGCGGGGTTGCAGCTCACCGTGAGCAGCAACGGCACCACCAGCACCTACGGCCTGTTTGGCACCGGCATCGCCATGGAAGTGCCCGGCACGGTGGTGAATACCGGGACGATCAACGCCAGCAATGTTGGCGTTGTCATTCAGGCACAGGGAACGAATGCCGAGACGATCACCCTTGTGAACAGCGGGAATATCACCGGCGCGCGCTATGCGGGGGTGCAGGAGCAGAACGGCACCGCGATCATTTACAACACGGGCATTATTCAGCAGACGGGTACCGCCGGCGGAACGGCCAGCGCCTATGCCGGCATTTACCTGCAACAGTCCGGCCAGGTGTTCAACAGCGCGGGCGGCGTTATTTCCGGCCGCTCGGCTATCCGCATGAATGGCGGTGGTTATGTGGAAAACGCCGGAAGCATCGCTGCGAACCATGGCGTGGGCGTCTATTTCGCGACCAGTGGCACAGCGGTTAATTCCGGTACCATAACGGGCGTGCATGATGGGGTGGTTGCCGGGATTAGCGGATCTGGTTCGGGCTATGTCACCAATTCCGGATTGATCACGGCCGGGAATACGGTTTTTGTCAGAGGTGGCAAGACATTCGCCGAGGTTGGCGTGCTTTTGTGGAGCGGCGGCACGCTGACCAACGAGACCGGCGGGACGATCAGCGCCGGTGCGGGCGTTTATCTCTATGGTTCGGATACGGTCACGAACCAGATCGGCGGCACCATCGCGGGCATCGCGATTGGGGTGGATGGGGCAGCCCGTTTCGGCGTTTCCACAACCATTGACAACGCCGGGCTGATCGAGGCCACAGGCTCGGCGTTCTCAATTAACGGGACAATCTACCCCGCCACCGGCATGGTGCTCGCCGGTAGCGGAATCATCGACAACACGGCGAGCGGAACGATCGCGGGTGCAGGCGGCGTGGGGATTCTGGGCGCCTACGGCACGCTCATCAACGCCGGGCTGATTGAAGGCAGCTCGGGCACGGCGGTTTTGTTCTCTGGTGCCAATGACCGGCTGATCCTCGATGCCGGCGCGCGGTTTGCGGGTGCAATCCATGATAACGGGACTTACGGCGCGCTGGAGCTGGCCTCGGGCAGCTCCGCCGGATCGTTCGACATGGGCGGCACCGTCAGCGGTTTTAACAGCATCACCTTTGATAATGGCGCCGCCTGGACGCTGGAAGGCAATTACGCGGAGCTTGGTAATCCAAATGGCGTGGCGATCAATGGTTTTGCCGCTGGTGATACGCTCGTCCTCGATGGTTTCACCGCCACCTCCGATACATTCACTGCCGGGGTGCTGACACTCTCGAACGGGACTTCCACCGAGACGTTGTATCTGCCGAGCGTGCCCCCCGCCACCGCCTTTAGCATCACGGATGTGACCGCGGGCACCCAGATTACCGAGGTGACCTGCTACGTGCGCGGCACGCGTATCGCCACCGTGCGCGGCGAGGTGGCGGTGGAGGATCTGCTAATCGGTGATGCGCTGCCGACCATGCACGCCGGAATACAGAAGATTAAATGGATCGGCATGCGTGGCTACGCCGCTCCCTTCGCCAACCATGCGAAGGTGTTGCCCATTTGCGTACGGGCCGGAGCGCTGGGTGAGGGGGTGCCCTCGCGCGATCTGTTTGTGTCACCGGGGCATGCCATCTGCATCGACGGGGTGCTGGTGCATGCCGCGCGGCTGGTCAATGGCGTGAGCATCATCCAGATGCCGCGCGTGGATGAGGTAATATATTACCACATCGAACTGGAAAACCACGAGGTCATCTTCGCGGAGAACTGCCCGGCGGAGAGTTTCATGGGCGAATATTTCCGGCCGCAGTTCCATAACGCGGCGAGCTTCAAGGCGCTGTATCCGCAGGGCTGCGCCCCGGAGCATATTTGCCTGCCAAGGCTGGACGGCGGTTTCCAGCTTGACGCCATCTGGCGCCGGATTGCGGCGCGGGCGGGGATAAACGAGCCGGCGGCCGAGGGGGCGTTGCGCGGTTATGTGGATATCGCCGGGCCGGTGCTTTGCGCGGGCTGGGCGCAGGATGCCGCGGCGCCGGAAACGCCGGTTTGCCTGGATATTCTTTGCCAGGGCCGGCGCATTGGCCGGGTATTGGCCAATTCTTACCGCGAGGATCTGCGTGACGCTGGTTTTGGCAGCGGCTCCCACGGGTTCGAATTCACCTTGCCGGAGGGGGTGACGCTGCCGGTGGAGGTGCGCCGCAGCACCGATGGCACCCAGCTCGTGCAGACGGATGCGGCCGCCGCCCGCGCGGCGTAAGCCGTTACGGCCGCTTCGGCTTGTTGACCTGCCGGGCGCGGCCCAGGGCCAGGGTGTTGGGGGCGACATCCCCGGTCAAGGTGGAGCCAGCGGCGACCAGCGCGCCATCGCCCACGGTGATGGGGGCGACCAGCGAGGTATTGGAGCCGATGAATACTTTCGCCCCGATTTTGGTTTTGTGCTTGGCCTTACCATCATAATTGCAGGTGATGGTGCCAGCGCCGATGTTGGTGCCGGGGCCGATTTCGGCATCGCCGATATAGGTGAGATGGTTGGCCTTGGCGCCCGCGCCCAGCGTTGCGGCTTTGATTTCGACGAAGTTGCCGACATGCGCGCCAGGGCCGATGTCGGCGCCGGGGCGCAGGCGCGCGTAAGGGCCGATGAGCGCGCCGCTATGCACCACGCAGCCCTCCAGATGTGAGAACGCCTTGATCTCGGCGCCGGGTTCCACGGTGACGCCGGGGCCGAAGACCACGTACGGCCCCACGATGACATCGGCACCGAGCAGGGTATCGGCGGAAAAAAACACGGTTTCGGGGGCGAGCATAGAGACGCCGGATTCCAGCGCCGCTTCGCGCAGCCGGGTTTGCAGGGCGGCCTCGGCGGCGGCGAGTTCGGCGCGGGAGTTGATGCCCATGCATTCGGCGTAAGGCGCCTCGAAGGCGGCGACCTTGACGCCTTCGGCCTGGGCGATGGCGGCGATGTCGGTGAGGTAGTATTCGCCCTTGGCGTTTTCGGCTTTCACGGCAGCCAGCCAGCGGCGCATGTCAGTGGCTTTGCCGGCCAGCCCGCCGGCGTTGCACAGGGTGAGGCGGCGCTCTTCGGGTGTGGCGTCGGCATATTCGACAATGCGGGAGACGTAGCCATCGCGCATGACCAGGCGGCCGTATTTGCCGGGATCGGGCGGGGTCATGGCCAGGAGGACTAGCCCGGCGTCATCCGCCTGGGCGCGGGCGAGCAGGGCCTGCATGGTGGCGGGCGAGACCAAGGGGTTGTCGGCATAGAAGACCGCGACCAGACCCTCGCCGAACTGGTCCTCCGCCTGCCTGGCGGCGTGCGCGGTACCCAGGCGCTCGGCCTGGACCACCACGCCATGCGGCGCGGCCAGAGCTTCCAGCGCCGGCATATCTGGCCCCACCACGACCACGACGCGGGTGAACACCGATTCCGCCGCCATAGTGAGGTGGCGCAGCATTTCGCGCCCGGCGAGCTTGTGCGCGGCTTTTGGCAGGCTGGATTTCATGCGCGTGCCAAGCCCGGCGGCGATGATGATGGCGGTGTTTTCCATGGCGGTTATGCTTGTTTGATGTCGATGAGGCTTTTACGGATTTTGCGGCTGCGGTTGATTTTATCTTCGATATAATCAGCGTCGCCCCAGCGGACGGCGCGCGCCATCGCCTGCGCGTCCTCGGAGAAGCGGGAGAACATTTCCAGCAGCGCATCCTTGTTGTTGAGGAAGATGTCGCGCCACATCACGGGGTCGGAGGCGGCGATGCGGGTGAAGTCGCGAAAGCCGGAGGCGGCGAATTGCAGCACCTCGCCACGGGTCTCGTCGGCCAGATCGTCCGCCGTGCCGCAGATGGTGAAGGCGATGAGGTGCGGCAGATGGCTGACGATGGCAATTACGCGGTCATGATGGGCGGCGTCCATGCGGGCGGTTTGCGCGCCGAGGATTTTCCACATGGTTTCGATTTTGACGATTGCGGCTTCGGCGGTGCCGGCGGGCGGGGTGAGCAGCGACCAGCGGCCCTTGAAGAGATCCGCCAGCCCGGCATCAGGGCCGGAGAACTCCGTACCAGCGATCGGGTGGGCGGGGACGAAGACGGCGTTGGCGGGGACCAGCGGTTCGACATCGCGCAGGACCGACTGCTTGGTCGAGCCGACATCGGAGAGCACGCAGCCCGGCGCCAGATGCGGCGCGATGGTTTGTGCGAGGGCGGCATAGGTGCCGACCGGGGTGCAGAGGATCACGCCATTGGCTCCGGCGACGGCCTTTGCGGCGCTGGCTTCGTAGGCGTCACCCAGGCCGAGCGCGGCGGCGCGGGCCAGGGCGGCGGGGTTGGAATCGCAGATGACGAGCGTGCCGGCGATGCCGCCGAAGGCTTTGGCGCCGCGCGCGATGGAACTGCCGATGAGCCCGATGCCGATGATGACCAAGCGCTTGAAGAGGGGTTCAACCATGGACAAAGGCGTTCAGCGTGGCGGCGACCAGGTTGCACTCATCATCGGTGCCGATGGTGATGCGCAGGCAGGACGGCAGGCCGTAGGATTTGACGTTACGCACGATAAGCCCGCGTGCGCGCAGGAACTGGTCAGCCGCGGCGGCACGCGCCGGGCTGCCAAAATCCACCAGGGTGAAGTTGGCTTCCGAGGGGTGGATTTCTAGGCCAAGCTGCGCGAGGCGCGCTTCCAGCCGGGTGCGGGCCTGGGTGTTGTGCGCGCGCCCGGCCTCCAGCCAGCCGGGTTCGGCCAGGGCGGCGATGCCGGCGGCGGCGGCGGTGACGCTGACGTTGAAAGGGGCGCGCATGCGGTTCAGCACGTCAATAACCGGCAGGGGGGCATAGGCCCAGCCGAGCCGTGCGCCGCCGAGGCCGAAGATTTTGGAGAAGGTGCGGGTCATCACCGTGTTTTCACCCGCGTCCACCAGGGCGATGCCGGGGTCGTAATCGGGGCGGTCCACATATTCGCTGTAGGCGGCGTCGATCACCAGCAGCACGTCCTCGGGCAGCCCGGCACGCAGGCGCAACATTTCAGATTGCGGCAGCAGCGTGCCGGTCGGGTTGTTGGGGTTGGCGAGGAAGAGCATTTTGGTTTGCGGGGTCACCAGCGCCAGCATGGCGCCGACATCGGTGGTCAGGTTCTGTTCCGCCGCCTTCAAAACCGTGCACCCGGCCAGCTTGCCGGCGATCTCGTAGATCGAGAAGCCGTGCACGCTCATGATCAGTTCCGTGCCGGGGCCGCCGTAGGCCTGGATCAGCAGGCTGAGCAGTTCGTCCGAGCCGTTGCCGCAGACGATTTTCGCGGGATCGAGGCCGAATTTTTCACCGATGGCGGCGCGCAGTTTCGCGGAGCTGCCGTCCGGGTAGCGGTGCAATTTTTCCCCCGTGGCGGCAAGGGCGGCCAGCGCGCTGGGCGGCGGGCCGAAGGCGCCCTCGTTGGAGGAGAGCTTGATGGGTTTCTCAAAGCCCGGCAGCACGGATTCGCCACCGACATAGGAGGCGACGGAAAACACCTCCGGGCGCGGTTGCGGGGCGCTCATGGTGTGTCGCCCAGTGGCACGGCGAAGGCGCCGATGACGACGGGCGGCGCGTTCAGCCCAGCAATGGCGCTAAGGCGGGGGTCGGTGTCCTCGATGAAGTCCTCGACCTCCACCAGGGCGAGGATCGAGGTGCCTCCGGGGATGCGTTTGACCCAGATCTGGCTTGGGGTGAAGCCGCTGCCCTTGAGGAGCGAGGCGACGCGTGCGCGCGAGGTGCTGGCGCTGAGCTCCAGCACGAGCAGGCTGCGGTCCTGGCCGGAGGGGTCGGGCCTGACGGCAGCGACGACGAATGCCTCGCCTAGCGGCAGACCTTCGGCGCGTTTGGTCCAGAAGGGGATTTTCGCGATGACGAAGAGGCGGTGCGGCGCGCTGGCGGTGAGCATCTGCCACCAGCCTCCCTGCCCGTCGTCATCCTCGGCCGGTGGCGGCAGGATGGCGAGCTGCGCCGCGTCCCGGGCCAGATCAGCCAGGGTTTGCGCCGGGTTGTGGTGGCGGCGCACCGGGGTGAGGGGGCCGAAATGTTCGCGCGCCAGGGCGAGGCGCTCGGCCCCTCCCTCGCCGTCGCAAACGGCCATGGTCTGCCCGCCTTCGATGATGAGGGCGGCGCCGAAAATCTCCCGCCAGATGCGCACGATCGCCTGGGCGGGCCACGCGCCTTGGTGACAGGCCAGAAGGCGGCGTAGAATCGCGGCCTCGCGCCCGGGGCGGATTTTGGTGCCGGTCTTGCCGCCGTCACGCGCGACGCTCTCAACCACCGCGGCGCGCGCCATCAGCAGGGCGTGAATCTGATCGTCGATGGTGTCGAGCTGGGCGCGCAGCTGCGCCAGCGCATTGGGAGGGGAGGAGAAATCGTTCATCGTCTGGTTGATACCCTAATTGTCTTGCCGCCGCCAAGCGGGCCGAGGCGGGGATTGCACCATGCGGCCCGGCAGCGCATATCCGGTGACGAAAAATGGACCAGACGACCACCCGATCCGAGACCCAGCACCAGAGCGTGACCTTTGCCGAAGGTTTGATGCTTGATTGCGGCCGCCATCTGGGCAGCCTGACCATTGCGTACCGGACTTATGGCAAGCTGAACGCGGCCAAGAGCAATGCGATTCTTATCTGTCACGCGCTCACGGGCGACCAATATGTGGCGGAGGCCAACCCAGAGACCGGCAAGCCCGGCTGGTGGGAGCAGGTGGTGGGGCCCGGCCGCCCGGTGGATACGGAAAAATTCTTCGTCATCTGCACCAATGTGCTGGGCGGCTGCATGGGCACCACCGGGCCACGCAGCCGGCATGACGAGCATGCCGGGCAGCCCTGGGGCACTGATTTTCCGCCGGTGACGATTAACGACATGGTGCGCGCGCAGAAGCGCTTTATCGACCATCTGGAGATCGGCCGGTTGTTCGCCGTGGTGGGCGGCTCCATGGGCGGCATGCAGGTGCTGGCCTGGGCGGCGCTGTATCCGGGGCAGGTGTTCGCCGCCGTGCCGGTGGCGGCGGCGGCGTATCATTCGGCGCAGAACATCGCCTTTCATGAGATCGGCCGGCAGGCGATTGCCGCGGACCCGGATTTTTGGGGCGGGCGCTACTGGGAACATGGGGTAACGCCCGCGCGCGGCCTGGCGGTGGCGCGGATGACGGCGCACATAACCTATGTCTCCGAGGCGGCGCTGACGCGCAAGTTCGGCCGCAAACTGCAGGATACGGCGCGGATTTCGGCGCTGGGCGACCGTTTCGAGGTGGAGAGCTACCTGCAATACCAAGGCTCCAGCTTCGTGCGGCGGTTCGATGCGAATTCATATCTGACGATTACGCGCGCGATGGATTTGTTCGATCTCTCGGCGGATTACGGCGGGGTGCTGCCCTCGGCCTTCGCGGGGACGAAAACGCGGTTTCTGCTGGTTTCTTTTGATTCCGACTGGCTGTTTCCCACCGAGCAGTCACGCGCGATCGCGCGGGCGCTCAACCATGTGGCGGCGAACGTTTCGTTCGTGGAGATAAAATCCGACAAGGGGCATGATGCGTTCTTGCTTGACGAGCCGGATTTCCATCGCACGCTGCGCGGGTTTCTGGCGGGCTGCGCCGAGCATGCGGGGTTGAGTTGAGCGGTTCGAAAAAAATGCGTGTTGATCTGGCGCTGATCGCGGGGATGGTGGCGCCCAAGACGCGGGTTCTGGATATCGGCTGTTCCGACGGCGCGCTGATTGACCATTTGTTCCGCAACCTGGGCTGCGATGCGCGGGGGCTGGAGATCGACATGGCGACGGTGACCCTGGCGGTGGCGCACGGGCTGCCGGTGATGCAGGGCGATGCCGATAGCGACCTTGCCAGCTATCCTGACGGGGCGTTTGATTATGTGGTGCTCTCGCGCACCTTGCAGGCGGTGGAGAAGCCGCGTGAGGTGTTGCGCCAGATGTTGCGGATCGGCACGCATGCGATCGTGAGTTTTCCGAATTTTGGCCATTGGACGTTGCGGTTGCAGATGCTGTTCACCGGGCGGATGCCGATGACCAAGAACTGGAGCCGGATGTGGTACGAGACGCCCAACATCCACCCCTGCACGATCCGCGATTTCTTCGACCTCTGCGCGGCGGATGGGTATATCGTGGAGGAATGGCTGGCAGCCGACGAGGAGGGCGCGCGCGCACCCTGGCGGCGCTGGCCGGCGCTGGCGAATTTGTTTGGTGAACAGGGGCTGTTTTTGTTACGCAAGGTCAAAAACGGGCGCTGAAGCAGGCTGGCTCCGTGTAGAGGCATGAGATGGCTGGCACGCCGAACCCGTATTATGATCCGTACTGGGAGCAAAAATACCGGAAGCTTGCCGCGCGTACTGAAAAATGGCGGGTTGTTTGCGCACAAATCGCCGCGCGAGACGGTTTTGGCGCGCCGCGGCATCTGCGGGCGCTGGCACAACGCGAGCAGGCGAAGGCGCTGGAGGATGCGGCGCGGCGGGGCCGGTTTGCGACCGTAGCGGATTACGCCACATGGCGATTTGCCGCTGTGCCGCCGGCGCGCGAGGGGGGCGTGGCGCTGCCGGATTTTGAGGCTTTCCCGAGCATCGAGGCGGTGGACGCGGCGTTTTGGCGTGTTCTCCACCAGGAGGCGCAGAACCCGCTGGTTGATGCGATGTCGCTGCCGGTGCGCCAGCCCGCCGGGCTGGCCGCGTTTGCGCCACCGCGCGATGTGCTCTCCTCCTGGCGGCGGTTCTTCCCAGCCGAGCTAAGCCGCTATCCGGCGGCCACGGGGGCGGAGCCGGTGGACTGCCTGGTGAGTTTTCATCAGCTGGGGGGTGAGTTTCATATCTGCATCGCGCATCGCTGGGGCAGGCTCTCGCCGCACGCGCATGACCAGTTCCGCAATGTCGCGACGTTGCTGGCCCGCCAGACGATGGAGGTGCTGCACCCGGGCGTGGGAATGATTTTTACGGAGGGCAGGCATGCTGCGCCGCAATACCGGGAGTTGCTCCGGCAGGCGAACGCGGCGGCGGCGCGGTTCCGGTTTTACCGGCATTTGCTGCCGCGGCGGGACCTGAGGGAGCAGTTCTGCCGGGTGGACATGGGCTGGGACGGCGCGCGCTTCATTGATCCGGATTTTGAGGTGGCGCTGTATGAGGCGTTGCCGGAGGCGCTGCGCACGGCGCCGGAGAAAGCCGCCGCCGGCGGGCTGCAACTGCCGCCAGGCACGGGCGCGTAGCGTGGCCTTGGTGGTTTTTCCGGGCTAAGAGGAGACATGAGAACGATGATCGCCGCCTGCATGTGCCGGTTTTCTGTATGAGCGGGCGGATCGATCCCCGTTTGATGGCCGAGGGGCGGCGCACGCGGGGCGCGCTGTATGCCAGCATCGGCCTGGGCGTGGCGGCGGCGCTGCTGGTGATCGCGCAGGCGGTGTTGCTGGCGCGGGTGATTAGTGGCGTGGCGTTCCGGCACCAGACGCTGGCCCTGGTGGCGCCGTTGCTGTGGGGGCTGGCGGGGTTGTTTGTGCTGCGCGCGGGGCTTGCCTATGCGAGCGAGGTGAGCGCCTTCAGGGCTGCCGGGGCGATCAAGACATATCTGCGCCAGGAGTTGCTGGGCCATATCCTGCGGCGCGGCCCGGTGGCGGCGGCGGGTGAGAACAGCGCCGATCTGGCCGGTACGATGATCGAGGGTGTGGAGGCGCTGGAGCCCTATTTTTCACGCTATGTGCCGCAGATGGCGCTGGTGGTGGCGGTGCCGCTGGCGATTCTGGCGCTGGTGTTTCCGGTGGACTGGATCAGTGGTTTGATCCTGCTGGTCACCGGGCCGCTGATCCCGGTGTTCATGGTGTTCATCGGCTACCGGGCGGAGGCGATCAACCAGCGGCAATGGCAGAAATTGCTGCTGATGAGTTCGCATTTTCTGGACATGCTGCAAGGCATTACGACGCTGAAGCTGTTTGGCCGGGCGCGCGATGAGATAGAGATCGTGGCGCGGATTTCCGATGATTACCGCAAGACGACGATGGCGGGGGTGCGGATTGCGTTCCTCACCTCGGCGGCGCTGGAGTTTTTCGCCAGCCTGGCGATTGCCCTGGTGGCGGTGATTTTTGGCGTGCGGTTGCTGCACGGGCGGATTGATTTCTATCCGGCGTTTCTCGTGCTGTTGCTGGCGCCGGAATATTTTGTGCCGTTGCGCGGGCTCTCCACGCATTACCACGCCCGCATGAGCGCGCTTGCGGCGGCGCGGCGGATTTTTGAGGTGCTGGACGCGCCCGTGCCCGCGCCAGCGGTGGCGCCGCTGGCGCCGTTGCCGGTAGGTGTTGCGATTTCATGCGAAAATCTTGAATTTTCCTATGAGGCCGGGGAGAAGGTGCTCGACGGGCTGAGCTGCGTGTTTCCGGCGGGGCGGATGACCGCGGTGGTAGGGCCGAGCGGGGCAGGCAAAACCACGCTGGCGCGCATGCTGCTGGGGTTCATTCAGCCGCAAGGGGGGCATGTGCGCATTAATGGCGCGGCGGAGCTGGGCACGGTGGCGGTGGAGGGCTGGTGGGAGAATTTGGCCTGGGTGCCGCAAAATCCACGGTTGTTTCATGGCAGTATCGCCGCCAATTTGCGCCTGGGGCGGCCGGATGCTGATTCGGCTGCGCTGCGCGACGCCGCGCGCAAGGCCCGGGCGCTGGAATTCATAGAGGCGTTGCCGCAGGGGTTTGAGACTGTGATCGGTGATCTGGGGCAGGGGCTTTCTGGCGGGCAAATACAGCGTATCGCGCTGGCGCGGGCGTTCTTGAAAGATCCAAAACTGTTGATCCTGGATGAGGCCACGGCGAATCTCGACCTGGAGAGCGAGGCGCTGGTGATGGATGCGATTATGGATCTCGCGGTGGGACGCACGGTGATCATGATCGCGCATCGGCTGGCCATGGCCGAGCGCGCGGACAGTGTGGTTGTGTTGCAGGCCGGGCGGGTGGCCGAGTGTGGCACGCCGGCGCAGCTGCGGGCGAGCGGCGGGCTATATGCCGCGATGCGCAATGCGGGGCGCGAAGGGGTGGAGGAAATCTCATGCGCGATCTGATCCGCTTGCTGCGGTTGTTTGATGGCTACCGGGGCTGGATGCTGGGCGGCGTTGCGCTGGCCTGCCTCACCGTGCTGGCGAATTTTGGCCTGATGGCGCTCTCCGGCTGGTTTTTGGCCGCTGCCGCGCTCGCTGGGCTGGCGGGTTTTGCCGCGCAGAATGCATTCAATTTTTTCAGCCCGGCCGCGGGGGTGCGGTTTTTCGCGACCGTGCGCGTGGCCTCGCGCTATGTGGAGCGGCTGGTGACGCATGACGCGACCTTCCGCCTGCTCGCGCAGCTGCGCGTGTGGTTCTACACCAGACTAGAGCCGCTGGCCCCGGCGGTGTTGCAGGGCTACCGGGCGAGCGATTTGCTCTCGCGCATTGTCGCGGATATCGACACGCTGAACATGTTCTACCTGCGGGTATTTGTGCCGTTTGCCGTGGCCTGCGGGGCTGGGCTGGCGATGGTGGCGTTCTTTGGCGTGTTCTCCTGGCCCGCGGCGCTGGCGCTGCTGGCGGGGCTGGCGCTCACCGGCGGCGCGTTGCCGTGGCTGACGCAAAAGCGGGGCGCGGCCGCCGGCGGTGAAATGACGTGGCTGAACGCGGATTTGCGCGCGGAAATGGTCGATGCCGTGCAGGGTATGGGCGAGCTGCTGAGCTATAATGCCGCCCCTGCCTTGCAGGGCCGCGTGGCGGGGCTGAATGCGCGGTTGATCGGGCGGCAGGCGGAAATGGCGCGCATTACCGGGCTGGGCAGCGCGGCCGCCGGGCTGCTGACGAATTTCACACTCTTGCTAGTGGTGGTTGCGGTGATTCCGGCGGTGAGCGCCGGGCGGCTTGCGGCGCCGCAACTGCCGATGCTGGCTTTGGGCACCATGGCGGCGTTCGAGGCGGTGGCTCCCTTGCCGGTGGCGTTCCAATTTCTCGGCCAGATCCGCGCGGCGGCGGCGCGGATTTTTCAAATCGCGGATCAAAAGCCCATGATCGTCCCGCCCGCGCATCCTTCGCCCCGGCCGGAGGGGTTTGATCTCGACCTGCGCGGGGTTTGCCTGCGTTATGCCGGGGATGCGCCATGGGCGCTGAATGGGTTGGACCTGCATATAAGTCAGGGGTGTCATGTCGCGATCATGGGCGCCACCGGCGCGGGCAAGACCAGCCTGATCAACCTGCTGCTGCGCTTTCATGAGTATCAGGCGGGGAGCGCGAAATTTGGCGGGGTGGAGCTGCGGGACTTCCACGCGGAGGATCTGGCGGGGTATTTCAGCGTGGTCTCCCAGCGCAGCTATTTGTTCCACACCACGATCCGCGACAATCTGTTGATCGCCAAGGGCGAGGCGGCGGAGGATGAGCTGTGGCACGCGCTGGAAGTGGCGCAACTGGCCGGTTTTGTGCGGGGGTTGCCGCTGGGGCTGGATACCATCGTGGGCGAGGCGGGGGTTCGGCTTTCCGGCGGGCAGGCGCGCCGCGTGGCGATTGCGCGGGCGGTGCTGAAGGACACGCCCTGGCTGATTCTCGACGAGCCGACCGAAGGGCTCGACACCCTGACCGAGCAGGCCTTGCTGCGCGATCTGCGGCCGGTGATGGCGGGGAAAACGGTGCTGTATATCACCCATCGCCGGGCCGGGCTGGCGGTTATGGATGCGGTTTATACACTTGCAGGCGGTAAAGTTTTTTGAGGCAGGCCGATTAGCGGTATATAAATTTGTATTATTCTGCACAAAACGTGACGAGGCGATTAAAAGAGTAGAATTATACTGCAATTAGCTGGATTACGAGGATTTTATTATCTGAACAGACTTTGATATAGATCAACTCACTCGAAACAGGCCCCGGGTATTGTACGCCGGTATGTTCATCATAACTGAAACACAGCACCAATCGTAGCAGGAGCATTTGTAATGCCGCTCATAGACCCAACTGTTGTAGACCTCTCTCGTCTACAATTTGCCTTGACTGCTCTTTATCATTTTCTCTTCGTGCCTTTGACCCTCGGCATGACCATGCTCCTTGCCGCGATGGAGACCACCTACGTCATCACCAGTAAGCAGGTTTATAAGGACATGACCCAGTTCTGGGGCAAGTTGTTTGGCATCAATTTTGCCATCGGCGTCGCTACCGGCCTGACCATGGAATTTGAATTCGGCACCAACTGGTCGATGTTTTCGCATTTCGTTGGCGACGTGTTCGGCACGCCGCTGGCCATTGAGGGGCTGATGGCCTTTTTCATGGAGTCGACCTTCATCGGGCTGATGTTCTTTGGCTGGGACCGGCTGAGCAAGCCGGCGCATCTGGCCATAACCTATCTGGTGGCGCTTGCCTCCAATCTTTCGGCATTATGGATTCTCATCGCGAACGGCTTCATGCAGGACCCGGAAGGGGCCAGCTTCAATCCGGATACGATGCGCATGCAGTTCAACAGCTTTGTGCAGCTTGTGTTCAGCCCGGATGCGCAGGCGAAATTCGTGCATACCTCGATTGCCGGTTTTGTTACCGGGGCGATGTTCGTCATGGGCGTCAGCGCCTATTTCCTGCTCACCAACCGGCACAAGGAATTCGCGGCGCGCTCCATTCGCATGGCCGCGGTGTTCGGGCTGATCTCGACGTTGGCCGTGGTGACACTGGGCGACGCGCTCGGGCGGCTGGATGATTTGTTGCAGCCAACCAAAATCGCGGCGATTGAAGGTCTGTGGCACACCACGACCTCGCCCTCCGCGCCATGGCTGCTGGCGGCATTGCCAAATGATAAAACGCAGAGCAATTCGCTTGAAATCGGCATCCCCTATGTGCTGACCCCGCTCATTACGCATACGCTCGACAAGCCGATCCCGGGCCTGATTGATCTGGAATCCGCCGCGGGGCCGAAGATCCTCAACGGCATCAAGGCAATTAACGCGCTGCAGCAATACAGCACGACGCATGACGCGGCCTCGCTCGCCATGTTCAAGCAGTATGAAGACGACATGGGGTACGGCTTTCTGGCGCAGCAGAACGCGCCGAATCAGGATCTGAATGCGATTACCCCGGCTGAGATGCCGGCGGTGGTGCAGCAGACCGAGCTGGACACCGTTCCGAATGTGTTCGTTACGTTCTGGGCGTTCAGGATCATGATGTTCCTGGGCTTCTACTTCATCGCGCTGTTCGCGTTCATGGCCTATTTCAGCCTGAAGAACCAGCTGGAGAACAACAGGTTTCTGCTGAAGCTCTGCACGATCTCCATTCCGGCGCCTATTCTGGCTTGCGAATTCGGCTGGATCACGGCCGAGGCCGGGCGCCAGCCGTGGTCGGTGTATGGCTGGCTGCCGACGTTCCAGGCCGCCTCCAGCCATAGTGTTGGCTACATGGTCTTCTCGCTCATCGGCTTTACGCTGCTCTACAGCCTCTTCATCGCCGCGGAGCTTTATCTGATGTTCAAATACGCCCGCCTTGGCCCTCAATCCCATGACCATGCAGCCCCGGTTGCCGGCACGGGCGCATTGCCGATGTTCGCCAAACCCGGCTTTGCCGCCAAGTCCTGGGAATAGGAAGGAGACTGACAAATGGAAATCTATGTTGCTCTGAAAATTATCTGGGCCGTTCTCCTGGGGGTGCTGCTGACCGGCCTGGCCGTGATGGTGGGCATGGATATGGGGGTTGGCACGCTGCTGCGCTTTGTCGGCAAAAACGATGCCGAGCGCCGCACCGCGCTCAATATCATCGGCCCGCATTGGGATGGGAATCAGGTTTGGTTCATCCTGGGCGGCGGCGCCATTTTCGCCGCCTTCCCCACGTTGTACGCCACCTCGTTCTCGGTGTTCTATGTGGTGATGATTCTGCTGCTGTTCAGCATGATCATGCGCCCCGTGGCATTTGAATACCGCTCCAAGGTGGATGCCAAATCCTGGCGCGCCACATGGGACTGGGCCTTCCTGATCTCCGGCGCCCTGCCCATGATCATCTACGGCGCGGCTTTTGGTAATGTGCTCGAAGGTGTTGGTTTTCATTATGGCTGGACCGGCCAGTACTATCAGGACGAATCCTTCCTCAGCTACCTGCTCAACCCTTTCGCGGTGATGTGCGGTGTGATGTCGCTCTCCTTGAGCATCTACCAGGGCGGCACCTTTTTGATGTTGCGCGGTGTTGAGCCGATCTACAGCCGGGCGCGCCTGTTCGCGAGCTGCGGCGGCCTGCTGGCGGCGGTGATCTTCGCAGTGGGTGGGCTTTGGGTTTCGCATCTCAACGGGTATGTGTTCACCGGCGCGGTGAATCCCGGCATGGCGGCGACGCCGCTTGGCGGGCCGGCTGTTGCGGTGCACGCGGGTGCCTGGCTGAATAACTATAACAACCACCCCATCCTCTGGGTGGCGCCGGTGCTTGGGTTTGTTGGCATGCTGGTGGGCACGCTGGCGCTGCGCCTGCACCTTAAAGTGCTGGGCTGGTGGCTTGGCGCCGTCGCCTGGGCGGGCACCATCAGCACGGTCGGGATCGCGATGTTCCCCTTCCTCATGCCGTCTTCCACCAACCCGAGCCAGAGCCTAACAGTCTGGAATTCCACAGGCAGCGCCTATAACCTTGGCTGGATGTTGTTTTTTGCCGTGGTCTTCGTGCCGGTTATTCTGTCCTACACCTCATGGGCGTTTTATGTGATGCGCGGCAAGGTGAAGACTGAGACCATCGTCAACGATCCGCATAGCTATTAGGAGTTTTGAGATGAAAACCTTTGCAAAATTTCTGGGCCTGGCGGTGGTGCTGTTTGTCGCCATCGCGCTGGCTGTTCTCTGCGGCGACTATGGCCCCTGGTACTTCGCCTGGCTGGTTGGCACGACCATGATTATTCTCATCGCGGTGGCCAGCGGCGTTCTCTTTGACACCCAGCTCGAAACCCAGAAGAAAGGAAGCTGACCATGTTTGGCGATCTTGAAGGGCTGATCATTTTCATCCCGTTCCTCTATCTGGGATTATACGGCCTTGCCTATCTCTACACGCGGAAGAAATTTCCATAGGGTAGAGTTGATCCTTCCGCGTTGAAGGCAATGATTGACCGGTCGCTCCTCTCGGGGTGGCCGGTTTTTCTTTTGGCCTGTGTTCTGGTGTGCTTGCCTGCGCGTTCCCATCTACCCTGGATAATGTGGAGGTGGCGGGCATGGTTAACAGGCTGGGCGAGGCGTCATCGCCCTATTTGCGGCAGCATAAGGACAACCCGGTGCATTGGCACGTCTGGGGGGCTGAGGCGCTGGAAGAGGCGCGGGCGCGCAATGTGCCGATCCTGCTCTCCATCGGCTATGCCGCCTGCCACTGGTGCCATGTGATGGCGCATGAGAGCTTTGAGGATGAACGCGTCGCCGCCCTGATGAACGCGCATTACGTGAATATCAAGGTTGACCGCGAGGAGCGGCCGGATATTGACCAGATTTACATGAGCGCGCTGCACGCCATGGGTGAGCAGGGTGGCTGGCCGCTGACCATGGTGCTCACCCCGGCCGGGGAGCCATTCTGGGGCGGCACTTATTTTCCACCCGAGCCGCGTTTCGGGCGGCCGAGTTTCACCCAGGTGCTGGGCGCGCTGGCCAAAGTGTGGGAGACGGACCGCGCGCGCATCGGCGAGACCGTGGCGGCGATGGGCCGGGCGTTGGCGGCCAGCGTGGCGGCGCGTCCGGGCGCGCTTCCTGGCCCGCAAGTGCTGGATAATATGCGCGGGTGGTTTCTGCGCGGCATGGATTGGCGGCATGGCGGCAACGGTAGCGCGCCGAAATTCCCCAACACGCCGATTTTCAGGTTTTTGTGGCAGGAGGCTTTGCGCGCGGGGGATGCGCGGGCGGGGGAGGCGGTGACGCTGCTGTTGAACGCCATCTGCCAGGGTGGGATCTATGACCATGTAGGCGGCGGCTTCGCCCGCTATGCCACGGACCAAGCCTGGCTGATCCCGCATTTCGAGAAGATGCTCTACGATAACGCGCTGATATTGGATTTATTGTCGCTCGCTCACGCGCAAACCGGCGCGCAACTCTATGCGGCCCGCGCGCGTGAGACCGTGGCCTGGCTGCGGCGCGACATGCGCGAGGAGGGTGCGTTCGCCGCCTCCGAAGATGCCGACAGCGAGGGGGTGGAAGGCAAATTTTATGTGTGGGAGGCGGCGGAGATCAGCGCGGTTCTGGGCGCGCAGACAGAGTTTTTCGGCGCGCATTATCCGCTGCCCCCGCATGGCAACTGGGAGGAGCGGATCATCCTGGAGCGCAAGACCCCGCTGGGTGATGCCGCCATCGAGCTGGCGCTGGCCGCTTGCCGGGAGGCGCTGCTGGCGCGGCGGAGCGGGCGCATCCACCCCGGCCGGGATGATAAGATTTTGGCGGATTGGAACGCGCTTGCCATCGCGGCGCTGTCGCGGGCGCGCTTCGTGTTTGGCGAGCCGGGCTGGCTGGACGAGGCGGCGCGGGTGTTTGACTTTATTTTGGCGAAAATGGGCGGGCCGGATGGCCGCATCGCCCATGCCTACCGGGGCGGGATCATCTCCGCCGCCGGGCTGCTGGAGGATCAGGCGGCGATGCTGCGCGCCGCGCTGGCGCTGTATCAGGCCACCGGCGAGGCCGCGCGCCTTGCCCAGGGCTTGCGCATTCTGCGCGCGGCGGAGGAAAACTTTAGCGACGGGGCAGGGGCTTTCTACATGGCGGCGTATGACGCGGCGGATGTGCCCGGCCCGCGCGGGCGCAATGTCACCGATGGACCCACGCCCTCGGGCATCGGCCTGATGGCGGAGAATTACGCGATTTTGTTTCATCTCACGGGCGATGCAACATACCGCGCCAAGGCTGAGGCGGTGCTGGCGGCCTATGGCGGGCGGGTGGAGGCGTTGGCGGCCTCGCCAGTGCTGCTCGCGGCGCTGGATATATTGGAGAACGCCAGCTGCGTGGTGGTGACTGGCGGCGCCAGGGATCTGGCCCGCGCCGCCCTGGCCGCGGCCGACCCCGCCGTAGTGGTGTTGCAGGTTGCGGCGGATGCCGTGTTGCCGCCCGATCATCCGGCATACGGCAAAACTTCGGCAGCGCCTGCCGCCTTCGTATGCCGGGGTGGCACCTGCGCCCTGCCGGTGACAACCCCAGGCGCGCTGAAGGCATTGCTGCGTCCGTTCCCGAAAACAGGAGTATCTCATGAACCGGCGTAATTTTTTTCTCTCCGGCTCCTTCGCGGCATTGTTTGGCGGCTCCGCCGCGGCATTGTTTGGCGGCTCCGCCGCGGCATTGTTTGGCGGCTCCGCCGCGGGGGCCACGCAAACCTATGAGGTGACGCATAGCGACGCGGAATGGCGAAAATTGCTGTCCCCGGGGGCGTATGACGTGCTGCGCCAACAGGGCACCGAGGCGCCGTTTTCCAGCCCGCTGTTGAACGAGCATCGTGCGGGCATTTTTGACTGCGCCGGTTGCGCGCTGCCGCTGTTCTCCTCCAAAACCAAATATGACAGCGGCACCGGCTGGCCGAGCTTCTGGACGCCGCTGCCTGATGCCGTGCTTACCGCCCGTGACAATTCGCTCTTCATGGAGCGCACCGAGGTGCATTGCCGGCGCTGCGGCGGGCATCTGGGGCATGTGTTCACCGACGGGCCGCCGCCGACAGGCCTGCGCTACTGCATGAACGGCGTGGCGCTGCGCTTCACGCCCGCGGCGCGATGACGCTTTGGCGTGCAATGATTGCTGATTTGCGGTAACCTTGCGCGCGGAGAAGTCCTGTACACAGCGAGGGAAAAATGGCCGAAGAACCGAACCTGTCGATTGCTCTCGAAACCATCTGTTTCATCATCGCCAAGGCGCGGCAGTTTGACGCCAAGGACGAGGTGAGCGACCCGGACCCCGGTTCCAACGCCAGTGATGATGACATGCGCGCCGTGCTGGAGGATCATTCTGACGACCCGGTGCGCACGGAGCTTTCCAGCGTGATCTGGGCTTTGAACGAGGATGCGCAGATAGACCTGGTGGCGATGGCTTGGCTCGGCCGTGGCGATGGCGATATCAGCGATTGGAACGCGCTGCGGGGCGAGGCGGCGCGCGACCATAATGCGCGCACGGCGGATTATCTACTCGGCATTCCGCTGTTGGCCGATTATTTGGAGGAAGCGCTCGCGCAGTTTGGCCTGTCCTGCGCAAGCGTTGAGGATTAGCGCGCCTGCCGCGGCAGCATCCGGCGCAGAATATCGTCGCGCAGGAGGTAATGGTGGTAGAGCGCCGCCAGGGCGTGGCCAGCAACCAGGATCATGATCAGCCAGGCGTTGAGATCATGAATTTCATCGACAAAGCCGCCGGTTGCCTTGGAGAAGGTGCCAAAGGGCGAGGCGATGAGCAGGCCGAAGAAGCTCAACGCGTGATTATCGGTCCAGCGCGTGAAAAATCCCAGGGGAATTTCGGCGGCGATAAGCGTATACAGCGTATGGTGCATCGCCTTCGCGGCGCGGTCCATAAGCTCCGTTCCGGCGGCGGGTGCGCTGTGGAAGGGGGTCAGGCGCCATAAAATCCGCAGCGCGATAACCGCGGTGAGGATCACGCCGAAGGACATATGGCCGGTGATCATGATATGCCGCACGGCCTTGGGGAAAAACCCCCAGGTCTCGGCCGAGCCGAATTGCAGCACCACGAGCGCCGCGGTGGCCCAGTGCAGGATAATGGAGACGCCATCGTAACGGGCCGGGGCAGTTGCGTTATTCATGTGGGCGGGGTGCTCTGGTTCAGGCCACGGTGCCAAACAGCCGGCCGATGCCGGTTGTCGCCGCCATGGCCAGCGCGCCCCAGAAGAGCACGCGCAGGGCCGGCCTCAGCGGCGCGGCGCCCCCCGCCTTGGCGCCCACCGCGCCGAGCACGGCCAGGAAGAGCATGGCGCCGATGCCGATGGCGGGCATCACCAATGCCAGCGGTGAAACCACGGCGATGATCAGCGGCGCCGCCGCGCCCGCGGAGAATGTCAGCGCCGAGGCGAGCGCGGCTTCAATGGGGTTGGCGCCTGTTGTGTCTGAAATACCCAGCTCATCGCGGGCATGCGCGGCCAGTGCATCCTTGACCATGAGCTGGCGTGAGACTTCGCGCGCAAGCGCGGGCTCGACGCCGCGGTTGATGTAAATCTGCGTCAGCTCTTCGGCCTCGTGGGCAGGGGCAGTCACCAGCTCGTGCCGTTCCTTCGCCAGCGCGGCGTTCTCGGTGTCGCTCTGTGAACTTACCGAGACATATTCCCCGGCGGCCATCGCCATCGCGCCCGCGACCAGCCCGGCGACGCCTGCGACCAGCGCATCGTGCTGTGTTCCCCCAGCGGAGACCACGCCGAGGATAAGGCTGGCGGTTGAGATAATGCCATCATTGGCGCCCAGAACGGCGGCGCGCAGCCAGCCGGTCCGCTCAATCAGATGGTTTTCCGTGTGGATATGTACGATCATGTGCGTCAAATTCCTTTTCCGCCGTTGGTATAAGCTCTTGATTTTGCGCGCGGCCGCCCCACCAGCCCCGCGCGCATACCAGTCAGCCTTAAGGCTGACTGGTATAACATCGCCCAAGCCGCAGGCATATTCAGCCGGATCATCGCGCGAAA
>NZ_JAQTZC010000085.1 GCF_028687955.1 Acidocella sp.
AACCCTGAAGCTCGCGCAACGGCAACTCCCCGTCGAGCGCATCCTAAAATGGTCAATATTCAGACGGAACCATCAAGCAATAGCAAGACGTGCTCACCTCAAATCAAAAATGCAACTGTAGTGCTAGAGCAATTAGCGATTCGCTCTAACCTCGTGTTTGAGCGACAGCTCATTGGATCACGCTATGAGCGAAAGCTCATCGCGCGGCCCAGCGGCTCGCCCTCAACAGCGCCCTCGCGCATCACAATCTGCCCGCGCACCACGCTCGCCACCGGCCAGCCGGTGCAGGATACGCCCTCAAACGGCGTCCAGCCGCACTGGCTGGCGATCCATGATTTCTCGATCCGGCGCGTCGCCCGCAAATCCACAATCGAGAAATCCGCGTCATACCCGGCGGCGATCCGCCCCTTGTTCACCACGCCATAAACCCGCGCCGGCCCGGCGCACATCAAATCGGTCAGACGCAACAGCGAGAGCCGGCCTTGGGCCACCTGCTCCAGCATCATCGGCAACAGCGTCTGCACCCCGGTCATGCCGGAGGCGCAGTCAGGCCATGGCTTCTCCTTCGCCGCCTTGGAATGCGGCGCATGGTCCGAGGCCAGCGTATCCACCGTGCCATCGGCCACCGCCGCCCAGGCGGCCAGGCGGTGGCGCTCATCGCGCACCGGCGGGTTCATCACGCCATAGGGCCCCAGCCGGTCATAAATATCCGGGGCCGATTGCACGAGATGGTTCAGCAGCACCTCGGTGGTCACCAGCGCGCGATAATCCTTGAGATAGGCAAACTCCTCCTCGGTCGACACGTGCAATATATGCACCGGCCGCCCGGTCTTGGCCGCCAGCGCCGCCACCCGGCGCGTGCCGAGAAACGCGCATTCCGGGTCGCGCCATAGCGCGTGGCTGGAATAAGGATCACCGCAGGTAAAGCGCGACTTGCGCTCAACCAGCCGGTATTCATCCTCCGAGTGGAACGAAACCCGCCGCCGCCCGCTGCGCAGCACCCGCTCGATGCTGGCATCATCCTCCACCAGCAAATTGCCCGTGGAAGACCCGGCGAACACCTTGATGCCGCACACCCCGGGCATGCTCTCCATCATGCCGAGCTGCTCGATATTCTCCTTGTTGGCGCCAACATAAATGCCAACATCGCAATACGCCCGCCCGGCGATGTAATCATGCTTGCGGGTCAAATTCTCAACATCGGTGGCCGCCGGGTTGGTGTTGGGCATATCGAACACGCAGGTCACCCCGCCCAGCACCGCGCCCAGCGTGCCCGAGCGCATGTCCTCCACCCCCGCGATGCCGCCCATCCCGCCATCGCGAAAATGCACATGCGGGTCGATCACGCCCGGCAGCACATGCAGATTCGCCACATCAAAAACCTGCGCGGCGGTGTCGAGGTTTTTGCCAATGGCGGCAATATGCCCATTACGCACGCCGATATCGGCCTGAACCTCGCCCCAGGGCAGAACCACGGTGCCGTTTTGCAACAGAAGATCAAAACTCATACCAGCCTCACATCCATAAAATCACCGCGCGTCACGGCAGCAGTTTCTGCAAATTCTCCAGCCAGACGCCGAGCACCGCCTGCGGCGAGAATTCCCCAACAAAGCGCTGCCGCGCCACCAGCGCCAGCTTCACCCGCAGCCGCGTGTCGCTGAAAATCCGCAGCGCGGCGGCGGCCAGTGCCTCGGCGTCGTCCACCGGCACCAGCAGCCCGTCCTCACCATCGCGCACCACCCCGTGCGCGCCTTCAACATCGGTGGCGAGCACCGGCGTCTGCGCGGAAAACGCCTCCAGCACCGCCGTACCCAGCGGGCGCTGCCGCGCCGAGCACACAAACACATCCGCCGCCTTCAGCAGCGCCCCGGTATCGCGCCGCGCGCCGAGCAGGCGCACCCTTTTCTCCAAGCCCAGCTGCGCGATCAACCGGCCCAGCGCCGCGCGCTCCGGCCCTTCGCCCGCAATCAGGCAATACACCTCCGGCAGCCGCGCCGCCGCGCGGATCAACGTATCAAACCCCCGGCTCCGCTCCAGCCCCCCCAGCCCCAGCAGCAGCGGGGCATCCTCGGGCACTCCCAGCGCCGCGCGGCCTACCGGGTCATCACGGATGTAATCTTCCACGCAATCGGGCAGATACAGCACCTTCGCGGGCGAAAATCCGCTTTGCACGATGTGGCTGACAATGCCGGGCGTGCTCCCCGCCAGATACGCGCAATGGCCAAACTCGTTACGCCCATAATAGCCATCCAGCCGGCCAACATTTACCCACGGCCCGCGCGGCAGAAACGAAGCGGCGCGGCCGCTCCACGCCAGGGCGATCTGCGCCTTGCGCGCCTGCAAAACCTCCCGGATTCCCTTCAACGTTGCAAAATCCAGCATCCCGCCGAATTCCAGCATCATGGGCGGCAACGCGCCCGTGCGCAGCCGCAGCTCCAGCCCAGGGTCCGGGCTGATGATGGGAAACACCTGATGCCCGTTATGCGCGAGCAGCAGCGCCATGCGCTCATAAACTCCGCTGGCGCCGCCTCCCGCGATGATCTGGGCTATACGCATAGCAACCTCCGCGCGGCCGCGGCCACCGCCTCCACCGTCAAACCCTCCATCGGCGCCCCCCCCGCCGGGCCTGGCGCCACGGCAACTTCCGTGCGCAAACCGGCCGGGGCGTATTCATCAGCCCTTGAGCGTCCAAACAGCCCCAGAGTCGGCGCCCCGGCGGCGGCGGCCAGATGCATCAGCCCCGAGTCGTTGCCAATGAAAATGGCGCAACGGCGCAAACAGGCGGCCACTTCCGGCAGGCTCAAATTTCCCACCAGGTCGATCGCCCCCGGCAATGCTCTCAGCACCGGCGCGGCCAGCGCGCGTTCATGCGCCCCCGGCCCCGCGAACACCGCCACCCGCGCCCCCGGAAACAGCCCCGCCAACTCCTTGCACAACGCCACGAATCGTTCCGGCGGCCATATCTTTCCAGCCCAGTTCGCCGTCGGCCCAAGCCCGATCACCACGCCCTCACCCAGCAGCGCGGCGGCCTTGGCATCGTCCGCCGGGGCGGTCCAGGCCACGGGCAAGGGCGCCGGCGAGAACCCCATGGCCGCCCCCAACTGCTCATAGCGCCGGCCCGGCCTGCGCCCGCCCTTCAAAATCTTGCGCCGCCCAGCCGCCAGAAAAAACGAAATACCCGAGGAGCGCACATCCACCACCTGGTTCCAAAACCTTCCCACCAGCCGGGTCCACAGCCGCAGCCAGTGCAGGTCGAAACCTTCCTTCTCAAACACGATCAACTGTTCCAGCCCCGGCATCCGGGCAAACACCCCCGCCGCCACCACGCCACACGCAACCGTGAAGCGTGCATGCGGATTTTCCAACCGCAAGCGTTCCAAAATGCCACAGGAAATCACGGCGTCGCCAATCCGCGACGAGGTTATAAAAAGGATTCGCATCTGATCTTGCATCTAGCACGGCTTGCAGCTTTCGCGCCAAGCACCCATTTGCACCGCCATGAGCTTTCTCGCACACCTGCCGCAGCGCGGCGTCATTTCCCTCACCGGCGCCTCACGAGTCGCCTTTCTCAACGGGCTAATCTCCAACGACGTTACCCTCGCCACCCCCGGCCGCGCGGTCTGGGCAGCCCTGCTCACACCGCAGGGCCGCTATCTGTGCGATTTTTTCATCTACGCCGAGGCTGACCGGTTGTTGCTAGAAACCCCGCACGAGGCCCTGGCGGGTTTGCTCACACGGCTCAAGCGCTTCCGGCTGCGCGCGCCGGTGGAGCTGACTGATATTTCCAGCACCCTCCACGTCTATGCCGGCTGGGGCGGCCCCGCGCCGGAGGGCGCCAACACCGTGCCGGAGGGCGCCATTACCGCGCCGGACCCGCGCCTGCCCGCGGCCGGGTGGCGCACGCTGAGCACAACCCCGCTCGCCCCCAACGCCACCGCGGCTGATTACGCGGCCCATCGCATCGCGCTTGGCCTGCCTGACGGCCCGCCGGACCTGGAGGCGGAAAAAACCCTGCTGCTGGAGGCTGGATTCGATGAGCTGCACGGCATCGCCTGGAACAAAGGCTGCTACATGGGCCAGGAGCTGACCGCGCGCACCAAATACCGCGGCCTGGTGAAGCGCCGGCTCATCCCCGTGCACTGCGGCGCGCAACCCCCGCCGCCGGGAACCCCGGTGATGGCCGATGGCGCGGAGGTTGGCGTCACCGGCTCGCACGCCGGGCAGATGGCCCTGGCCATGCTGCGGGTGGACGCCCTGGGCAAATCCCTGCACGCCGGCGCCGCCGTATTGCAGCCCATGCCGCCATCCTGGCTGCGCCTCGAACCATAAAACGGGCAACAAAAAACCGCCGGAGACTTGCCTCCGGCGGTCACGTCAAACCGTTGTTATACCAGCCCGCCAAGAACTTGACTCTCTGGGTTTGGTGGCGGGCTGGTATAAGCTTTTGATTTGCGCGCGGCCGCCCCACCAGCCCCGCGCGCATACCAGTCAGCCTTAAGGCTGACTGGTATTACTTAAAGTTACGCTAAATTACTATAAAATTACTGCGCCTGGGAAACGAACGGCACGGTGGACTTCATATCCGCCGCATAGCTCAACGCGGTGGTCCCGGCCGGATAGCCGTTCTTGCTGAGGATGTAGGACATGACATCGGCATACTGATCATGCGACAGGCTACCCGGCGCGCTCACCGGCATCTGCTGCGAGATCTCGGTGAACACCGAGCCGATCGTGTACTTGTTACCCGGTGCCGCAAAAGCCGGCCCGACCAGCGCGGGACCCGCCACGCCTTTCAGGTCCGCGCCGTGGCACATCGCGCAACTCTGCGCGAACACCGCGGCACCAGCGGTCGCCTGCGTCTGGGTGTACAATGCGGGGGGCGTCGCCGCCATTGCCGCAGTAATTGCCAGCAGCAGACCGGCCGCCGCCAATCCAGTCACTTTTAATGCGTTCATCGGACTACTTTCATAAGCTAGCTGTTCGAAAATTTTCAGACTCGCACAGCCAGCTCAAAAGGCGGGCAAGGCAAAAACGGCCAGCGCCCAGGTTGAGCTTGTGCAATGCACAGCCATTCTGCACCCGCGGCGCCAAAAGCGCAACGAGGCCCGCTTCAATCCTGGCCGCGCACGGGTTACAATACGCGAATGGCCGAGGATGATCTGTTCGCCCCCAATGTCACCGAATCGTTGCCAATCCAGGGCCAACCTCTGGCCGAGCGGCTGCGTCCGCGCAGCCTGGGCGATATCGCGGGCCAGGAACACCTGCTTGGACCACAGGCCAGTCTTACCGGAATGCTGGCACGCGGCTCCCTCGCCTCGCTCATTCTGTGGGGGCCGCCGGGTGTTGGCAAAACCACCATCGCGCGCCTGCTCGCCGCCAGCGCCAATTTGCACTTCACGCAAATCTCCGCCGTGTTTTCCGGCGTGGCCGACCTCAAGCGCGTGTTCGACGATGCGCTGAAGCTGAAAAAAACAGGCCGCGCCACGCTTCTTTTCGTCGATGAAATCCACCGCTTCAACCGCGCGCAGCAGGATGCCTTCCTTCCCGTGGTTGAGTCCGGAACCATCGTGCTCATCGGCGCCACAACTGAGAATCCATCCTTCGCCCTCAACGGCGCGTTGCTCTCGCGCTGTCAAGTGCTGGTGCTGCGGCGGCTGGACGACGATGCCATGGAGCTTCTCCTCCAGCGTGCCGAGGCCGAGACCGGCCAGCACCTTCCCCTCACCCTCCAAACCCGCGCAATGCTGCGCGCCATGGCCGATGGCGATGGCCGCGCCCTGCTCAACATGGCCGAGCAACTCTTCGCCTTGCCCGAAGGCGAACCGCTGAACGAGGAAGGGCTGAGCCGGCTGCTCTCGCGCCGTGCCGCGCTTTATGACCGCGACCGCGAAGAACACTACAATCTCATCAGCGCGCTGCATAAATCCATGCGCGGCTCGGATGCCGACGCCTCCCTCTACTGGCTGGCCCGCATGTTCGCCGGCGGCGAGGACCCGCGCTTCATCGCCCGCCGGCTCACCCGCTTCGCCTCCGAGGACATCGGCCTGGCCGACCCGCAAGCCTTGCCCCAGGCCCTGGCCGCATGGGACGCTTACGAGCGCCTAGGCTCCCCCGAGGGCGAACTCTGCATCGCCCAAGCCGTGCTCTACCTCGCCACCGCCCCCAAATCCAACGCCGCCTACAAGGCCCTGGGCGCCGCCACCCGCGCCGCGAAGGAAACCGGCAGCCTCATGCCGCCCCAAAACATCCTCAACGCCCCCACCAAGCTGATGAAGAACCTCGGCTACGGCGCGGGCTACACCTATGACCACGACACTGACGAAGGCTTCTCCGGCGATAACTACTTCCCCGAAGGCATGGGCCGGCCCGACTTCTACCGCCCAGTCCAGCGCGGTTTTGAGCGCGATATCGCCAAGCGGCTCGCTTATTGGGCAAAATTGCGCGAAGAGGGCGCATGACACTCACATTTGAAGTCCCCGAGGCTGAAACCAATACCCGCCTCGACCGTTTCCTGCGCCGCAACATCGAGGGGCTGACCCAGGCGCATATCCAGAAATTCCTGCGCGCGGGCAAAATCCGGGTGAACGGCGCCAAGGCCGAGGCCAACACGCGCCTTGCCCTGGGTGACTCCGTAACCGCGCCCGAGATCACCCCGCCGAAGGAAATGCCAAAGGTCCGGCAGGTGATGAGCATGGACCCGCACATGATCCGCGACCTGGAAGCCATGATCCTCTACCGTGATGACTCGGTGATCGTGCTCAACAAGCCCGCCGGCCTCGCCAGCCAGGGCGGCAGCGGCATCACCGTGCATCTCGATGGCATGCTCGACGCCCTGCGCTTCGAGGGCACCGAGCGCCCCAAACTCGTCCACCGGCTGGACCGCGACACCTCCGGCGTTCTCCTCCTGGCGCGCGGCGTCAAGCCCGCCAGCAAACTCGCCACCGCCTTTCGCAGCCGCGATGTCGAAAAAACCTACTGGGCGCTGGTCTGGGGCGTGCCGGATGTGCTGGCAGGCCGCATCGATCTCCCCCTGGTGCGCGTGGAAGTGGGCGGCATGTCCCGCTCCGAGCCCGCCGGCCGCAAAGACCCCGAAGCGTTGAAAGCCGTCACCGCCTACCGGGTGGTGGAATACGCGGGCAAAAAATTCGCCTGGATGGAGTTGCAACCCCAAACCGGGCGCATGCACCAGCTGCGCGCCCACATGCTCGCACTCGGCACCCCCATCCTGGGTGACGCCGCCTACGGCCAGGCTTTCGCCGACGGTTTCGCGCCGCAACTGCACCTGCACGCCCGCCGCCTGCAATTCCCCCACCCCGACGGCGGCACCTTAACCGTCGAAGCCCCCCTGCCTAAACACATGCGCGACAGTTTTTTACACCTGGGTTTCACCATCCCGGAGACAATGAAACCGAAACGCAG
>NZ_JAQTZC010000086.1 GCF_028687955.1 Acidocella sp.
CCCGGTGAACGAGGAAGCGACCGACGCCTATGTGAAAAAACAGGTATCCTACGACCCGGATTTATGGGTGCTTGAGTTCGACGCAGCGGATTATCTGCCGCCGTTCGAGGGCCGGCTGGTTTAGCCTATAATACCAGTCAGCCTTAAGGCGGGCTGGTATTATAGGCCGTTCGCCTTGCGCATGGCTGCGGCCAGGGCGGGGTTTTCGCGCGCGGCACCCGCCAGCGCGCCGATCTGGTCCTGTTTCAGCCGGTTCTGGCTGAGCTTGTTTTTGCCCTCCAGCAGGGTGATGTGCAGGGTGATGCCGATGATGCCCCGCAACTGGCTGGCGATGAAGTCCGCCGGGGCGCTGGCCACGGCCCAGGGGTTGGGGCGGCCGGTCTCGTAGCGGTTGGTCAGCCGGGTTACGATATCGAGCAGCGCGGCGGGGTCTTCGGTGACTTCCAGCCGCCCGGTGGCGTGCACGGCCTGGTAGTTCCAGGTCGGCACCACTTTGCCGGTCTCGGCCTTGGTTGGGTAGAAGGAGGGGCTGATATAGCCATCGGCGGCAGTGAAAATGGCCAGAGACGGGGCGGCTGGGTCGAAATCGCGCCAATGCGGGTTGGCGCGGGCGAGGTGGCCGATGAGACGGTCCGGCGCTTCGAACAGCAGCGGCAGATGGGTGGCGAGCAGGCCGTTTTTACCGGGCGAGATGAGCACCGGCAGCGAGGCCGCGCGCATGATCGCCTGGAGCTCGGCCGGGTCGTTCTCCACGAAGGCCGCCGGGTTGTACATTGTCGGGGTGGTTATGGCCGGGTTAGTCATGGCGCCTCGATGTGTTGGAGATAACGCGCCAGCAGCTCTGTGGCGGCGGGGCCGGGGTGGCCGTTGCCGATGGAGACGCCGTCCAGCCGGGTGATGGGTTTGACGAAGGAGGTGGCGCTGGTGAGGAAGATTTCACGCGCGCCGCGCAGGGCCTCCAGCGTGAAGGGGGTCTGCGTGAAGGCGATGCCTGTGCCGTGCAGCATTTGCAGCACCGCCGCGCGGGTGCAGCCGGGCAGAATCTCCTGGCCGAGCGGGCGGGTGCGCAGCGTGCCGGCGGCATCCACGATCCACACATTGCTGGCCGCGCCCTCGGTCACATAGCCTTGGGCATCGTATAAAATGGCTTCGTAGGCGCCGGCGAGGCGGGCCTTCTGCCGGGCCAGGACGTTGGGCAGCAGGTTGGTGGATTTAATGTCGCGGCGCGCCCAGCGTTCGTCCGGCAGGGTGATGGCCGCACCCGCCCAGGCGGCGATATCCGTGGGCGGGGCCGGGCGGGTGCGCGCGGTGATGACGATGCCGGGGCGCACCGGCACGGCGGGGAAGGGGTGGTCCCGCCGGGCGGCGCCGCGCGTTATTTGCATATACACCAGCCCGGTGCTCACCCGGTTGCGCCGCAGCACCTCGCGGATGATGACCAGCAGCGCCGCCGGGGAGAGCGTGAGGTGCAGGCTGATCTCGCCCAGGCTGCGGGCCATGCGCGCCAGATGCAGCTCCGCGTCCGCCAGCCGGTGGTTGTGGACGTAGAGCACCTCGTAAATGCCGTCGCCGAACTGGAAGCCGCGATCCTCGACGTTCACCGAGGCTTCGCGCAGCGGGCGGTAGCGTCCGTTCACATAGGCGATCGCGGCCATAGGTTAGCGATTCAGCGCCGTCATGCCGGCGGGGGCGTAGCGCATGCCGAGTGCTGCGCCGGGGCGGAAGGCGGCGGTGAGGGTTTTTAGCTCATCGGCGCTCAGCGTCACATCCAGCGCGGCGATATTCTGCTCCAGATAGCCCCGCCGCTTGGTGCCGGGGATTGGCACCACATCCTGCCCCTGCGCCAGCACCCAGGCCAGCGCGACCTGCGCGGCGGTGCATGATTTCTGCTCGGCGACGTTCTCGATGACGCCGACCAGGGCGCGGTTGAGGGCGAAATTCTCATCCGAGAAGCGCGGCGAGTTGCGGCGGTAGTCATCGCCCGGCAGGTCTGCCAGGGCGTTGAAGGCGCCGGTGAGAAAACCACGGCCCAGCGGGCTGTAGGGTACCAGGCCGATGCCAAGCTCGCGCAGTGTGGACAGGATCTCCGCCTCCAGGTCGCGGGTCCAGAGCGAATATTCGGTTTGCAACGCGCTGATCGGGTGGGTTTTATGGGCGCGGCGGATGGTGGCCGCACTCGCCTCGGACAGGCCCAGATGCCGCACCTTGCCCTGCGCCACCAGCTCGGCCATGGCGCCCACGGTCTCCTCGATTGGTACGTTGGGGTCTACACGGTGCTGGTAGTAGAGATCGATCACCTCGATATCGAGCCGCTTCAGCGAGGCTTCGGCGCAGGCGCGCACATATTCCGGCCGCCCATTGACGCCGAGAAACGCGCCGTCCGCGCCGCGCATGTTGCCGAATTTGGTGGCGATGATCAGCCCTTCGCGCTTGCCGGCGATGGTTTTGCCCACCAGCTCCTCATTGGCGCCAGAGCCGTACATATCCGCCGTGTCAAAAAAATTGATGCCGCGCGCAATGGCCATGTGGATGGTGGCGATGGATTCATTGTCGTCGCGCCCGGCATAGAACTCCGACATGCCCATGCACCCCAGCCCGAGGGCGGAAACAACCAGCGGCTGGCCTTGCGCGTTTTTGCCGAGATGACGTTGCTGCATGAATGTCTCCTTGCGCTGTTGTTTGTGTTCAGGCCGCGTCTTGCGCGGCGGCCAGCGCGTGGGCGAACTGCTCGGGCGGCAGATAAGCCGCCAGAACATCCTCGGGGTGGCCATCGGCTTTTATCTGCCCGCCGTCCATCCAGATCACCCGGTTGCACCAGCGCAGGATGACATCGGCATTATGCGATGACAATACAAGGATCTCCGCGCCGCGCACCATGGTTTCCAGGCGGTGGCGGGCCTTGGTCATGAAGGCGGCGTCTCCGGCCAGAATCCATTCGTCCATCAGCAGGATCTGCGGTTTGATGGCGGTGGCCAGGGCAAAGCCGAGCCGCACGATCATGCCCGAGCTGTAGGTGCGCACGGGCAGCTCCAAAAACTGGTCCAGCCCGGCGAAATCCGCCACATCGGCTTGCAGCTGGCGGATTTGCGGCTCGTTCAGCCCGGTAAACAACCCGCGCAGCCGGATGTTCTCGCGCCCGGTCATCTCCAGGTTCATGCCCTGGTTGGCGTCCAGCAGGGCGGTCACCGCGCCGTCGATGACGATGCGCCCGCACACCGGCTCGTAAATGCCGGCCATGCTGCGCAGCAAGGTGGTTTTGCCCGCGCCGTTGGCGCCGATAAAGCCAAGCCGGTCGCCGGTGCGCAGCGAGAAGGAGACATCGCGCAGCGCCTCGACCACCAGGCGGTGCTTGCGGTCTTCCCCCAGCCGGCCCGAGGCGGCGGCGAACACGGTTTTCTTCAGGCTGCGGCTCTCGCCATGATACAGCGGGAAGCGGACGGAAATGTTCTCGATTAGCAGCTTGGCCATGGGCTACACCCAGTATGCGATGCGCGCGCGCGTGCGGGCGAACACGGCGCCCGCCAGCAGCACCAGCGCGGCGGAGTAGCCCAGCGCCGCTGCCCAGGCGGCGGCGTCCAGCGGGCCGCCGAGGAGCGGGCCGCGTACAATCTCGAGCAGCGCGTAGAATGGGTTCCATGTCACTAGCACCATGCTCAGGCCGCGATGTGTCAGCATGGTGGGATTCCACATGATCGGCGTGATGTAGAAGGCGATCTGCACCACGCTGGCGACAATCGGCGGAATGTCGCGAAAACGGGTGCCGAAGGCGCCGAGCAGCAGGGTGAGGGCCATGGCGTCAACCACCCAGAGCGCGGCGGCGGGCAGCAGGCTGAAGCTGGCGAGGCTGGGCCGGGTGTGGAACACCGCGAAAACCACGGCGATGACCACGATGTTATGCGCCAGCACCAGGATGTTGCGCAGCACCGCGCGCGCCGCGTGCAGCGAGAGCGGCATGCGCATGGCGCGGATCATGCCCTCGGCCTGGGTGAAGCAGAGGCAGCCGTCAGAGGTGACGGTGCTGATGAAATTCCACAGCACCAGCGAGATCGAGAGAAACGGCAGATAAGCCGAGATGTTCTGGTGGAACAGGCGCGAATACAGGAAGCCGATGGCGCCGACCATCACCGCCGTGGAGAGGGTGAGCCAGAACGGGCCGAGCAGAGAGCCGCGATAGCGCAGCCTTATGTCGAGCAGGCTGAGAGTCCACACCAGCGGCCACAGCCGCAGGGTTTCGGACAGATCCGCCCCCGCCAAGGCAAGCCGCCCGCGCCAGCCGCGGCTGGCTATGATGGTGACCGCCCGGCCTGGCACACTGGCGGTGTGAGAAACCTCAACCGCGGCCTGCCCCTGCTCTGGCGCAATCGTGTTCATCCGCTGGCGATAGCCGAATGGCGGGGCCGCATCAACCGCCCCGGCTCCGCATGACGAGTTATTAAGCCATTATCCCGGATTATTGAGGACGCACGGCTGTTGCCGCCGCTTCGGCGATGTTCACGCGCTCCCCTGGGGTGAAGCCAGGTTGGCGCGCCTCAACCACGGAGACGATGCTGGAATCCCGGCGGCGGATGATGACCTCCTCGGCGGGCGGCGGATCGGTGGCCGTGGGCTGCCCCAGCCCGGCGAGCACCCGCGCCAAGGCGGCGTTGCCGGCGGGTACGTCCACGGCGCGCACGGCAATCACGGTGCCGGTGCTCAGCCGGCCGCGCAGCGGCGAGGTCTGCGCCACGGGTTGCACCGGCGCGCGCGCGGCGCAGCCGGCCAGAAGGGGCAGGACGCCCAGCAGCGCCAGGCAAAGGTTTTTCCAGGGGTGATTCAGCAGCATGGCCCTGTTTATCATCGCCCGCCGGGGCGAGATAGCGTTGCGGCGCCAGAAGTTTTCCTTGCTGCGAGTTGTCTTCTAGCTTAATGGGTTACACTGCCTTGTTTAAGCCGTTATTGAGCGAGATACACGCGATATGACGGTACCCGCGCCGAAGGCCGTCCTGTGGCGGTGTGCAAGCGCTGGTTTGGTCCGATGCGTGGCAGCCTAACCCGCCCCGCGCGCAATGCTGGCGGCCCTTGGAGATCAGGTCATCTCCCGCGGCCGATGGTTATAAAGTGGAGGCTTAGACTGTGAGCGCAAAATACCGTTTCCGGCCCGTGCGGGTAGTGCAAGGCGGCCGTGGCGCCCGGCTGGTTTTGGGGTGTGCCGGCCTTGCCTTGCTCTCCGCCTGCGCGGGCGGCAACCAGGTTGCCCAGAACGGTTACTCGCTTGCGTATTACCGCACCCATGCGGCGGGCAACTATGCCCCGCCCGGCCCGCCGAGCGACCCTTGGGGACCTTACATCAACATCGCCGCCAACCGTTTTGATGTGCCGCCAACCTGGATTCGGCAGGTGATGCGCGTGGAATCCGGCGGACATGAATATCTGGACGGCCAGCTTATCGTCTCCGCCGCCGGCGCCATGGGGCTGATGCAGCTGGAACCGGCGACGTATCAGGAAATGGCGTCGCGCTACGGCCTGGGGCAGGACCCGTTCAACCCTTACGACAATATCATGGCGGGCACCGCCTATATTCACGAGATGTATCAGATTTACGGATCACCGGGGTTTCTGGCCGCGTATAACGCCGGCCCGGGGCGGCTGGATTCGTACATGAACTATCACACGCCGCTTCCCGGCGAGACGATCAACTACGTCGCGATGATCGCGCCGAACATTCAGGGCTATTACCCGGTGCACCGTTCCGAGGCGGACCAGCTCGCCCTGAACACCCAGCCGATGAGCGAAGCGCCCGGCCTGCTGCCGCCGGGCTTCAACCCCGATGCGCCTGCACGGCAAATGCAGCAGAATCCGCTGGCGCCGGTGCAGGTGGCGTCCATCGCGCCGCCGCCCGCCCCCGTGTCCTCGGTTTATACCCCGGCGCCGGTGCGTGTCGCGTCCATTGCGCCGCCGGCCGCTCCCATGTCCTCTGTATATACCCCGGCACCGGTGCGTGCCGCGTCCATCGCGCCGCCGGCCCCCATACCGGAGCCGCCGCCGCCGCCCGCACCGCATCCCTCCTTCTCCATCATTCCCGCGGCCGTGGCCGATACCACGCGGCCCGCGCCGCAGCTGCCGGTTCGGGCCAGGCCCGTGCCGGATTATGCCCCGGCCTCCCACCATACGTCCGGCTGGGCGATTCAGGTCGGCGCTTATGACACCTCCTCCAACGCCCGGGCGGCGCTGGGTTTGGCGGAGCTTTCCGCGGTGCAGATGCTGATCAACGGTCATCCCGTGGTGATGTCGGTGGTGAGCGCGGGGCATGTGAAGTACCGCGCCCGCGTCGTGGGTCTGCCGCGTGACGATGCGGTGAACGCCTGTAGCCGGCTCTCCACCGGGCCGACCGGCTGCATGGTGCTGCCGCCGGAGGCGCAATCCTGAGCGGCGCTCAGGTCATCTGCAAAACATGCCGCTGCACGCGCTCGACCCAATCGCGGGTCAGCGCGTCCGCCAGTTTCTCAAAGCCGGTGCCGGGTGGCACCTCCAGCCGCAGGCCGAGGTTCATCTCCCGGGCCAGAAAACCTAGCCCGACGCTCACATCCTTTTGGAAATCCTCATAGAACAGCCGTGCCGGGGTAAAGCCCTCGGCGCTGAAAAATTGCTCCCATGCCTGTTTCTTAGCATTCAGCTCCTGCATGAGCGTGCAGATGCGCGCGAGGTCGAAGCTGTGGCGCCAATCCTCGGGGGCTGCTCGCGCCTGCTGCGCCGGCTGGTGCCATGTTCCGGATATCTGCGCCCGGTACAGCGAGACAGACTGGGCGGCCAGGTTTTTGCGGTCCAGATACGCCACGCGCAGGTTGGGGAAGAGCATGCGCCAGTCCTGTGCGAAGGGGGCGAAATCCTGCCAATTGGTCTTGAAGATGAACACCGGGCTGGGCTCGTCATTGAAGGAGCGCATATAATCGGTGAATGAGTGCACCCCGCGCCGCTCCCGCTCTGCCCCGGCCACCCCGCGCGGGTTGAATATCTCGCCCGGCCGGCCGACATCGCCCGCCGCCGCGAGCGCGCCGCATAAATGCGTGCTGCCGGTACGCGCTGTCATGGCGATCATGATTGTGGGTTTGGCGCAGGCCGCACCGGCGAAACGGCCGTCCGCCAGCGCCGGCAAATCAGGGAAAACCTCGAAAATGCTGTCCATAAATCTTAAATTGCTTAAGGCTTCATAAACTTCAACCCTTAAGAGAACAACGCATATGCGCGCTTTCCCGCTCCCGTGCCCTTGAGCTATTCGCCGGGTTTAGCTATGCAGGCCCCCGCGCGGGAGAGATGGCCGAGCGGCTTAAGGCGCACGCTTGGAAAGCGTGTGTGCGTGAAAGCGTACCCAGGGTTCGAATCCCTGTCTCTCCGCCA
>NZ_JAQTZC010000017.1 GCF_028687955.1 Acidocella sp.
TATATGGGTAAAGTGATTGCGGTTGCACAGCAGAAAGGCGGTGCTGGCAAGACCATGCTGGCCACCCAGCTGGCAGTGGCCCTGGCAGAAGGCGCGCGCGTGGCGGCGCTGGACATTGACCCGCAGGGCAGCCTGACCATCTGGGGTAAGCTGCGCGCCCATTCGCCCAAGGCGGCGCAGGCACTCACGCTTGCCACTATTTCCGGCTGGCGTCTGGCCAGCGAGGTGGAAAAACTGAAAGACTTGCATGATTACGTGCTGATCGACACGCCTCCCGTCATCGATTCTGACGCGCGGCGCGCTATCCGTGGGGCCGATCTGGTGCTGATCCCGCTAAATCCAGCCCCGCCTGACCTCTGGGCCGCCGAGGGTACGTTGAAACTGGCGGCCGAGGAGAAGCGGCGCACCGCGCTCATTTTTAACCGCGCGCCTGCCGCCTCGCGCCTGCGCAAGCGGCTGGAGGCGGAAATCGCGGCCCGCGGTCTTATCCTGCTGGATACTGCACTGGCGAATCGGGCGGGTTATGCAAATGCCTTCGCCGATGGGCTGGGCGTGACCGAAGCCGGCCCCTCCACCCAAGCGGCGGAGGAGATTCGTGCCGTTGTTGCGGCCCTCAAAGCAGAGATTCACTTATAAAGTATGAAAGAAACTTCATGCTGCCTCCCTTGCTCAGGCAAGAAACCGCATAAAAGGGGTTGCATGGATGACATTTTTCCGCCACATAGCTTCTCGTGACGCTAAACGATGCCTAGCAGTATCAGGCCAGTGTCAGCCGCCAAGTTTAGGGAGCAACGAAATTCGTACCAAAAAGGTACAGGCCGGTCGTCAACGACCGGCCTTTTTTATGTCCGCGGCTCAGCCTGCCCGATGAATTATGCTGCACTGCAATAAAATGCGAAAACTACCCTCTGCGGCGGTGGAATCGCGTGATCGTGACCTCGCCCCAAACGCCCGCCCGGGTAAACGGATCAGCCGCCACAAACGCATCCACCGCGGCGCGGCTGGGTGCCTCGATCAGAAACAGCGATCCGGTCATCGTCTCGCCGTCGTCGGTTTGCAGGGGGCCCGAGAGTACGATCGTAATGCCGTAGTCAGAGTCTGTTTCCACAAACGCGCGATGGGCGCCATAGTGTTCCAGGCGGAGCGGGAGGGCGCCTGGCCGGTCAAGCGCATGGAAGGCGAACAGCGGCATCGTATTTAACTCTCTTTCGTTAAGCCTCTATAGTTAGAATCAATTTGCCTGTTTGACATTGCCCATCTACGCCACCCTGCTCTGACTTTTGCGTGAAACCTGCGATGATAAGGAATATTCAGGATGAAGCTTCTCCGTTACGGTGACCCAAACCAGGAAAAATGGGGCATTCTCGATGCCGAGGGACATGTCCGCACGCTTGATGACGCGCTCGCCGGCGTCACGGGCGATGTTTTCAGCCCGGAGTGGCTGGCGCAGCTCGCCGCGTTGGACCCGGCGAAGCTGCCGAGCCTCAAAACCCCCCGCCGCATCGGCCCGGCAATTCCCCGGCCGCTCAATTTCGTCTGCATCGGCCTGAATTACGCCGACCATGCGGCCGAAACAGGGGGCAAGATTCCAAAGGAGCCGATTCTCTTTCTCAAATCCCTCTCCGCCTTTTCCGGCCCGTATGATGACATCATCATCCCCCCCGGCGCGCGCAAAACCGACTGGGAGGTGGAGCTTGGCGTCGTCATCGGCACCAAGGCCGCGCATGTGGCCGAGGCTGACGCGCTGGATTATGTCGCCGGCTATTGCACCGTGAACGATGTCTCCGAGCGCGCCTACCAGACCGAGCGCGGCGGCACCTGGGACAAGGGCAAAGGCTGCGACAGCTTCGGCCCCGTCGGCCCCTACCTCGTCACCAAGGACGAAGTGCCGGACCCGCAAAATCTCAATCTCTGGGCTGAGGTGGATGGCGTGCGCATGCAGGATGGCAATACCAGAACTATGATTTTCGGCGTGAAATCCCTGGTCAGCTATGTCAGCCAGTTCATCACCCTTCACCCTGGTGACATCATCGCCACAGGCACCCCAGCCGGCGTCGGCGCGGGCAAAAAGCCGGAGCCCATCTTCCTGCGCCCCGGTCAGCAAGTCAAAATCGGCATCCAGGGCATGGGTGAACAAATTGCAAAAACAATCAGTGGTTAGAAACATGGTCACGGAATTCGCTGAAATCGAAATCATCCCCGGCACCGAGGCGCAGTTCATCGCCGGGGTGGAGGCAAGCCGCGAAGCTTTCCTGCGCTCGCCCGGCTGCCACGGCCTGGAGCTGCACCGCAGCATCGAGAGTCCGCAGCATTTCGTGCTGCTGGTTAAATGGGAAACTGTGGCCCACCACATGGAAAAATTCCGCGGCGCGCCTGAGTTTGAGGTCTGGCGCGGCAATGTCGGCCAGTTTTTCGCGCAGGCTCCCAAAGTCTGGCACAGCAACACGGTGGCCTGACACCCAAGCCCGGTGGCGCGGGGCGGAGAATTTTGGTAGGGCCTGCCGATGGACCAGGCCCTACCCATTTCCGAAACCGGTGCGAAGATCCCGCCCCGGCGCACCTTCGCCATCATCTCCCATCCGGACGCCGGTAAAACCACGCTGACGGAGAAGCTGCTGCTCTTTGGCGGCGCCATCCGCGAGGCCGGCATGGTGAAAGCGCGGCAGGACCGCCGCCAAACCCGTTCGGACTGGATGAAGATCGAGCGTCAGCGCGGCATTTCGGTTACCTCCTCGGTGATGACCTTTGAGTTCGGCGGCGCCGTGTTCAACCTGCTCGACACGCCTGGCCATGAGGATTTCTCCGAGGACACCTACCGCACCCTCACCGCTGTGGACTCGGCGGTGATGGTGATCGACGCGGCCAAGGGCATCGAGCTGCAAACCAAAAAGCTCTTCGAGGTCTGCCGCCTGCGCAACATCCCGATCACCACCTTCATCAACAAGGTGGACCGCGAGGGCGAGAATCCGTTCGAGCTGTTGGACGAAATCGCCAACACCCTGGCGCTGGACATCACGCCGATGGTCTGGCCCATCGGCACCGGCGGGCTGTTCCGCGGCTGTTTCGATCTGCGCTCAAACCGCCTGGTCTCCGCCGTGAAACCCGGCCAGGACCCCGCGGGGGTGAAATTTGACATTCCCGCCAACCAGCAGGCGCAGCTGGAGGAGGATGTGGAGCTGATCCGCGCCGCCTACCCTGAGTTTGACCAGCAGGCCTTCTCGGAAGGGCATTTGACCCCGGTGTATTTCGGCTCGGCGCTGAAGGATTATTCGGTGCGCGAGCTGCTGGAAGGCTTGGTCGCCAACGCCCCCGCGCCGCAACCGCGCGCGGCCGATACGCGGGTGGTGGAACCCGCCGAGACCCCGGTCACCGGCTTTGTCTTCAAGGTGCAGGCCAATATGGACCCCCAGCACCGCGACCGCATCGCCTTCACCCGCATCTGCTCCGGCAAATTCGTGCGCGGCATGAAGCTGATCCACTCGCGCACGCTCAAGCCCATGGCCATCCAGGCGCCGATCTTCTTCTTCGCGCAGGACCGCTCATTGGCCGAGGAAGCCTATCCGGGTGACATCATCGGCATCCCCAACCACGGCACGCTGCGCGTGGGCGACACGCTGACCGAAGGCGAGAAGCTGCGCTTCACCGGCATCCCGGACTTCGCGCCGGAAATCCTGCGCCGCGTGCGCCTGTCAGACCCGATGAAGGCCAAGCAGATGCGCAAGGCGCTGGAGGATCTGGCGGAGGAGGGCGTCACCCAGGTATTCCGCCCGATGACAGGCGCGGAATGGATTGTCGGCGTCGTCGGCGCGTTGCAGCTTGATGTCCTCTCAAGCCGCATCGAGCAGGAATATTCCGTGCCCGTCGCCTTCGAGGCCGCGCCGTATGACACCGCCCGCTGGATCTTCTCCGAGGATCAGGCACGTCTGAAAACCTTCATCGAGCAGAACAAATCGGCCATGAGCGAAGACCGCGAAGGTGCGCCTGTCTATCTGGTGCGCAACAGCTGGGAGCTTAACCGCATGAAGGATAATTTCCCCGAAATCACCTTCTCCGCAACCCGCGAGCGGCGCTGAGCCCGCGAGATGTGTTGACGGTATGTTCTGAAATGTTATGAATGCTTTCGGCCGGGCGCGGCGCGCGGAACACCGGCCGGGGAGGCCCCTACGCAACCATGGCTTTTTGATTCACAATTTCATCAAGCGCCAGCAAGCGGTTTACCAGCAGGGTGAAGCGCTGCATCATCGCGGTCTCCAGCCGGCTCGCGTGCGCCATATCCGCGCCACGCGCCTGCACCGCGGCTATCGAGTCGTCGTGGAAAATTTCGTGATGCTGGCCAATCTCCCCCCACAGCCTGGTTGCCTCCGGGAGCTTCATCGCTTCGATCATTGCGCTGCCGTCGCTATCGTACCATTTGCCGAACAGGCAACTGTGATGATCGCAGCAGAGGGAATGCTCAGGCCCTTGTTCCAGGCAGCGCCGGACCATTTTTAGATAATTCACATGCTGCGTGACCGCACGTAATATCTGAATTGCCACATTCCCCTCCAGATTTTATCTGCAACCAATCGTATCAGCTGAAAAAAATAAAATCTACCTTAAATGGTAAGAAACTCACGATTCCGTGAATTTTCCATTATTCCGGCTGTGCCCAAATCCGGCCCGGGTCTGATCGTTCTAATACCAGCCCGCCAAGAGCTTGACTCTCTTGGTTTGGTGGCGGGCTGGTATAAGCTTTTAATTTTTCGCGCGGCCGCCCCACCAGCCCCGCACTTATACCAGTCAGCCTTAAGGCTGACTGGTATAAGTGCGGCCGTGCTCGAATCATTGCCTGTTTCAGGCTGGCTCACCTGAGCGAGCCTGAAGACGGTTGCGTTCCAGGCCGCCGCGGAGAGCCTGCGGGTCTTTATCTTGGGGGTGGGCTTTCATTCTCCGGCGAGGTTTGCTAGAGGGTGCGCGCGGCGGGTGCTTAGCTCAGTTGGTAGAGCAGCTGACTCTTAATCAGCTTGTCGTAGGTTCGATCCCTACAGCACCCACCAATCCCATTTCTTCGTCTGTTTGCGGCGGATGCTTCCCCGGCTTCTCGGTGGCGAAAAGTTTCAGTTGTTCAACAAACCAGCGTCCAGCCGGTCCTGGTGGCGTATCGGCGCGGTAGGCGGCCGACATCGGCATAATTTCCCGCCCGTCAGGCTCATCCTCTACCCGTATTTCACACAGCGCCCCCTCGGCGATGTCGCGCGCAACCATCGCCAGCGGCATGCCGCCCCATCCGAGTCCGGCCAGCAGAAACGCATGTTTCGCGCCCAGATCCGCCAGGCGCCAGTTGCGCGGCGACATCACGCGGAACTCTCGCCCGCGGGAAAGCTCCGTGCGGTCGGTCAGCACCAGTTGCACATGCCGGGCCAGCTCGCATTGGGGCACCGGCCCGCTGATTTGCGCCAGCGGGTGCGCCGGCGCCGCGACAAATACAATCTTAACCCCCAACAGCCGCTCGCTCACCAGCTCTGGCACATTCAACGGCAGTGTGCCGATCACGCCCAGTTGGCACTGGCCATCCAGCACCGCCTTGGCCACCCCACCCAGTGCTTCCACATAAATGCGCAGCGGCGTTGCGGGGAATCGCTCGCCAAACGAGGCCGCCGCCTGTGTCAGCACCGCCATTGGGAACATCACGTCGATTGCGACGGAGAGTTCGGGTTCCACGCCCGAGGCCATGCTTCTGGCGCGGGCTTTCAGGGCGTTGAGCGTGTTCATCACCACTCTTGCGTCGGCCAGCAGCAGGCGCCCGGCCTCGGTCAACGCCGGGTAGCGTCCAGAGCGCTCAAACAGCGCCACACCCACCTGCGCCTCCAAATTGGCGATGGTCTGGCTGATGACCGATTGCGCGCGGTTCAGCCGCCGCCCAGCGGCTGAAAAGCTGCCATCCTCCGCGGCGGCGATGAAGCAGCGCAATTGATCGAAGGAAACGCCGTCCAGCATCTGGCTTGTCCAATCTATCGCTAATAACGATGGTATCTATTATAATATATACAGTTTTTATATTTTTTTGAAGAGTCTATATCCGCGCCATCGAATCACTTTGAAAGATTTCGTCATGAAGCTTTTGCATATCGACTCCAGCGTCCTCGGCGGCAATTCCGTCTCGCGCGGCCTCACCGCTGATATCGTCGCGCAGCAGAAATCCCTCTACCCTGGGCTGGAAGTCACCTATCTGGACCTGGCGCAGCAGCCGTTGCAACATCTCTCGCCCGCGCATATCGGCGCCATGTTCGGCCACCCGCCGGTTGATGCCAGCGTGCAGGCCGATATCGCCACCGGCGCCGCATATCTGGACGCGCTGTTCGCCGCCGACATCATCGTCATCGGCGCGCCGATGTACAACTTCAGCCTGCCCACGCAGTTGAAGAGCTGGATCGACCGCATGCTCGTGGCCGGCAAAACCTTCAAATATAACGAGGCCGGGGTTCCTGTCGGGCTGGTTCCCGCCGGCAAGAAGGTTTTCATCGCCTCCTCGCGCGGCGGCGTGCACAGCGCCGGTTCGCCGACCGCCTTCCTTGACCATCAGGAAACCCTCCTGAAAGCCACGCTCGGCTTCATCGGTCTGAGCGATGTCACCATCATCCGCGCCGAGGGTGTCGCCGTACCGGAGCTAAAACCCGCCGCCATCGCCGCCGCGCAAGCTCAAATCGCCGCCCTAGCCGCCTGAACCACGAAAGCTTACACAAATGAACATTAAAACCCTGGCGCTCGGCGCGGCAATTCTCGCCGCTCCCGCCCTTGCTCACGCGCAGAACATCCCGCCGCTCAACACCAATCCCGCCGCCGTTCCCGCGGCAACTTACACCGTCGAGCCCACCCACACCCGCGTGCTGTTCGCGGTCTCGCACATGGGGTTCACCACCTGGTACGGCCAGTTCACCAATGTTTCGGGCACGCTGAACCTCAACCCGAAGGCGCTGTCCTCCAGCTCGTTTGACATCACCATCCCCGCCAACACCATCTCCACCAGCAACACCAAGCTGGATGGCGAGTTGAACAGCCCGGAATGGTTCAACACGGCGAAGTATCCGATCATCGAGTTCAAATCGGAAAAGATTGTCCGCACCGGGCGCGACACCGCCAAGGTGACCGGCGAGCTGACCTTCCACGGCGTCACCCGGCCCGAAACCTTGGACGTGACCTTCAACGCCTCGGGCGTGAACATACTGAGCAAGCAATACACCGTGGGCTTCAACGCCACCGGCCATATCAAGCGCAGCGACTTCAACCAGAAAACCTACATTCCGCTGATCGGCGATGATGTCACGCTCATCATCAGTGTGGCGTTCGTCAAGTGATACCAGTCAGCCTTAAGGCTGACTGGTATCACTTGCAATCAGGCCGTGGCCAAGGGGCAGAGCACGCTCAAGCGTTCCGATTATGGCGTCAGCCAGGGCAGTTGGGCCACCGGCGACTGAGTGGCGCTCAACGCCGGGGTCAATTTCACCCTGGTGGCGAACAAAAACTAAACCGCCTGCCGCACCTCCACCGTGAGGTGCGAGAGTGCGCGGAAACGCTGTAGGCGGAGACGATAATACTCCGCATCGCGGCCCAGGCTGGTGGTCACCGCCACAATGGCGCCCAAATGCCCCGGCCCCAGGCGCCAGAGGTGCAGATCAGTCAGCTCGTCGCCGCCCTCCTCGATGGTCTGGCGCATGGTTTGCGCCATGTCCCGGTCGGGGTTCATGTCGAGTAGAATGCCCCCCGTGTCGCGCACCAGCCCCACCGCCCAGCTCGCGATAACACAGGCGCCCACGATACCGGCCAGCGGGTCCATCCACATCAGGCCAAACAGCTTCGCGGTGAACAGGCCGATGATCACCAGCACCGAGACGGCGGCATCAGCCATCACATGCACCAGCGCCGCGCGCATGTTGTTGTCGCGCCCGGTTTTCTCAAGCACATGCTGGTGTTCGGCGTAGAAGACCGTGTGGCTCTCGTCGTTGATATACGCGGTGGCGCTGAACTCATGCGGCTCGGGGATCTCCCCGGCTGACTCCAGATAGCCGCCGCGCGAAAGCATGGCGAAGGTTTCAGCACGGCCATCGGGGCGCAAAATCTCGATCCGCGCGCTCGCGGGCAGGGGGGCCGTGCCGGCATACAGCCGGAAGCAAGGCGGCACCCCCTCCTCGAAAATCTCCAGACTCAGCGAGCCGTTTTGCGTATCCAGGCGGCGCACCTCATCATGCGCGTGGTCATGCCCGTGTCCGTGGTCATGCCCATGGCTATGCCCATGATCATGTCCATGACCGTGCCCCCCGCTCAGCAGCCAGGCGCTGACCACGTTGACAACCAGCCCCAGCGCGGCAATCGGGATCGCCTGATTAAAATGAATCGGCACCGGCGCGAAAAACCGGCGCACCGCCTCAAAGCCGATCAACAGCGCGATCATGCCGAGGATGATCGCGGAGGTGAACCCGGCAAGATCGCCGAACTTGCCGGTACCAAACGAAAATCGCGGGTCATGCGCATGCTTGCGGGCAAAGGTATAGGCCAGGGCCGCCAGCAACAGCGCGCCCGCATGGGTGCTCATGTGCAACCCATCAGCCACCAGCGCGATTGAGCCGAACCACCACCCGCCCGCGATCTCCAGCACCATCATGGCGGCGCAGAGCCAGATCACGATCCATGTGCGGCGCTCGTTCTGCGCATGGGTGCCGCCAAGAAACACATGGTCATGGACGGCGGCGTTCGGGCGGCTCTCGGTCATGGCAATCTCATTTCAGATAGGTTCGGATCACGTCGAGCAATTGCTCAGCGCCTTCGGTGTTCAGTGCGCCGGGGTGTTTTTCAGGGTCCACCAGATGTGTCAGCACATGCTCCTCCACCACCTCGGCCATCAGCCCGGCGATGGCCCCGCGCACCGCCGCGATCAGATGCATCACCTGCTCGCAGCCGGCCTCGGCTTCCAGCGTGCGTTCAATGGCCTCAACCTGGCCTTTGATCCTGCGCACGCGCGCCAGGAGTTTTTGTTTGCCGCGTACGGTATGGGTCATGCCGCCTGATAACATACCCCCCCACCCTATAAAAGGGGGCGGCCGGCGGCAAACTTACAAGCGCGATGTTTGCCGGGCGGTTGCACCGGCCACGCCAAGATTGAACGTGCGGGCAAAGGCGGCGCCATTCATGGGGCGGCCAAAATAATAACCCTGGCCCTCATCGCAGCCTTCCCGCACCAGGGCGAGGGCCTGTGCCTTGGATTCAATTCCCTCCGCGATTACCTTCAGCTGCAACGAGCGGGCCAGCGCGAGCACGGCATGAATCACGGCGGCTTCCGCCTGGTTGTCGCAGATGGAGTGTGTAAAACTGCGGTCGATCTTCAGCCGCGATACGGGGAAACGCGTGAGCATGCTGAGCGAGGCAAAGCCCGTACCATAATCATCAAACGCAACGCCCACCCCCAGCTCGCGCAATTCCTGCAATGGAGCGATGATATCATCCTCATGCCGCAGGATGATGTTTTCGGTAATTTCGAGTTCCAGCGCCTCCGGAGGGAGTCCGGCGGCTGCGCAGGTGCGCACCACCCAGTCCACCAGATTGCCGGAACGAAACTGCGCGCCAAAAATATTCACCCCGATCCGAAAGTCAGCCGCTCCCTGAGTCCGCCAGAGTGCCGCCTGGCGGCAGGCGGTCTCGATCACCCAGGCGCCGACGCGGGCCGAGAGCAGCCCGCCTTCCAGCGCACTCAGGAAATGCTCCGGGGTGAGCAGGCCCAGCTCGGGATGGCGCCAGCGCAGCAGCGCTTCCGCCCCGGTCAATGCGCCATCGGCCAGGCGAACTTGCGGCTGGTAGAACATCTCAAACTCGCCGCGTTCCAGCGCCAGGCGCAGCTCGGTGTCGCGCAGCACCTTGCCTTGGGCCTGGGCGCGTAAGCCCGCATGGTAGATGCGTGCGCAATGCCGGCCTTCCGCCTTGGCCTGGTAAAGTGCCAGATCGGCATTGGCGAAGAGTTGTTCGGGGTCTTCGCCATGCAGCGGGTGGATGGCGATGCCGATGCTGGCGCCGATGTTGATTGGCTGGCCATCTAGCATGACCGGCTGCGAAATCTCCGTAATCAGCAGATCGGCCCTGGCCACCACCGAGACCGGGTCGCTCACGCCGGGCAGCAGCAGCGCGAATTCATCCCCGCCGAGCCGCGCCGCAGTGTCCGGCGGCTGCGCGGCGCGTTGAATCCGCTCGGAAATCTCGCACAGAACCCGGTCCCCGGCGGAATGGCCCAGCGTGTCGTTGACATATTTGAAACCGTCAAGGTCGATCAGCAGAAGCGCCCCGGTGCTGCGGATATTGCGGGCGAGTTGCGCCCGCAGCGCGTTGCGGTTCAATAGCCCGGTCAGCGCGTCCTGCTGCGTGAGCAGGAGCAGCCGTTCCTCATTGGCGTCGCGCTCGGCGACGTAGCGTTGCACCGCCACAATTTCAGCCGCTTTATTACGACTCCATCGCTGCCAGATCTGCCCGACGCTTGTAACCAGAAACAGGACGGAGGCGAGCAGGCTCAGAAGAACCGGCAGGGAAGGACCTTCATGCCGTGACAAGGTATCGAACGGCAGTAAGCAGAAATAGATAAGATAAGGAAAAACCATGGCTTGAAACGCCGCCAGGCAGCCAATGGTGATCAATACGGAGTTTAGAATCGTGCCGCAGAGCAAAAACGCAGCGGTCACATCGCCCCAGCTTCCCAGTTTTTGGCCAAGGAGCATGGTCGAAGCGCCGAAGAAGACCGAACTCAGTGCGATGATCGTCAGGGCGATGGCATGCTCGCGGCCTTTATAGGGCGCGATATCGCGTTTCACGGCCGAAAAATAGAAAACTTCTACCCCCTGGAGGCTGATATATGCCGTCATCAGGGGAATGCTCCAGGTCCAGCCAAGCAGCAGGCCGCCACAGACCATTTGGGTAAGCCCCGCGGCCAGCCGGGTGCTCAGCTGCCTGCGCCGGTCACGCATCACCTCGGCAAGCGAAATTTGCGCTGTATTCAGCATTGCACCGGCTCCCGGCGCCCGCGCGTGAGGCCGTGCGTTAAGGGCGAACACAACCAGCCGGTTAAATTGCACCGCAATTCAGCCGGGCACGATCTGCAACGGATGGCATTTTTTTGCGGTTTCAAAAATCCCCACGGTTTTTCTATCGAAACAGTTACACAGTTCATATGCCTTCGCAATATAAACGGGGTTTTGGTTAACTCTTCATAACCACCAGCGGGGCCAGAGGTTGGACAAGCCCCCCGGGAAGTTGAACCTTTCCGGGCCGCGTGCTTATTCAGAATGGATTTTCCGCTCATTTCGCCGCAGGGACAAGCATGAACATCGCGATCATCGTTGCTGCCGGCCGTGGTTACCGCCTTGGCGGGCCGCTGCCCAAGCAATATCTGCCGCTGGCCGGGCAGCCCATCCTGCGCCACACCATCCAGGCCCTGGCCGCGCATCCGCGCATCGGCGCCGTGCAAGTGCTCATCCACCCGGATGATACGGCGCTCTACACCACCGCCACCGCGGGGCTGAACATCCGCCCGCCGCTGTTCGGCGGCGCCGCGCGGCAAGATTCGGTGCGCCTGGGGCTGGAGGGGGTCGCCGCGCTGAACCCCGCGAATGTGTTGATCCACGACGCGGTGCGCCCCTTCATCACCCATGCCACCATTTCCGCCGTGCTGGATGCGCTGCAACACTCCCCCTGCGCGCTGGCCGGCGTACCCCTGGCCGATACACTCAAGCGCGTTGAAAACGGCCGCGTCATCGCCACGGTGGACCGCGCCAATCTCTACCGCGCGCAAACGCCCCAGGGCTTTGGTTTTGCCGCCATCCTCAAGGCGCACCGCCAGGTGCAAGGGCTGGGGATCGAGTTCACCGACGATTGCATGATCGCCGAGCATCTGGGCATGCCGGTTGAAATGGTCCTGGGCTCGGAAGACAATTTCAAGATCACCACCGCGCAAGATCTGCAACGCGCCGAGATTTTCCTAAAAACCAAGCTTCAGGAAGGAGCCTCACCATGAGCTATGAGACCATCATCGTCGAACAGAAGGGCCGCGTCGGCCAAATCACGCTGAACCGCCCGCAGGCGTTGAACGCGCTGAACAGCCAGTTGATGAACGAGCTGGTCACCGCCGCCGAGGCGTTTGACCGCTCAAACGAGACCGGCGCCATCCTCATCACCGGCTCGGCCAAGGCCTTCGCCGCCGGGGCGGACATCAAGGAGATGCAGAGCAAGACTTATATGAAGGCCTATCTGAGCGATTTCTTCTCCACCTGGGATCGGCTGACAGCCCTGCGCACCCCGCTCATCGCGGCGGTGGCCGGTTTCGCGCTGGGGGGCGGCTGCGAGTTGGCGATGATGTGCGACATTCTGCTGGCGGCCGACACCGCCAAATTCGGCCAGCCCGAGATCAAGCTCGGCATCATGCCCGGCATGGGCGGTTCGCAGCGGCTCACCCGCGCCGTCGGCAAGGCCAAGGCGATGGATATGTGCCTCACCGGGCGCATGATGGGCGCCGAGGAAGCCGAGCGCGCCGGCCTCGTGGCGCGCATCATCCCTGCGGATCAGCTCCTGGAAGAGGCGCTGAAGACCGCCAGCACCATTGCCGCCATGTCAAAACCGATCGCGATGATGACCAAGGAAACCGTTTCGCGCGCGTTTGAGTCTTCATTGCATGAAGGCATCTTTTTTGAGCGCCGCTTGTTCCATTCGCAATTTGCCACCAACGATCAGAAGGAAGGCATGGCCGCCTTCATCGAGAAGCGCCCGGCGCATTTCACGCATTCCTGATGCGGGCAGGGCAGGGGCCGCATGCCCCTGCCGTCTCACACCTTGCGTAGGTAGCAGGCTTTCAGCATGAAATTACCGGCATCCATCTTGCAGTCCACCTCATGGTCCCCGCCCACAAGCCGGATGCTCTTCACCTTGGTGCCGACTTTCAGAGTGGTGGACGAACCCTTCACCTTCAAATCCTTGATCAGCACCACGGAATCACCATCGGCCAGTACGTTGCCGTTGGAATCCTTCACCACATCGCCGGCATCGGCGCTGGCATCCGCTCCGGCAGCCTCTTGCATCGGCCATTCATAGCCGCAGTCGGCGCAAACGTAATTCGCCCCGTCGGGGTAGGTGTTTTCCATGGAGCATTGCGGGCAGGGGGTATTTGTTGACATGCCCGCCTTATACCAAGTTCCGCCGGGAATGACACTTGGCCTGCAAGAATTATTTCTTCACGGCTTTCACCGTCTTGCCCGCCCTTGCGGTTTTCACGGCTTTCTCCGTTTTCGCTTGCGGAGGCAACAGTGTCTTGCCGGTGATCTCCTCGATATACGCGCGGTAGCGCGCGAGATAATCCTTCATGTCGAGGTGTTTTTCCGCAAAGGCCCGCGCCCCGGCCCGCAATCGCGCGGCTTTTTTGGTGTCCTGCAAAATATGCAGCACTGTCGCGGCCAGAGCGCCATGGTCCAGTGTGGGCACCACCAGCCCGTTTTCCTCATGCTTCACAAATTCGGTCACCGTCTCGGTATCGCCGCCCACAACGACGCAACCCACCGCCATCGCCTCGCGCAACGACCATGATGCCACGAACGGATAAGACAGATACACATGCGCGTCCGAGCGCTGCAACAGCGTCAGATGGTCCTCGTAGGGTACCTTGCCCATGAAATGCACACGGCTAAGGTCTATTTTTTCGCCCAGTTCGCGCATCATCACCTCGCGCCAGGTGCCCGCCGGCGCTGGCGCGCCATAGCTGATCTCATCGCCACCCACGATGGAAACAACCACATCCGGCCGCGCCGCCAAAATAGCCGGTAACGCGCGCATGAAAGTATGGAAGCCGCGATAGGGCTCCAGATTGCGCGCGACATAGGTGATGAGCTTCTGCTTCGGCGTTACGCTCAGTTTGCCAACCGTAACGGTTTTTTTGCGTAACGCCGGGTTGGCTTTGCAGATGTCGAGATTAACACCCTCCTCGATCAGGCGGATCTGTTTGCGCGCCCATTCCGGGTAGGTACTGAGCTGCCATTGCGTTGGCGCCTGGCCATATTGCTCCAGCGCGAGCGCCAGCAGGTTCACGGCATTTTTGCCCCGCACGGCTGAAAACCGTGCCTCCGCCATCGGAAATTCTGGATCGAAATTCACATCCGTACCAAGGACACGGTAGTAGAATTCGAAATAGCCAAGGATCGGCGCGCCGGGGAACACATCCACCAGGTTGAGCATTTCCCCCCAGCCGTGATGACCGATGATGATATCCGGCTTGAAGCCGAGCGCCTTGATCTGCAACGCTCCTTGATAAGCCGCCTGCCCCCGGCGGGTCGCCATCTCGAACTCGCGCGCATCCAGATGCACGTTGGCAGAAATGGCCGGGGGCTTTGAATACGTGACCTTGCTTACCCCCGTCATGTTGTTGAGATTCGGTTCGGTCATGAACAGAATCTGGTGCGTGCCCTCACATGCCTCGTTATCGGCGATCAGGCTGCGCACGAGGTGCAGATACTGGCCAGGAAAATTCTGATGGACGAAGAGAAAGTTCACGGTGAGGTCAGCGTTTTGTCTTGCCTCCCCGGCGGGTGCGCGGGGTCAGGGTAATCTGGAAAGCCTCCAGCGGCGCCAGGGTATCGCCCTCGCAGGTCTCATCATTACCGGCAGGCCCCGCGCTGGTGCCGCCGACGAAGCTGGCCGAGCAGCTCACCTCATAATTCTCCGCAGCCTCGCCGCTCAGGCGGATGCGCAGGCCGAGCAGCGGCAGGGCCATCCCTCGCGAGCCGCAATACTGCCCGGCTTCCACCCAGGGGGAGAGCCAGCCGCGGCCAAGCACGGCCTGGTATGATAGATCCGCCGGGTTGATCCCTTGCGGCGCATTGAGCGCAAACCCCTCGATCCAATTTTGGCTGCCACGCTCGCCCATCCATGTGCCAAACTTCGCGCCGACATCGCCGCGCGTCTGAATATGGGCCATCATGTCCATGACCTCAGGCGCGGCCGCCGCGGCGGGCGCCGGTGCGGCGGCGGGGGCATTGGCGGGGGCCACCGGCATGTCGGCGGCGGTGAGCAGCTGGCGCACCTGTAGTTTAGGCGCCGCATCAGGCATGTTGGGCAGTTGATACACGGTCACAAGCACCTGCGCCGGTCCCTTGCGGATGCGCACCAGCGCCGCATCGCCGCCGGCGTTCATCCAGCCATCAGCGCGAAAGCCCGAGATTTCCACATCCTGCCCCCCGGCTGGCGGCGGCGAGATGCGCACGCCGGGCATGCCGTTGTTCTGGCTGGCGGCGGGATTTACCTCATTAACGATACAAAACAACCCAGCGGGCAAGGTCATCAGATGCCCCGAAACCTTGAGCTCCTGTACAGTTGTCTGGTTGTTGCCGGCAGCAGGTTCCGCAGCTGGTTGCGGCGAAGATTCTGCGGGTTTTTGTGCTTGTTTTACCTGAGCCATCTAAAGTCCTTAAATCTGCAGCCGTTGTAATAAGAGCTTAAATACCTGTCGTTTCTTTCGCAGTATAGCCACAAGATGTCACTTTCGATTTAAAAAAAGCGCCATTATCCGTGGGTTGGCATCCAGTTCAGCAAAATATCATTAATCCGTTGCACCGGCAGGCCAAGCGGCAAAGTCAGGCCCCGCCCGCTCGCGCGCAGCCGCTCGGCCTGGGCGCCAAGGTCGAACGTCACGGCGTAGAGTCCGGCGCGCCAAGCTTCCCCGAGTGCGAAACACCAGGTTTCCGGCCAGATCGAGGGTAAAAATGCGAGGTCCGGCGCAAATCCGGCGATCAAGCTTTGCGCCTCGCCCTCCTGATAATGCCCGGTGACGAAAATGCGCCCCGTGGCGAGCAGCCGCTCGTCATCGGCGCTGCCCCCCGCGACGATGAATTCCAGCGCCAGGCCCCGTGCCGCCGCATCCTCGGCGCAGGCTGTCAGCAGCTCAAAGCCCTTGGCCGGGCCTATGCCGCCAATCACGATGATGCGCCGTGCCCCGGTGCCGGGCGGGCGCGGCCGGGCGGGCAGGGAGTCATCCTCCCAGGGAACAACCCGCGCCACGACGCCGGGAAAATGCCGCGCGATCCGCTTCGCGGCATCGGCGGAGGGGACCGTGATCCGCGCCGCCCCGGCGAACTCGGCGGCCGAGCGTTTGAGCAGGGCAGGGACGCCGCGCGCCTCGTAAATGCCGGTGGGGTCGCGCGCGCAGCACGTGATGCAGCCGCGCACGTCCGGTTCGCCGCAATAACGCGGCGGGGCATCGGGTTCCGGGCGGGTGAGCAGGTTCACGCGCGGGCAGAAGCTGGCGTAATCATGCACCACGATCTCCTGCGGCACGCTCAGCGCCTTGGCCAGCGTGCGCACTCCCGGGTGGTGTCCAAGCGTGTGGTGCAGAATAACCCTTTGCACGCCTAAGGTTTTTAACAGGCGCAACAGCGCCGGGCGCTCTCGCGGCAGGGCGTAGGCGAGGTTGGGCGTATCCTTTGGGCTGCCCTCGCTCAGCAGCGCGGGCCAGGGATAGGGCGTGTTCAGCGGATCATTGGGAAATTGCGTGAGCAGCAGCAACGGGCGCAGGCCTTGCGCGCGCCGCGCCGCCATATCGGCCTCCACCTGCCGGGCCACGCCCCCGCCATGGCTGTGCGAGATCAGCAGCACGCTCTCGCGCCCCGCCTCCGCGCGCAGCCGGGCGGCATCCAGCTTTGCCCTCGCCGGGCGTAGCGGATCAGCGGCGATGAAACACCTCACCAGCTCATGATACCCCGGATACAGCCGCTCCAATATGCCAAGGTTGCGCAACGTCAGCCCATGCGCGGCGGCGCGGAAGGAAACCCCGCCCGCATGTGCCACATACGCCCCCAGCGCGGCCTGGTGCCTGAACCCTTTGTGGCGCGCGCGCAGGCACCAGTCATTTTCCTCGCCATAGCCCTGCGCGAAAATCCCGGGCCGCAACCCGCCCACCGTCCGCAGGCAGTCGTGCCGCAGATACATGCAGAACCCGACCCCGGTGGGAATTTCCAGGCTCCGGCTCCCGTTGCTCCGCCGCGCCAGCGCGTCCAGCGCCACCGCGTCCGCGAGGCTGGGCATCGGGTTGCCGCCGCGCGGGTCCGGGTAGCTTAAAATTGACGCCTCATTGGCAAAGGGTGTCACCGAGCCGGTGGCGGCATCGGCATAGGCCACCGCACGCATGGTTTTCACAGCACCCGGGGGGAGCAAAATGTCGCTGTTGAGCAGCAGCACGTCATCCCCGGCGGCGGTGGCCAACCCGGTGTTCACCGCGGCGGGAAAGCCCTGGTTGGTTTCGTGGCGGCGTAAAACAACGCGCCCCGCCGCCGCCAGCCCGTCCAGCCAGGCGGCCAGTTCTGGCTCGGGCGAGGCGTCATCCACCACGATGACCCGTGCCAGTCCCGCCACGGCGAACACGCTCTCCAAACAGGCTTTGGTCTCTTCCAGCCCGCGATAGGCCGGGATCACCGCGCTGATTTCCCGGCGCGCGGGCAGTCGGGCGCGCCCCCGGCCGCGCTGTGCCGCCGGGCGGGGGGTAATGGCGGCGAGCGCGCCTGGGTCCAGCGGGCTGCCCGCTATATGGCTCCCATCAGGACCGCTGAGCGTGAACGGCGGGGTCAGCCCCGCCAGCGTGCGCGGCGCGATTTTGAAGCCATGGCGCGGCAGCAGCGGCACATCGTCATCGGCGGGCAGAATTTTACCGAATTTCACCGCGCGGCGATGCCCGGCCGCATCGCGCAATGTGAGCCGTGGCGGCGACTCCGGCGCGGCCGGGCGGAAGGCCCAGCCGCTGATTCCCCCATCGCCAGCCAGCGCCGCCAACCCTTCAACACGCATAAGCGCCGCCTGGTCCAGCGGCGCGCCGAGCAACCGGCCTTCGCCCAGGCCGTGCAGTTCACCTTCTGCGTCCAACCCGCAAAAACCATCATACCCGGCGGCGGCGGCAATCTGCCCGGCAAGGGCGGCAAATCCTGGTTCATCGGGCAGGCAATGGCGTGCCAGCAGGCAATTCAGCGCCGCCGCCGCGCCGCGCGCGTCGCCTTGCCTGAGCTTGGCCATGGCCAGCCCAAGCCAGGCGGCCGCTGAGTCGTAACGCTGCGCGACACGTTCAAAATCCACCTCGGCGGCTGCAATATCCCTCGCGCCGCCGCTCAGGCGCAGCCGTGCAAGGTCTAGCGTGATCCGCGGGTCACCCGGCGCCAGCCGGGCGGCGCGTTCCAGCCAGGGGATGCTGGCCTCGTCCAGCCCGCGCTTCCACGCCGCCGCCGCGTCACTCCGTGGCGGAGGCTTCAGCTTCAACTTCAGCTTCAACTTCAGCGCTGGCTTCCTGCGCCGCTTCACTGGCCGGCGGCGTCAGCGCGTCAAGATCGCCCCGCGCCTCGGCGATGCCACCGTTCAGCGCCTCGGTGAACCAGTGTCTGGCTGCGTCCAGATCAACCTCGGTGGCGATGCCCCGCGCCAGATAGCGGCCCAGCATGAGGCAGGCCAGCGGATGCCCGCGTCCGGCGGCGGCGCGGTAACAGGCGAGCGAGAGCGCGCGGTCGGTGGGGATGTCGTGCCCGCCGCCATACATGGCGCCCAGCGCGAACATGCCCCTGGCATCACCCCGGTTGGCGGCACGCTCATAGAGTTGCCGCCCGGCCTCGTGGTCGCGCGGCCCGCCGGCACCCGTCAGGCACATATCAGCCAGGGCGATCAGCCCGTCCGGCAACTCGACATCGGCGCATTTCTGTAGCCAGACCCGTGCTTCCTCTGGGTTGGCATCCACCCCAAGGCCTTGCGCGAGCATAATGCCGTACCAGTATTGCGCGTTCAGCACGCTCTCGGCGGCGCGGCGCATCCACTTGGCAGCGCGGACTTCATCGCGCTCCATCCCCACGCCCTGGGCCAGGCAAACCGCGTAGTTGAACGCGGCGATCAAATCGCCCGCTTCGGCCGCCTGCTCAAACCATTCATGCACCGGCGCCGGTTCGGTCAGCTTCGGGCTGGTCTGGCCGCTGAGCAGTAGGGAGGCAAGGTCGGCCTTCGCGGTCTCGTCGCCCGCCTCGGCGGCGCGGCGGAACCAGATGGCGGCTTCATCCGGGTTGCGCGGCACGCCGGTGCCGGTGAGGTAGAGCAGCCCCAACGCCCTGGCGCTGGGGCGATGCCCTAGTTCGGCGGCCGTGCGGAACCATGTGGCGGCTTCGGCGTAGTTGGGCGGCAACTTGCCGTCGCCGCGCGCGTATATCTCGGCGACCAGCGCGGCCGCCTCCGGGTCCCCCGCCAACCCGGCGCGGCGCAGCCAGGATTCCCCCTCAACCTGGTTGGCCTTGATGCCGATGCCGTTGAACAGCATGTAGCCGTATTTCGCCTGCGCGTTGGAGAGATTGGCCTTGGCGGCGACCCCGTAATGCTGCGCCGCCAGCGCCGGGTCGGCCGGCAGGTTAACCCCCATGTCATAGAGCAGGGCGAGGTAATAATGCGCGGCGGGCAGTTCCGCTTCGGCTGCCTGGCGAATATGTGCGATGGCTTCCTCAGGCGCACCGCCCGCGGCATGGCGCAATAGTGTAATCCCGAGGCCCAGATGCCCCTGCGGCGCCCCAGCCTGCGCGGCTTTCTCAAACCAGGGCAGCGCCTTGGCATCATCGCGCTGCGGCCATTTCGGGTTGGAATAGATGAACCCGGCCATCAGCTGCGCGTCGGTGTCGCCAGCCTCGGCGGCGGGCAGTGCCCAGCGCAAGGCGGTGCTGAAATCGGGCTCCTGGTCTTCAGCTTCCGCAGCCGCCGCCTGCGTGAACAGCAAGGCCCCGGTGAGCGCCGCGGCATCCTCGCGCATGCCGAACATATACAGCCCGGCCAGATTCCGGCAGGCCGCCATGTCACCCTTTTCCGCCGCGCGCAGAAACCAGCGCGCCGCCTCCACGGCATTGCGCCGAACCCCTTCGCCGGTCAGGTAATGCCGGCCAACCTCGCGTTCGGCCTCCGCGATTCCCGCCTGCGCCGCGACGTTGAACAGTTTGAGAGCCCGTTCAAATTTCCGCTCCGCATACAGCGCATGCGCGCGCGTGAGCGCGCTTTGCGGCTTGCGCGCGGCCATACGGTCCGCAATATCATCTTTGATGCTCATGGCGTCTTATGGCTCATGCATGCTCTGGTAGACCACGGGCAGTATCTGCCGCATGAAATAGGCAAGCATCGTGCGCTGCCCAACCTTCACATCCGCCTCCACCGGCATGCCCGGCATCAGGTGGAAGCCCGGCGGAACATTATGCAGGTTCAGCACGTCGATCGAAATCTGTGCCCTGTAGAACAAATCATGCGGGGCGTTGGGCAACGGCACGCCGTTCACCCCATAGGCCTGCTGATCGAGCGGGTTGATGCTCTGCGGGCTGATGGAGGTCACCGTGCCGAACATCTGGCCATATTGCAGATACGGGAGCGTGTCGAGCTTGATGGCAACCGGATTTCCGACCGAGACATAACCCGATTGCGACCCGTCGATATCGACCTCGACGCTGAGCGGCGCATTCACCGGGGTCAGGTCCATGAAGCTCTGCCCGCTTTGTAGCTGGCTACCCACCGAGACAGGCGCAATCGACTGCACAATGGAATCCTGCGGCGCGGTCAGCACCACCAGCGAGTTGTTCAGCTTCGCCTTGGCCAGCGCCTGCTGCGCCTGCGCCAGATTGTTGAGCGCGGTGGCCAGCTGCTGCGAGATATTGGCCTTCCACTGCTGGATCGAGCTGTCGCGCTGGGCGGTTACCGAGGCAATCTGCTTTTCCGCCGCCTTGGCGGAAGAAATCGCGCTTTCGAGCGACGCCTGCATGCCGACCCTGTCATCCGTGGCGGCCAGAGTGGCCAGTTTGCTGCCCACCTGCAACTGCTGCAAATCCTTGCGCATGGCCTCCACATTCGTGGCAATGCCGAGCCGTTGACGATAATAGGCCGCCTGTTGGTTATATCCTTTAATCTGAGTCTGCAGCTGGTTTATCTGCTGGTCGTAATACTCCACCGTGGAGTTATACTGGCCGATCTGCTGGTTATAGGTCTGCAACGCCAGTGTGGCGGCCGGGTTGTTGGGGTCGCCGTAATAGGGCTGGCCGTTTTCCTGGGCCTGCAACTGCGCCACCTGCGCGGCGTAGCTTTGCTGCTGCTGGGTCAGCGATGTCAGATCGGCCTCGGCATAGGTCGGGTTCAGCGTCGCCAGTACCTGCCCCTTGGCGACGAACTGCCCCTCATGCACGTTGATGCTCTTGAGGATGGAGGCCGTCGAATCAGCGGCAAACGCCTGCACCACCGTATCGGGATCGGCGGAGACCAGCGTGCCGCTGGAGGTGACGAGCTTGTCAACCGGCATCACGCCCGAGGCGGTGAGGCCCGAGAGCACAAGCGCGCTGACGAACCAGTTGATATAGCGCCCCGTGAACGGCACCGGCGTGGCGATGACAGCCGCGGTCGGCGACTGAAACTCCAGCACCGCCAGCGGCAGCGTCTCGGCCTTGGCCAAGGCGTTGGCCGGAGCAAACGTCTTAGGCAATAGTCGGCTTAGGCGCAGCAGCATGGGCGTTTCCTTGTGGGTCGAGATGGCGGTTCTGTTGCAGCCACAAATGGCGATAAATGGCACAACGCTCCACGAGTTCGTGATGCGTGCCGATATCCACGGTGCGGCCGCGATCCAGGACCATGATGAGGTCGCAATCAATCAGCGAGGACAGCCGGTGCGAGACGATCACCATGGTCCGCCCCTGCGCGATTCGCAGCATGTTGGCGTTCACCAGCGCCTCGCTCTCGGGGTCCAGAGCGGAGGTCGCCTCATCGAGGATCAGCACCTTCGGGTCGGAGATCACCGCGCGCGCAATCGCCAAACGCTGCTTCTGCCCGCCCGAGAGGTTGGGCGAACCTTCCTGGATGAATGTGTCATAGCCCTGCGGCAGGCGCTCGATGAATTCCTCCGCCCCGGCCAGCCGCGCGGCCCGCACCGCGTCCTCAAAGGAGAGCCCCGGCCGCCCGGCGATGATATTATCCTTCACCGAGCCGCGGAAGAGGAAGTTGTCTTGCAGCACCATGCCAAAACTCTTGCGCAGATGCCGCAGATTTATCTCGCGCATATCCGTGCCGTCGATCTTGATGGCGCCCGAATAGTCGCGGTTGATCCCTTGCAGCAGCCGCGTGACGGTTGATTTCCCCGAGCCCGAGCGCCCCACCAGCCCCAGCATGGTTCCCGCCGGGATCTTGAAGCTCATCTTGTCCAGCGCGGGCGTCTTGGAGCCTTCATAGCTGAAGGTTACATCGTCGAACTCAACCGCGCCCTCAAAACGCGGCCGCAGCCCGTGGGTCAGCGCGCGCTTCTCATTCGGCCGGTTCAAAATCGAGCCAACCTGCCAGATCGCGGCCTGCGCCCTCTGCACGTCCTGCATCACCGTCGCCAGGCTCACCAGCGGTCCCGCCACCCGTCCGCCGAGCAGCATGTAGCCGGTGAGCGCGCCAATATCGAGCGGGTTGTTGGAGTTCATGGCGATATAGGTGCCAAAGATCATCACCCCGTACTGGCTGTAACGCTGCAGGGGCATCACCAGCATGGCCGGCCAGTTCGCCAGCTGGCCCATCTCCATGCCCAGATTGGCCGAGGTGGCAACCTTGCGGTCCCAGTCAGCCGCCCGGGTCGGCTCCAGCGCCAGCGCCTTCACCGTGCGGATGCCGTAAATGGTCTCGACCAGCACCGAGCCCTTGGCCGATTCCGCGGCGATCAGCTTGCCGGTCATGATCCCCAGCGGACGCAGGAAGATGCCGATGATCACCGCGATCAACGCCGCGGCGATCAGCACGGTCCAAGCCATCGGGGCGCTCATATAAAACAGGATCGGCAGCAGCAGCGCCACCATGAACACATCGATGAAGGTGTTCATCAGCCGCCCGGTTAAAAACTCGCGGACCTGATAAATCTGCTGCACCTTATAGGTGAGCACGCCTGCCTGTTCACGTTCGAAAAACTCAATGGGCAGCGAGACCAGCCGGTCAAAAATCCGCAGGTTGAGCCGCGCGTCGAGCTTGGTGGCGATCATCACCTCCAGCAGCTTGCGCCCGAAAGTCAGGATCATCTCAAAGCCGGTGGAGAGAATGATCAGCACCGTCACCAGCGCCAGCGTGTTCCAGCTATGGTACTGGATGACCGTGCCGATAACCCGCATCACCATAAAGATCGGGATGATGCTGAGCACGGTGATGGTGATGGACGCGATGCCGATATCGCGCAGTAGCGCCCGGTCTGACCATACCAGCCGGGCCAGCATGGTAAAATTGAAAGCCTCGTCGTCCGGACTGCCCTCGCGCGTGGCGCGTACGAGCAGGGTGGCGCCGCTCCAAAGCTGTTTCAGCCGCAACTCATCCACCGGCATCGCCGGGTCGCTCACCCGCCCGCGCGGGTCACGTAGCAGCAACACCTGGTTCTCCGGGTCACGCCCGGTCACCAGCGCCGCGCCGCCATCGTCGAGCAGCAGGATGATCGGCGCGGCATCCTCAATTCGCATCAGCTGGCGGAAGGTCATCGGCGTCCCGCGCGCCCACAGCCCGGCGTCCTTCAGCCAGTCAAGCAGAACCAGCGGGGAGGGCGCGGCGTCATCGGGCTGCAGCCGCAGGTTTTCAGGGTTCAGTTCAACGCCATGGTAGCGCGCCACATTCATCACCGCGGTCAGCCGGGCCTGCACCAGGGGGCTGACGTTGATCTCGGCATCCATCAGCGCCGCCATGTCCAGGTTGGGCGCGCCATGGTCCGCGGCGGAATTCGCGCCCGGATCGCGCTGCGTATCGTTCATGCGGTATCAACCTTCTCTGCACAGCTACTTTACCTCGGTGACCCGAGGGGGTGTAGGCGGCTTATGCCCGAATTGCGCTTGTGAATACAACGCCATTCGATCAACTTATCATTAAGGTTGTGTTTGGTCAGGTTGTGATTTTCCCAAAATGCCACCCGCCGAGCGCCGGTGCGCTGTTCAATATTGCCGGAATCTGCAAATTTAACCCATCAAATGGGGGGATCATCGTCTCGTATGGAAATCTTGAACGCAACTGAAGCGGACCTGCCTGACATCCAGTCGATCTACGCGCATCATGTGCTTGCCGGCACCGGCACTTTTGAGGAAGCGCCGCCCTCGCTTGAGGAGTTTCAGGCCCGCCACCGCGCCGGCGTGGCCGCTGGTCATGCCTGGCTGGTGGCGCGTGATGCTTCCGGCTGCCTGGGTTTTGGCTATTACGGCGCGTTTCGCCCGCGCGCATCCTACCGCTTCACGGTGGAGGACAGCGTGTATGTTCGCGAAAACGTGCATGGCCAGGGCGTAGGCAAGGCCATCGTGGCGGCGCTGCTGGCCCACGCGGCAGCCGCTGGGTTCAAGCAGATGCTGGCGCTGATCGGTGACTCCGAGAACGTCGCCTCAATCGGCGTGCATGCGAGCCTGGGCTTCCAACCCGTCGGCACCATGCGCAAGGTCGGCCATAAATTCGGCCGCTGGCTGGATGTCGTGATTATGCAAAAGGGGCTCTGAGCCAGCCCGGGCCAAGGGGCAATCCCCTGGCCCGGCAGTCCGTTACGCGCCCAGCCCCTCCAGGGAGCCCTTCATCGCCGCCACGAGAATCCGCTTCATATCAGCGGCGGTGGCGGGGCGGGGGTTGTCGGGCGTGTTGGGGTCGAGGAAGGCTTCCTGCGCCAACCCGTCCAGCGCATCCTCCGTCACCTTCAAATCCACGATGGTGTGCGGAATTTTCAGCGCCGCGCGCATTTCCAGCACCCAGGCCATAAACCCGTCGAATCCGCCCTCAAGCCCGAGGCAGCGCGCCAGCACCGCCATCCGCTCCTCGATCACCGGCCGGTTATAGGCCAGCACATAAGGCATCAGCACCGCGTTGGTCAGCCCGTGATGCGCGTGGAAGCGCGCGCCGATCGGGTGGCTGAGCGAGTGGATCGCCCCCAGCGCCTTCTGGAAGGCGGTTGCCCCCATCGAGGCGGCGGCCAGCATGTTCATGCGCGCATTCGCGTTGCGCGGCTCGTTCACGGCGGTGATGAGGTTTTCCTTCACCAGCAGCATCCCCTGAATGGCGATGCCATCGGCGATGGGATGGTAGAACGGCCCGTAATAAGCCTCCAGGCAATGCGCCAGCGCGTCCATGCCGGTCCAGGCGGTGATGCTGGCGGGCAGCCCGTAGGTCAGCTCGGGGTCCAGGATCACCAGCCGCGGCAGCATCTGCGCGTGCAGCAGAATCAACTTGCGGCCAATGCTCGTGTCGGTCACCACGCTGGCGCGGCCCACTTCGGAGCCTGTCCCCGCCGTGGTCGGCACCGCGAAAATCGGCGGCAGCGGGCGCTCCAGCTCCGGCCCGGCCCGTGTGATCTCAAAATCCCACAGCGGGCGCGAGGTCGATACCGCGAGCGCGATGGTCTTGCCGCAATCCAGCCCCGAGCCGCCGCCAATGGCGATCACCGCCTCCGCCCCATGCGCTTTATAAACCTCAGCCCCCGCTGCCACGTTGGCGGCAATCGGGTTGGGGTTCACATCATGGAACACGGCCGGCGCAATGCCCTCTGCCTCCAGCCCCGCCACGATGGCCGCGAAAAACGGCAACCCGGCAACGCCGGGGTCGGTCACAACCAGCACGCGCTTGAGCCCAAGCGCCTTCACCCGGCCCGGCAGTTCGCCAATGCGCCCCGCCCCGGCCAGAATCTCAGTCGGGATACGCCAGGTGCCGCGCAATTCGATCGTCATCTCACATCCTCTCAAATGACCGGAAACGTTCCCAGTCGGTAACAGCCGCGTTGAACGCGTCCAACTCAACCTTCGCCATATTGGCGTAATGCGCCACCACCTCGGCGCCGAAGGCAGCCTTGTTGAATTCGCTCTCGCCAAACAATTTCGCTGCTTCCGCCAGCGTGCCTGGCACGCGCGGCAACCCGGAAACATAGGCATTGCCTGTAAACATCGGCACCGGCGGGAGATCGCTCTCTACCCCGTCCAGCCCGGCGGCGAGCATGGCGGCCAGTACCAGATACGGATTCACATCGCCGCCCGGTAACCGGTTCTCCACCCGCAGCGATTTGCCATGCCCCAGGATACGCAACGCGCAGGTGCGGTTGTCCATGCCCCAGGCCAGCGCGGTAGGCGCGAAGCTGCCGGCCGCAAAGCGCTTGTAGGAGTTGATGTTGGGCGCGAAGAAGAATGTCAGCTCCGGCGCGTGCTTCAGCAAACCCGCCAGAAACTGCAGGAAGAACTTGGAGGGGCTATGCCCGTCCTCGCCCAGGAACACCGCCTTGCCGTTGCTGTCGCGCAAGGAGAGATGCGTATGGCAGGAGTTGCCCTCGCGCTCGTTGAACTTGGCCATGAAGGTGATGGCATGACCCATCGACGCGGCGATCTCCTTCGCCGCTTCCTTATATATAACATGCGCGTCGCAGGTGGTCACCGCGTCGCTGTAGGCGAAGTTGATCTCATGCTGCCCGAGATTGCATTCGCCCTTGGAATTTTCGACCTGGATTCCCGCTGCCTCCATCGCGTTGCGAATCGCCCGGATCACCGTCTCCACCCGCGCGGTGCCGAGGATGGAATAATCATTGTTATACTGGTTCGCCGGGGTCAGCCCGCGATAAGCGCGGTTCCAGGCATCCTCGTAGGTATTCTTGAAGAGAATGAACTCAAGCTCGGTGGCGGCAAACGCGCTCAGCCCGTGCGCCGCCAGGCGCGCCAGCTGCTTCTTCAGCATGGTGCGTGGCGCGACGTTGGCCGGGCGGTGGCCTTTCAGCTCGATGTCGCACAAAATAATCGCAGCCCCCGGCTGCCAGGGGGCAAGACGCAGGGTTGAGAGGTCGGGCGCGAAGATGAAATCCCCATAGCCTTTTTCCCAGGAAGTAAGATCGTACCCAGGAACCGGCGCGCATTCGATGTCGGTGGCGAGCAGGTAGGAGCACCCCTCGGCAGCCTCGGAGGTCACTGAGTCGAAGAAGAATTTCGGCATCACCCGCTTGCCCTGTAGCCGCCCCTGCATATCCGGCGCGGCCATGATAATCGTATCAATCTGGCCGCGTTCACACATCTCACGCAGCGCCGGCAGGGTCAGTTTCGGTTCGTCAGCCATGGGTGCCTCCCTCTATTTTTCTGATATAAGCACAGCTTTGGCGGCGCGAGAATGACAGCGCAACACACCAGCTCCCGCGTGAAATGACAGGGCATTAAGTTTCGCTTGAAGAATGTGGGCGCTTCTGCCTAGACTGCTTCAATCGTTAATGGTGGGTGAACCACCCGAGGGGGTTAAAAATGGCGGACCAGACGGAACAACAAATTCTCGCGGCCGATGCCGCGACCCTGCACAAAATGGGCTACGCGCAGGAACTTTCCAGGCGCATGCATGGGTTTTCAAATTTTGCCGTATCATTCTCCATCATCTGCATCCTGGCTGGCGGCATCACCTCCTTTCAGGTCGGCTTCTCCACCGGCGGCGGGCTCACCGCCATTGTCGGCTGGATCGCGGGCTGCACTTTCGCGCTCATCGTCGGCCTCTCCATGGCGCAGATCGCCTCGGCTTACCCCACCGCGGGCGGCCTCTACCACTGGTCTTCCATTCTCGGCGGGCGCGCCTGGGGGTGGATCACCGCCTGGTTCAACCTGCTGGGCCTCATCTTCGTCATCTCCTCGGTGAACGTCGGGGTCTACAACCTCGGCGTCGGGCTGATCCTCAATAATATTTTCGGCATCAACACCTCCGCCTGGGGTTTTGAGCAGCAGACCCTCGCAGTCGTCTGCATCACCCTGGCCCAGGGGCTGCTCAATCATTTTGGCATCCGCACCACGACCAAGCTGATTGACTTCTCCGGCGTGCTCATTCTGGTCATCGCCGTGTTGCTGACCGGTGTGATGCTCTTCGGCGTCCAGCATTTTGATTTCTCACGCCTCGTCACCTTCACCAACTACTCAGGCGATGCCGGCGGCGGCGTGGTGCCGCATGCCTCCAGCCCGTTCTACCTGTTCCTGCTGGCGCTGCTCTATCCGCTCTACACCGTCACCGGGTTTGACGGTTCAGCCCACACCTCGGAAGAAACCGTTGACGCCCGCCGCAACGTGCCGCGCGGCATCCTCAATGCCATCATCTGGTCGGCCGTGTTCGGCTTGGCGATGGCCGGCGCCTTCGTCCTGGCGATGCCCGACCAGGCAAAAGCCGCGGCCGCCGGCGGCAACGTCATCTTCAACCTGATGGCCTCGCTCACGGTTCCCAACTGGATCAAGGATATTCTCTATGTTGGCATCGTGCTGGCCAATTTCCTCTGCGCCCTGGCGGGCGTCACCTCCACTTCGCGCATGGTCTATGCCTTCTCGCGTGACGGCGGCCTGCCCGGCAGCAAATGGCTCAAGCAGGTGAATGAGACGCATCGTTCGCCGGTCTACGCCATCTGGTTCACCGTGGTGCTCTCCATCGCCTCCACGCTGTACTCCCCGGCCTTCGCGGCTCTGGCCGCCGGCTGCGCGATGTTCCTCTACATCTCCTACGCCATGCCGATCCTTGCCGGGCTGTTCGCCGAGGGCAAAACCTGGACCGAGTTCGGCCCCTTCCGTCTGGGCGCCTTCTCCAAACCGCTGGCGCTCATCACCAGCGTCGGCGGCATTGTCATCATCTACATCGGCACCCGCCCCCCTAACAACATTCTGGACAGCTACTTCATCGGTCTGCTCGGGATCATGGCAATCATCTGGTTCGGCATCGCCCGCACCCGCTTCCCCGGCCCGCCGATCGGCGCCGCCGCGGTTGCCGCCCGCGCTGCTGAAATCGCCGCCGAGGAAGCCGCCCTGCGCGCTTCGTCTGACTAGAGCGCGATCGTTTGAGGCTCGCTCGCCTGGGCGAGCCGAAAGCGTGAATCGCCCTCGGAAAAATGGCCAGAGCGCGATCGTTTGAGGCTCGCCCGCCTGGGCGAGCCGAAAGCGTGAATCGCCCTCGGAAAAATGGCCAGCGCGCGATCGTTTGAGGCTCGTTCGCCTGGGCGAGCCGAAAGCGTGAATCGCCCTCAAAAAAACGGCGCCGTAAGGCGCCGTTTTCATTTAAGGTTGAAGCCGCAAGCCTCAACTGGTTTCTAATGTCGCCTCTGGTGACGCCAGGGATTTCATCAGGTCGAACATGCGCTTGCGCATCGCTGGGTCGGCAATGCGGTAATAGGCGCGCACCAGTTCCAGTGTTTCGCGCTTGGTCAAATGGTCATCCACCCCGGCGGCGAAAGGCTCCTGTGCCTCGGCGAAACCATGCATGCGCCCGCGCGGGCCTGAGACGGGGCTCTCCGACATGCCCTCAGGCATATCATCAAAAAAATAGCTGATCGGCACATCCAGCACGCGGGAAATATCAAACAGCCGCGATGCGCCAACCCGGTTCACGCCGCGCTCATACTTCTGCACTTGCTGGAAGGTCAGGCCCAGCGCATCGCCCAGCCGCTCCTGAGACATGCCAAGCAATGTCCGGCGCAGCCGCACGCGTGAACCAACATGGATGTCGATTGGGCTCGGGCGGCTTTCGCGCTCCGGGCGGTCGGCGTTCTCTTCGGCCATTTAACTCAACATCTCCAACAATAGGAGCGGCTATCCGCGCTTCCCGGCACGCTTGGCAGCCCCAGCACTCCCGCCGCCCATCACCACCCAGGGTAAAGTGCAGCATGGCTATGATGATTACCAGAGGTTAGCGAACATGACAATACAAAAAATACAAATAAAGAATTATTAAAGAGACGACGCGGCTGAAGAAACATAAATATTAGGTTATGTCAGGATGGAAATTAGCACGCCGGAAACCGTTGCCATAAAAGCGAGCATAGCAGGGATTACAAGCCCGACCCTAGCAAAAAGCGGCGGCGGTAGCTTTCCTGGCAAAGATGTAACCAACACCCCCTGGCTATTTAAGGGCAGATAGGCCTCGACATGGCCAAAAGCATTAAACATCGCGGTGATGCCGGAATTCGCGTCGCGCGCGAGTGGCAGCCCTTCCTCCACGGCGCGCAGCCGCGCGTCGGCAAAATGCTGGCGCGGCCCAGCCGAGTTGCCAAACCAGGCGTCGTCGGTCACATTCACCAGCCAGTCCGGGCGGTCATGTTCATCCACAATCTGCCCGGAAAAAATGGCCTCATAACAGATCAACGGCCCCACCGGCGGCAGGCCGGGAATGTGCAGCGTCTTGGGCCCGGGGCCGGGGGTGAAGCCGCCGCCCAGCATGTCGGGGATTATTTTCAGCGGAATCCATTTTGGCGTATATTCGCCAAAGGGCACCAGCTTCCATTTGTCATAGATTGCAACCGCCGGCAGCGGTCCGTCGGTCACGACCAAAGAGTTGCGGAAATCGGTCGCGCTCACCCGGCGCAGCGAGCCTGCCAGCACCGGCGCCGTCCCCGTCACCGCGGCAAGTTCCTGGCGCGCCACCGCGTCGCTATCCAGCAGCCATGGCGAGGCCGCTTCAGGCCAGACCACCGCCGTGGCGCCGTTGCTCAGCCCGGCCTGGCTCATGGCCAGCAGCTGCTGCCAGCGCGCCAGCAGCGCCGCGCGGTCGTAGGAGCCGGGCACCGGAAAATCGGGCTGCACCAGCGCAAGGGTGACATTCGTTCCGGTAACCGGCGTTTGCAGCCGGTGCCAGCCATACCCGGCCCACACGAGCAACACCGCCACCAGCACCGCCAACCCCCGGCGCCCGAACATCGGCAGCCCGGCCAGCAGTACCGTCAGCAGCGTCATGCCCTGCACGCCCATCAGCGCGGCCGGCTGGATCAACACATCGCCCACGGTGCCGGGAATCGTCCAATCCGTACCCCATAAGTTCCATGGAAAACCCGAGAAGGCGAATTGCTGGACCAGATTCGCAGCACTCCAGGCCCCGGCGAACACCAGCAGGCGGCCAAACCCCGGTTTCACCGCGCGCGCCGCCAACGCCGGAATAATTGAATAGAATGCCACCGCCGCGGCCAGCAAAGGCGCGGCGAAGGGCACCAGCCACCAGAAGGTCGCAAGCTCTGTCAGAATCGGTTCGGTGATCCAATACAGCCCCGCCAGCCCAAGGCCAAAGCCGAACAGCCAGCCTGTCAGCGCCACCTGCTTCCAGCTTTTCGCGGCCCCGATCAGCCGTATAAACGCCGGTATGCTGAACAGCAGCACCGGCAGCAGATGCACCGGCGGCAGGCCGAGCGCTGAGGCCATGCCCCATAAAAAAGCCCGCACCAGCGGGCGGGCGGCCAACCAGGCGCCTGCTCGTTTAAGCACGCGGCAGGCCAAATTTCTGCGCCACCTCGGCAAAATCCGCCGCGGTTTCGTGCCGCGCCGATGCCTGCGTTCCATCCTGCGCGCGCACCAGCTGGCAGGTGCGCAAGCCCGCCGCGCGCGCCGCATCCAGCTCCGCTTCCATGTCCGAGAGAAACAGCACTTCACCCGCCGGAAGCCCAATGCCGCGCGTAATCGCGCCATAGCTCGCGGCCTCGCGCTTCGGCCCGGCCTTGGTGTCGAAATACGCCTGGAACAGCGGCGTCAGGTCGCCCGCGCCGCTATGGCCGAACAGCAGCTTCTGCGCTGGCACGGAGCCGGAGGAATACACATAAAGCCTCACCCCCCCGCGCGCCCAGCGGCGCAGGGTAGGGGCCACATCCGCGTAGATTTCCGCCTTCAGCTCCCCCGCCGCATAGCCTTCCTCCCAGAGCATCCCCTGGATGGCCTTCAGCATCGGGTCTTTCTCGTCGCGGTCCATCTGCGCGTACAGCACCTCCAGCGGCGGCACCGCTACGCCGCCCACCTGCGCATGCGCCGCGCAAAACGCCGCGAGCCGCGCCCGCGCATAGGGAAACAGCACCCGGTGCACAAAGGCGATGGGCGTGGTTGTGCCCTCAATATCCGTGAGGACGGCGGCAGGCGGCAGCATCAGGCGACCGGGAAGCGGCTGGAAATATCGTCCCCGGTGAACTGCGCGACCCAGCCGGAGGTGTCGGTGAATACCCGCAGCGCCGTGAATAAAGGTTTTTTCCCCGCATCGAACCAGTGCTTCGCGTTGGCGGGCACGCGCAGCAGGTCGCCTTGCTCGCAGAACGCATCATACACCCGCCCGTTTTCATGGATCACGAAATGCCCGCTCCCCTTGACGAAAAAACGGATTTCATCCTCGCTGTGCGTGTGTTCCTTCAGGAATTTCTCGCGCAATGCCGGGGCCGCGGGATTATCAGGCGTCATTTTGATGACATCGGCCGAACCAGCCCCCGTGGCGCCCATCAGCGCATCGAGATACGGCCGGTAGGCGGCCAGAATCTCCTCCGCCGGCTCCTCGCCGCTCAGCTTCACCGGGCTCTCCCAGCGCGCGAAGTCAACGCCGATCTGGCTCAGCTCCGCCGCCACCGCACCCGCATCCTCCGCGCAGAACACCGCTGCGCCGGGCGTGTGGTCCTCATAGATCGTCAAACGGCTCATTTCATTCGTCTCCGTTCCAACTCACATTGCAGCAGAAATTCCAGCGCCTCCAGCCGCCAGTAGGCATGCTCCACGCTGGTTCCCCAGGCATAAACGCCATGCCCGGCGATGACATAGCCAATCGGCGGGTCGCGCAGCAGCAACGGCTCGATATAGGCGGCCAGCCGGCCGATGTCCTGGTCATTGGCGTATACCGGCAGCACCACGTCCATCTCATGCGTGGCAAAGCCAAAGGCCTTCAAAA
>NZ_JAQTZC010000087.1 GCF_028687955.1 Acidocella sp.
ATCAGGGAATACCTTGGAAACAGCCATACACCCTCGCAGATTTTCTTGGTTTCACATCGGTTGTGCCCGCTTTGGCCAGCGGCCCGGCTCTCAGGCCGGGGAAGTATGGCGCGCGCCATACCCCCCCGGCTGAAATCAGCGCTCCAGACGCTCAACGCTCCAGGCACATGGCAACACCCATGCCGCCGCCGATGCACAGCGTCGCCAGCCCCTTCTTGGCGTCGCGGCGGCCCATTTCGAACAGCAGCGTGGTCAAAACCCGCGCGCCCGAGGCGCCAATCGGATGCCCGATGGCAATCGCTCCGCCGTTCACATTCACTTTCGCCGGGTCCAGCCCCAATTCCTTGTTCACCGCGCAGGCCTGCGCCGCGAACGCCTCATTGGCCTCGATCAGGTCCAGATCAGCCACCTTCCAGCCCGCGCGCGCCAATGCCTTCTGCGAGGAGGGGATCGGCCCGGACCCCATCAGCGCCGGGTCAACACCGGCGGTGGCAAAGCTCGCTATGCGCGCCAGCGGCGTCAGCCCTCGCCGTGCGGCCTCCCCGGCGCTCATCACCACCAGCGCCGCGGCGCCATCGTTAATGCCCGAGGCATTGCCCGCCGTCACCGTGCCGTCCTTCATGAACGCCGGCCGCAGCTTGGCCAGGCCCTCAGCCGTGCTTTCACTTTTGATATACTCATCCTGGTCCACCACCACCTCGCCCTTGCGGGTGGTCAGCGTCACCGGCACGATCTCATCCTTGAACTTCCCAGCCTTCTGCGCCGCCGCAGCCTTCTGCTGCGAGCCAAGCGACAGCGCATCCTGCTGCTCGCGCGTAATCTGCCACGCCCGCGCGACATTCTCGGCCGTCACGCCCATGTGATAGCCGTTGAACGCATCCCACAGCCCATCTTTAATCATGGTGTCGATAAACCCGACATCACCCATCTTCGTCCCGGCCCGCAGATAAGCGGCATGGACCGAGAGGCTCATGCTCTCCTGCCCGCCCGCGATCACGATATTGGACTCGCCCGTCCGGATCTGCTGCGCCGCCAGCGCCACCGCGCGCAGCCCCGAGCCGCACACCTGATTAATCCCAAACGCCGTCTTGGAATCGGGAATCCCCGCGGCGCGAACCGCCTGGCGCGCCGGATTCTGCCCCTGCGCCGCGCTCAGCACCTGGCCCAAAATGGCCTCGTCAATATCCTCCGGCGACAGCCCGGCCCGCGCAATCGCGGCCTTGATCGCGGCAGCCCCCAATACATGCGCCGGCGTCGCGCCAAAAACACCATTAAAACTGCCGACAGCGGTCCGCGCGGCGGAAACGATAACGATATCACTCATGACTGTTTTCCTTCTGTGTGTGGTCCTTGGCCGTGCTTGAGCATAGCCCCTGCAGCCAGTCCGCGAAAGGCTGCCACAGCGCGGTTTGCGCATACGTCCCCGCGATCATGCCGATATGCCCGGCCCGCGGCTCAATCACCTTAGCATGTTTCACCAGCGCCGCCAGCGGCCGCGCCGAAACCGCGGGCACCAGCCGGTCACGCTCGGGAATCGCGCAGAAAACCGGCATCTCCAGCCGCGCCGGGTCCACCGCCAGCCCGGCCACGCGCCAATGCCCGCGCGCCGGCGTGTTCGCGCCGTACCAGCCACCCAGCGCCTCACGCGCCACGGGTGCGGCCAGCGGCACGCCGTCCGCCAGCCAGTCCTCCATCGCCACAAACCGCCGCGCGCGGGCCGAATTTTTCTGCTGCCCGGCAAAATCCCGATATTTGGCGCCAACCCCATGCGGGTCCACCATGGTAAACAGCGCATTCAGCGCATCGATCGGCAACGTGTTGGAAAACCGCATCACCGCCTCCATCGCCGGCAGCGCCTCGCCCACGCGCTGGGCAACCCCCGGGTCCGCCGCATGAAAATCCCACGGCGTGGCCAGCAGCGCCAGCGCGCTCACCTTCTTCGGCTGGCGCAGCGCGGCCGCCAGCGCCAGCAGCCCGCCCATGCAATACCCCGCCAGCACAACCGGCCCCGGCACCGCCGCCAGCGCCCGCTCCAGCCGCCCGGCAATGTAATCGGTGAGCGAAAACCCCCGCTCCACCTCACCCGGCCAGCCCCAGTCCAGCAGATACGGATGCACCCCCTGCCCCGCCAGCCAGCGCAGCATCGAGCCTCCCTCCATCAAGTCAAGTATGTACGCCCGGTTGATCAGGCTGGGCACGAACATCACCGCCGGCCCGCTCCCGCCATAATCCAGCAGCCTGCTCTCGCCTTCCTCCCACACCGCGGACGGGTCGCGCATCTCGCGCACATACGTATCCGCCCGGTACGCCGCAATCCCGGCAATCAGCGCCCGGTCAGCCCGCAACGCCTCCTCAAACGCCGCCTTCAGCCTTGCCGGGTCCTGCGCCCCCATCTCCGCGTTCCAAAAACTGGGCCAGACGTTGCTCCAGTTCAGCGACCCGGCGGCCAAGCCGCTCGATTTCATCCAGGCCAAGCTGAGGTGCAGCAGCAGCGGACGCGGCCCGCGGCGGCTGAGCGGCCCCGGCGCTTCCGAACGCTGTATCATGCTGCGCAAACTTCAACGCAGCGTTGGCAGACTGCGCCCACAGCGCCACCATCGCGGCCCATGCCTCCCGGATCTCCCGGTCCGCGGCCATCGCAGTCAGCTCGCTCTGCCACATGGCCACGAGATCCTGGGCCAAATTGTCGTCCATAATGCATTTGACTCCCCAGTCGCCCGCCTGCACGTCTCCTACCCCGAACAAAAGGAATTCGCCATAACTGAAACACCATGCTACCCTTGCAGTGCACAATATCCACGAACACCCGCGAACGGTGCGATCACCCCGGCGGGACAGGAGACGATAAAAATGGGTGAACCGGCAGCTCCAACTCCACAGCCTGTCATTGTCAAAAAATACGCCAACCGGCGCCTCTATGATACCGAAAGCTCCAGCTATATCACATTGGAGAACCTTGCCGAAATGGTCCGCAAGGATCGCGATTTCGTGGTCTACGACGCCAAAACCGGCGAGGACATCACCCGCAGCGTACTCACCCAGATCATCGTCGAGGAAGAAGGCAAAGGCAACGCCCTGCTCCCCACCAACTTCCTACGCCAGTTGATCGGCTTCTACGGTGACAACGTGCAAAGCGCCGTACCGCGCTACCTTGAGCAGGCCATGTCGAGCTTTGCCCGCCAGCAGGAAAGCCTGCGCGCCACCATGCAGAAAACCCTCAGCCCCTTCCTGCCCCCCGGCATCGAGGATATGAGCCGCAAAAACATGGAAATGATGGGCCGCGCGATGACCCTCTTCACCCCCTTCCAGCATGAGGGCGATGCCACCTCCCCGCCGGACGCCTTGCAGGAATACCAGGAGGAAATCATAAACCTGCGCGGCGAGGTCGAGCGCCTACAACAACAGCTCGCACGGCTTCGCGCCAAGCCGAAGAAGGCCGAATAACGCACCCGGCGGGCTGCTGCCACACCGGCCGGCCCGCCCCGTTATCTTGCCCCGGGTTCTGGTGGCTCACCCACTAATACGATACAGTTGTTCACCATGAGATATATCCCCGCCTCCGCCCTCGGTCTTGTTCTGCTTCTCGCCTCCACCCCGGCCTTCGCCCAGATGTCCATGGGTGGCGCACCTGGTGGCGCACCTGGTGGTGCTCCCGGCGGCGCCCCCGGCGGCGGCGCTCTGCAACCCCAGGGCCAAACGCCAGACATCGCCCCCCCCGCCCTGCCGGGCGCGGGCAGCCCGGCGCTGCTGGCAACCGCCCCCGTGGCACAGAAACCCGCCATCGCAGACCCCACCCAGGCCTTGTTCGCCGCCGTCAACAGCGGCGATTACAACGCCGCGCAGGCCGCGCTGAGCCGCGGCGCCGACCTCACCGCCAAAAACGATCTCGGTGAAACCCCGCTGGACCTCTCCATCGCCCTCAACCACAACAACATCACCTTCCTGTTGCTGGCCACCCGTAACGAGACCGGCGGCGCCATCGGCGCCAACGCTTCCGGCCCGGCCCTGCCCGTCTCCGCGCCCGCCGGTCCCGCGCGCGCGAAGCCGCGTCCCGCCCAGCGGCCCTCAGCCCGGGCGCCTGCCGTGCAGCTCACCCCCGGCAACAATCCCGGCACTCCCAACCCCTCCGCCGGGTTCCTGGGTTTCGCCCCCAAGAACTGACCCCACGGCGCGGCCTCAAAAATCCGCGCCCTCACCCCCAGCCCGCGCGCCCGCTGTTCATAATTTTCACCAAAATCACCCCAGGGTTGCATCGCGCGCCACTTCCTGGCTTGCTGCCAACATGCCTCAGCTCCTCCCCCGCCGTGCGCTCCTCCAATCCACCGCCGCCCTCACAGTGCTCGCCGCCACCCCGGCCGCGGCCGCCACCGGCGCCATCATCCAGCTGCGCCTGCTGGAGACCTCAGACCTCCACACGTTTGATGAAAATTACGACTATTTCCGCGACACGCCCGACAACAGCGTCGGCCTCACCAAGGCCGCCACCCTTATCCGCGCCGCCCGCGCCCAGGCGCAAAACACGCTATTGTTTGACAATGGCGACACCATCCAGGGCAACCCCCTGGCTGACTACATGGCCCAGCCCGGCAACCTGCCCCCCGGCCACATCCACCCCACCATCCGCGCCATGAACACCCTGAACTACGACGCCGCCACCATCGGCAACCATGAATTCAACTACGGGCTGGATTTCTGCACAGCCGCCCTCTCGAGCGCCAACTTTCCCTTCTGCTCCGCCAACATCCTCAACGCTGACGGCACGCCCTGGCTCTCCCCAACCCTCATCCTGGAGCGCCACTTCACCGCGCAGGACGGCTCGCTCCACCTCTTGAAAATCGGCGTCATCGGCTTCGTCCCGCCCCAGATCACGAATTGGGACAAAGCCCATCTCACCGGCCGCCTCACCACGCTTGACATCGTAGACGCCGCCCAAGCCCACATCCCCCAACTGCGCCCACAGGTAGACCTTCTCATCGCCCTCAGCCACTCCGGCATCTCCACCGCCCCGCGCCGCGGCTTTGATGAAAACGCAAGCTACTACCTCGCCCAGATCCCCGGGATTGACGTCATCTTCACCGGCCATTCCCACCGCGTCTTCCCCGGGCCTGACTACGCCGGATATGACGGCATCGACGCCACAACCGGCACCTTGAACGGCATCCCCGCCACCATGCCGGGCTTCTGGGGCAGCGATCTGGGCATCATAGACCTCACCCTCACCCAGCAAAACGGCAAATGGGCCGTCACCAGCTTCACCTGCGCCACCCAGCCCATCTCCCAGCGCAGCGGCCACACCGTCACCCCGCTCGCGGCCAACGATCCCCAAGTCGATTCCGCCGTCGCCCAGGATCACCAAAAAACCCTGGCCTGGATACGCGAGCCCATCGGCCGCCTCACCCAGCCGCTTACCAGCTATTTCGCCCTCATCGGCACCGAGGACTCCCTCGCCCTCGTCAACGCCGCCCAGACCTGGTACGCAACCCCGCTGCTGGCGCCTACAAACCTGCCGATCCTCTCCGCCGCCGCCCCCTTCAAGGAGGGCTACCAATCCCCCGACAACTACATAGACCTTAGCGCCGGCACCATCGCCATCAAGGACGTAGCTGACCTCTACATGTATCCAAACACCGTCGCCGCGCTGCGCGTCAACGGCGAACAGTTACAAAACTGGCTGGAAAAATCAGCGGAAATCTTCAACCAGATCGACCCCGAAAATCCCGCCCCGCAACCTCTGCTCAACCGCTACGTCCCCTCTTATGTGTTCGATGTCATCTCCGGCATCACCTACGAGATTGACATCACACAGCCGGCCCGCTTCGGCGCCCATGGAAAATTCAAAGCCTACGCCAACAGAATCAAAAACCTGCGCTACAATGGCACGCCCATAACGGCAGACCAGCATTTCATCGTCATCACCAACAACTACCGCGCCGATTCCGGCGGCATCGTGCACAACCCCGCCGCCGTCATCCTGCGCGCCCCGGACCAAACGCGCGACGCCATCATCCGCTACATCATGGCTGAAAAAACCATCACGGTTGCAACCCCGCCGGTCTGGTCCTTCACCCCCATCGGCGCCCCGGTCACCGTCACCTTCGAATCCTCACCCGCCGCCGCGCGTTATTTGTTGCAAAATAAAAATATAGCCTCCCTGGGAGACGCCGGAAACGGCTACACCCAGTTTGCCCTATCCCTCAGCTGACAGCCACCGCTCTATCTTTAGGAAAAAAGTTGAAAATCTCCCTAAAAAACATACTTGCGAATCATCTCAGAAGATACCTCGGTGGCGCACGCAATAGCCCAGCCGAGCCGCACCCACCAGCATCGTGGCAAAATCAAAAAATCCAGGACCTCGCTTGGGTGAAGTCAAGTAATCTACAAAGACAATTTCCTCAATACGAAATCGGTCGAGCAAGCTACGGCAAACCAATCATTGAGTCCCAGGAAGATGGTGGCAAGCTTTCTATCGGCAATTTTTGTTCGCTGGCCGGCAACGTCAGAATTTTTCTCGGTGGCGAGCATCGCCTTGATTGGGTAACAACCTACCCCTTCAATATCACATGTGAATCAGCGTGGAACATTTTCGGCCACCCTCGCACAAAAGGCGATGTAACCCTAGGTCACGACGTCTGGATCGGCATGAACGCCATGATCATGTCCGGCGTCACGATCGGCAACGGCGCCGCCGTCGGTGCCGGAGCGGTGGTCACAAGAGACATTCCCCCCTACGCCATAGCAGCCGGAAATCCCGCGCGAACCGTCAGGCTTAGATTTGATAACGAAACAATATCCCTATTACAGAAAATCAGCTGGTGGAACTGGCCTGACGAAAAAATAGAGAAGTTTTTGCCTTTGATGCTGAAAGATCAAATCAATTCATTTCTTGATGCTGCCGAGCAGCAACCGTAGCAGATTACGCTATTATACCAGTCAGCCTTAAGGCTGACTGGTATGCGCGCGGGGCTGGTGGGGCGGCCGCGCGCAAAATCAGAAGCTTATACCAGCCCGCCACCAAACCCAGAGAGTCAAGCTCTTGGCGGGCTGGTATTATAAGGATGGGTGAGTGCAAGCGCTCCCTTCCCCCGCCTATCCCGCCACCGCCTCGGCGGCAAAAAACGCCGCCCCCAGCAACGCCGCATCCAACCCCAGCGCAAACCCCAGCCCCAGCCTGTTCGCCACCGCGCCAATCACCACCGGCCCCACCAGAAACCCCGCAT
>NZ_JAQTZC010000018.1 GCF_028687955.1 Acidocella sp.
ACCCTGAAGCTCGCGCAACGGCAACTCCCCGTCGAGCGCATCCTAAAATGGTCAATATTCAGACGGAACCATCAAGCAATAGCAAGACGTGCTCACCTCAAATCAAAAATGCAACTGTAGAGCTAAGTACCCTGCCGCATTCATGACGCAGGGTACTGCGCGCGGGTTGGCGCGGGGGTGACGCTGGTTATGCGGGCGCCTGTGCTGATGTGCCTGACACTGCGCTATGCTTCAGGCGTGCCGCCGCTGGAGGAAGCCATGCTGGCGAGCCGCGGGGATGCCTACCGGCGGTATCAGGCGCGCACAGGGGCCATCATTTTGCCGCGCCTTGGCCGCGCGGCAAGGGGCTGAAGTCCGGCATGAGTGCGGGCCGCATGACCAGTATGCCCGGCGAGGGAGGCTTATGACCGTGGCGCCTCTTGTCAGGGCGGACAAAACATCCGATTTAGGCTGCAACCGGACCTCACTGGTCCAGATTGGATCGAGAGCAAACACATGTTTATTGAGACCGAAGGCACGCCGAATCCCGCTACGCTGAAATTTCTTCCCGGCCGGGAGATTTTGGGCGATCTGACAGCTGATTTCGCTGATGCCGACGAGGCTCTGCTCTCGCCGCTGGCCGATGCGCTGTTTGGTCTGCCGGGCGTGGCGCGCGTGTTTCTTGGCGGGGATTTTGTCACCGTCACCAAAACCGCTGAAGCCGATTGGGCCGGGCTGAAGCCGCAGGTGCTGGGGTTGCTGATGGAGCATCTGCTCGCCAACCGGCCGATTATGAGCGAGCATGCGGGGTTGCAGGCCGAGGACGTTGATCCGGCGGATGCCGAGATTGTCGCCCAGATTAAGGAATTGCTTGATACCCGGGTGCGCCCCGCCGTGGCGGGCGATGGCGGGGATATCATCTTCCGTGGTTTCCGCGACGGCGTGGTCAGCCTGAAGATGCAGGGGTCCTGCGCGGGGTGCCCATCCTCCACCGCCACGCTCAAGCATGGGATCGAGAATATGCTGAAGCACTACATCCCTGAGGTGTTGTCTGTTACACAGGCGGCTTGAAGAAAGGGAATAGTCATGGCTTTGGACGATAATGCGCTCGATGTGCTCTTCCGCAGCGCCCGCACTAAGTGGGAGTTTACCGATGAGCCGATTACCGACGATGAAATCAAGGCTATCTACGACCTGGTGAAAATGGGTCCGACTTCGGCTAATTGTTCGCCCGCGCGCTTTGTGTTCATCCGCACGCCCGAGGGTAAGGAGAAGCTGAAGCCCGCGCTGAGCGCCGGGAATTTGGACAAGACCATGGCGGCGCCGGTGACCGTGATTGTGGCGCAGGACCCGGTGTTTTACATGGATTTGCCAAAGCTTTACCCGCCGGCGGATGCCAAGGGGTGGTTCTCGGGCAATCCGGATCTGGCGGAGGAGACGGCTTTTCGCAACTCCACCTTGCAGGGGGCGTATCTGATCATGGCGGCGCGGGCCTTGGGGATCGACTGCGGGCCGATGTCGGGGTTCGACAAAGCGGTCGTGAACCGGAATTTTTTCAGCCAGAGCGGTTGGAAGGCGAATTTTTTGATCAACCTCGGCCATGCCGTGCCGGGTGAACATCCGTTTGCGCGCCTGCCCAAACTCGATTTTGACGAGGCCGCGATTTTCGCTTGAGCATGCTGACAATTGACGCATCGGGCGCGCGGGCGGGGATTGCCGTGCTGGCGCAGGACGGCGCGGTGGCTGTTAAGCTTTTCGCGCCCGGCCGCCCTGGGCTGATAGAGGCACTGCCGCCGTTGCTGCAACAGGCGGTGGCGGGGCGGCGGATTGCCCAGGTGGCTGTCACCATCGGCCCGGGCAGTTTCACCGGGCTGCGTACGGCAATTTCCCTGGCGCAAGGCTTTGCCGAGGCGGCCGGCGTGCCGCTGCTGGGGGTGACGGTTGCGGAGAGTTATGCGGCGGCGTTTCCGGCGCTGCACCGGCCGCTCTGGGTGGCGATAAGGGCGCGCAGGAACCGGATTTTCCTGATCCGTGACGGGGCCGCCGAGGCGCTCGCCGATGCGGACCTGCCGCGGATCCGGCAACCCGTGGCAGTGGCGGGGGATGCCGCCAATGAGGTGGCGGCGGTTCTGGCCGCGGCCGGAGGGAATGTGATGCTGACCAACGCCAGGCGGTTGGACCCCGTGTGGGTTGCGCATGCCGCCCTGGCGCGCCAGGCGGCGGGTTTGCCGGCCCATGCCGCCCAGCCTGTTTATGTTGATCCGCCGGAGGCGAAGCTACCCGCCGCAGGCTTGCGGCCACCGCCGGTTTAATGATGGATGTGATAGAGGCAGGACCCGCCTATGTGGCGGTTCTGGCGCGGCTGCATGCGGCGGCGTTTCCGGATGATCCATGGGATGAGCGCAGCTTCGCGGCGCTGCTGGGGCAGCCCGGCGTGGTTTGTTTTGTCGATGAACGCGGCGGGTTCTTGCTGTTGCGAGTGGTGCTGGATGAGGCGGAGATTCTTAGCGTCGGCGTTACCGTGCCGCGGCAAGGCATTGGTGGAGCACTGATGCGTCAGGCGATTCGCGCGGCGGGCTGGCGGGGCGTTAAGACGATTCATCTGGAGGTGGCGACGGAAAACGCGGCGGCACGGGCGTTGTATGCCACGCTGGGGTTCACGCAGACGGGGTTGCGCAAGGCCTATTACCCTAATGGCGGCGATGCGCTGACGCTTTGCCTGACGTTGGCAGACTGAACGGCTTCGATACGTGCTTTATTTGCAACAGCTATGCGAAATATTCAATGCGGTGTGGCTATTCACTGGTCCAGCGGGTTAAAATCTTGGTAGGTGGATTTTATCAGATCGTAAGAAAAAATTCGCTGATCTGTCTGGGAGACTTTGCTTTGCTTCGCTTTTTGCGCGGCTTTTGGCTGGCAGCCGCTGTGTTTTGCGGGGGTGGGGCAGCGTTTGCCGCTAGCGCCTCCGTTGCCGCCCCTGTTGGCAATTGGTTAACGGCTGACCATTCCGCCGTGATTCAGGTGGCGCCGTGCGGCGGTGAGCTTTGCGGCCGAATCGTTGGTATTGCGCTGAAACACCCCGGCGACCCGATGCCGGTGGATTGGCGCGGCCAGCCGCAATGCGGCGAGGTGATTCTGCAAACGGCGCTGATGGGGAGCGATGGCGATGCCGCCGACTGGGTGGGCAGGGTGCTCGATCCGCGCAGCGGTAATGTCTACCACGCCAGCATCGCGCTGGATGCGAACCATGATTTGCGGATGCGTGGGTATCTGGGGCTGCCGATCCTTGGCCAGACCCAGATATGGCAGCCCTATGAGGGGCAGATGCCCGTGGGCTGCAAGCTCGCGCGCCGTTAGAGCGCGATCGTTTGAGGTTCGCTCAACCGGGCGAGCCGAAAGCGTGAATCGCCCTCAGAAAACGGCCAGAGCCTGATCACACTTAAACCAATCAGGCTCTAGTGTCCTGCCGCTGAACTCCGCTGCATCTCGCAGACGTATATTGTTTTAAGATTTTTTAACGGATTAGCCCCGTCATCGGGCTGGAGGCGCTGGCAAAGCCCCGGCGCGGGATGCGCCCGGCGCGGAAGGCCAAGCGCCCGGCTTTCACCCCCGCTTTCATCGCGCGCGCCATCAGCACCGGGTCATCGGCCATGGCGATGGCTGAATTCACCAGCACGGCGGCGCAGCCAAGCTCCATGGCGAAGGTGGCATCATAAGCGGTGCCGACTCCGGCATCCACCAGCACGGGCACTTTCGCCTGTTCGATGATCATCTGGATCATCAGCGGGTTCTGCACGCCGAGCCCGGAGCCGATGGGCGCGCCGAGCGGCATGATGGCGACGCAGCCCATCTCCTCCAGCCGTTTCGCGGCGATCGGGTCGTCAGAGCAGTACACCATGACCTCGAAACCGTCCTTGATCAGGGCTTTGGCGGCCTCGAAGGTGGCGGGCATGTCCGGGTAGAGCGTCGGCGCCGGGCCGAGGACTTCCAGCTTCACCAGATTCCACCCGCCCGCCTCGCGCGCCAGGCGCAGGGTGCGCACGGCTTCATCGGCCGTGAAGCAGCCGGCGGTATTGGGTAAATAAGTGTATCGCTGCGGGCTTACATAATCCTGCAACATCGGCGCGTTGCGGTCAGAGAGGTTCACGCGCCGCACCGCGACGGTCACCATCTCCGCGCCGGAAGCCTCGATGGCCGCCGCCGTGGTGGGCAAATCCTTGTACTTTCCGGTGCCGACCACCAGCCGGGAGGCAAATTTGCGCCCGGCCACGGTCCACACATCGCCCGTACCTATGTGCGACCCCATTTAACCGCCACCAATAAAATGAACAATTTCAATTGCATCGCCCGGGGTGAGGCGCACGTCCGCATAGGTTGAGCGGGGCACGATCTCCATATTGCGCTCCACCGCCACTTTGCGCGTATCCAGCCCCAGCTGCCCGATCAGCCCGGCGACGCTCATGCCCGGCGCCACCGCCAGGGGCTCGCCGTTTACCGTTATGCGGGTTGCTTCGCTCGTCACACTCATGGCCGCATTATCGGCTGAGCCGCCCCCCCTCGCAAGGCCGCCGCCGCGTAAAATTTGGCGGCTACGATTTGGGTGTGCTAGCGGGGATAAAATGACGACACCACTTATCTTTGTATTGAACGGCCCGAACCTTAATCTGCTGGGAACCCGCGAGCCCGAGGTCTATGGCACCGGCACGTTGGATGACCTGGAAACCCTGTGCGCGGAAACGGCGGAGGGGCTCGGCGTCGCCATCGATGTCAGGCAGAGCAATCTGGAGGGAGAGCTGATCTCCTGGGTGCATGAGGCGCGCGCCCGCGCGGCCGGGCTCATCATCAATCCGGCCGGGTATTCCCATACCTCGGTCGCGTTGATGGACGCCATTCTCGCGCTCGACATCCCGGTGATCGAGGTGCATCTCTCCAACATCCATAAACGTGAGAGCTTCCGCCAGCACTCTTATGTGTCGCGCGCTGCCGACGGGGTCATTTGCGGCCTTGGGTTTGCAGGCTATAGGCTGGCACTCATCGCCCTCTCGGACATTCTGGAAGAAGATCAATGAGCCTTTCCTTCGATCCTAAAACCCTGCGCGACCTGGCGGAACTGCTGAGCGACACCGGCCTTTCGGAAATCGAGCTGGCGGAGGGCGACCGTAAGGTCCGCCTGGTGCGCACGCTGCCGCAGGTGCATGCTCAGGTGATGGCGCCGCCGGCCGTGGCCCACGCACCGGTGCATGCCCCCGCAAATGTGCCGGAAGCCGCCGCCGAGCACAGGGCTGATCCGGCCAAGCACCCCGGCGTGGTGAAAAGCCCGATGGTGGGCGTTGCGTATCTTTCCGCCGAGCCCGGCGCCGCCCCTTATGTGAGCGTTGGCCAGAGTGTTGAGGCGGGTGCGACGCTGCTGCTGATCGAGGCGATGAAGACCTTCAACCAGATCAAGGCGCCGCGCGCGGGCACCGTCAAGCAGATTTTCGTGGCGCCTGGAGCGCCGGTCGAGTTCGACGAGCCTCTGCTGATCATCGAATGACCGGCGCATAGCATGTTCAAGAAAATCCTCATCGCCAATCGCGGCGAAATCGCGCTGCGGATACAGCGGGCCTGCCGGGAACTCGGCATCGCCACGGTGGCCGTGCATTCCACCGCCGATACCGACGCCATGCATGTCCGCCTTGCCGATGAGAGCGTGTGCATCGGCCCGCCGCTGGCGCGCGACTCCTACCTCAACATGCCGGCGATTATTTCCGCGGCGCTGATCACCGGCGCCGAGGCGATTCATCCCGGCTATGGGTTTCTCTCCGAGAACGCGGCCTTCGCCGAGATGGTGGAGGCGCATAACCTGGTGTTTATCGGCCCCACGGCGGCGCATATCCGCATGATGGGCGACAAGATCACCGCCAAGACCACCATGATGGAACTCGGCGTGCCGCTGGTTCCAGGCTCGCCCGGCGAGATCGCGACGCTTGAGGAAGCGCATGCGATTGCCGAGAAGATCAAATTCCCGGTGCTGATCAAGGCGGCGGCCGGCGGCGGCGGGCGGGGCATGAAAGTGGCCTACAACGCTGATGAGCTGGCGGCGGCCTTCCATGAGGCCCGCGCCGAGGCCGGGGCGGCGTTTGGCAACAATGCCGTGTACATGGAAAAATACCTCGACAAGCCGCGCCACATCGAATTGCAGATCCTGGCTGATAACCACGGCGCCGTGGTGCATATCGGCGAGCGGGACTGCTCGTTGCAGCGGCGCCACCAGAAGGTGCTGGAAGAGGCGGGCAGCCCGGCGATCACCACCGCGCAGCGCGACGAGCTGGGCGCCACGGTGACCAGGGCGCTGAAGAAAATCGGCTACCGCAACGCCGGAACGCTGGAATTTCTGTACCAGGACGAGCAGTTCTCCTTCATTGAGATGAACACTCGTTTGCAGGTGGAGCATCCGGTCTCGGAGATGATCTCGGGGCTGGATCTGGTGCATGAGCAGATCCGCATCGCCGCCGGGGAGCCGCTGGGTTACAGTCAGAAGGACATCCACCTCGCGGGCCATGCCATTGAATGCCGGATCACCGCCGAGGACCCGGAAACCTTTGCGCCATCGCCCGGAACGGTGGTGATGTATCATCCGCCCGGCGGGCTTGGCGTGCGCGTCGACTCCGCACTCTATGCCGGTTACCGTGTGCCGCCGCATTATGACAGTTTGATCGCCAAGCTGATCAGCTATGGGCGCACGCGCGATGAAGCGATTGCCCGCATGCGCCGCGCGTTGCGGGAATTTGTCATCACCGGGATCAAAACCACGATTCCGCTGCATGAGAGGATTTTGGAGGCGCCGGAGTTTATCGATGGCGATTACACGATCCACTGGCTGGAGCGGTTTGTCGCCGGGCAATAGGCGGGGCATTGCGCTTCTGGCTTGATACACCCGCCGGGCTGGTTGTGGCGGTGAAGGCGCATCCCGGCGCGAAGCGGGTGGGCGTCGGCCCGGTGATTGCCGCTGCCCCAATTCCCGGCTGGCCGCAAGCGCGGTTGCGGATTTCAGTCGCCGCCCCGCCCGAGGATGGGCGGGCCAATGAAGCGATTATTCAAGCCCTGGCGGATTGGCTGCACATTAAACCCGCGGCCATCACCCAGGAGGCGGGAGCCACCGCGCGGGATAAGAAATTCCGCATCGCCGGTGTGGCGGCCAGCGATTTTGCGGCGCTATTGCGGCTGTAGAAGCGCCTGCAGGGCCCCTGGCGGGAGGGTTAGGTCGGAAAATCCCGCGGGCGGGGCAAAATCCTGCGCTGGTTGCGGGGCGTAGGCGACCGACAGCGCGGTTACCTCGGCTGAACCATGGGCATCGCGCCCGGCGAAATGCAGCACCACGCCATCGGGCGTGATGCAGGCGGTGCCCGAGCCATGGGCGTTTAGCACCAGGTATTTCTGGCAGGCCATGCCGGCATAATGCCCTGAGCCCAGCGGGGTGAACTGGGCGCCGCCGGCGGTGGAGATTTCCTGTGTCAGGGCCGAAAAATCGGGCGCCTGCACGATGGCATGCAAGGCGGGCACCACCACCTGCGCCTGGCCCGAGGGCAGGTTGGCCAGGATATAGATGCCCTGGGCGGGGTTTTCGACCCGCGCCAGCTCCTGCGCGGCATCGTAATTCAGCAGGTAGTTCTGTGCCGTGCGGCCGGGGGCATCCAGCTCGTAGGTGATGGCGACATCGCGTGTGGGCAGAAACACGGGCGTTGCCAGGGCAGGGCCTGCGGCCAGCAGCGCGGGGAGTACGAAGGGTAAAATTTTCATGGCGATTCTTTTCTCATGGCGTCAATTTCGCGCAGCAATACGGCAGGATCAGGGCTGGCGCTGAAGCGCGCGGGAGCTTCCACCGCTTGCGCGAGCAAGGCTTGATAGGCGGTGCGCGTAATCTCGACGGCGCCGAAGCGGGCCAGATGGGTGGTGATGAACTGTGTATCCAACAGGGTGAAGCCGCCCAGACGCAGCCGCGCAAGCAGATGCACCAGCGCCATTTTGGACGCGTCCGTCGCGGTGGAGAACATGCTTTCGCCGAAAAAAGCGCCGCCCAGGCTGGCGCCGTACAGCCCGCCAACCAGCGCGCCGTTCTCCCAGGTCTCCACGCTATGGGCGAAGCCGAGGTGGAACAGCGCGATGAAGAGCCGTTCGATCTCCTGGTTGATCCAGGTCTCCGGCCGGTTCTCCCGCGCCGCGGCGCAGGCGGCGATGGTGCCGGGGAAGTCAACATCAGCCGTGACGGTGAATTTGCCACTGCGCAGGGTTTTCATCAGGCTGCGGGGCAGATGGAATTTATCCAGCGGCAGCACGCCGCGCATCTCGGGGTCGAGCCAGTGCAAAGTCTGGCTCTTGCGCGATTCCGCCATGGGGAACAGCCCCAGCCGGTAGGCGCGGAGCAGCAGGTCTGGGGTGAGGTTGAATGGCCGGGCGGACATGGGTGCAAGTTGCCATGATTTCTCTGCCGTGGGAAATTCTGAAAGAAAAAGACAATAAAAAACCCTGGGCGTAAGGACCCAGGGGTGTTCGCGGACGTTTCCTGAACAGGCTGCGCTTATGCGCTTATTTGTTTATTTTTGTTGGTATTTGAGAGTGATTCGCATCCCAAGTCAAGCCCGTTTGTGGCGGGCAGGGCCTGGGGGCGCATAATTATTCAGCGTTCCGGGGAGGACATGGCCCAGGCATGGGCATGGACCAGCCCGTCGTCATAATCCTGAGCGGGCGCGGTGGCCTTACGTTCACGCGATTCGCGAGCCCAGCCGTGGGAATGCACCAGGCCGTCATCATAGTCATGGCCCTGCATGGTTTCGATGGAGGTTTTGGCGGTGATTGTCTGGGTCTGCATGGCGGGTCTCCTGGGTAGGCTGTGAATGGGCGTAACCCAGTTAATAATTTACAATTCACCGCGAAGCATAGCGAAAACTCGGCCTGGACTCTCGAAATAAGTGTTTAACTTTACTGTAAAATTTTGCTATATGTAAATTATGTCAAAAACTGCCATTGGTAAAACCATTCGCCGCCTGCGCATGGAGCAGGGGTATTCCCAGCAAGGTTTGGCACAAAAATTGGGAATTTCAACGAGTTATCTTAATCTCGTTGAGCATGACCAGCGCAATGTCACCGCCTCGCTCTTGTTCAAGCTGACGGATATTCTGCACGTGGACCTTGCGGCGCTTTCCGGCGTGCAGGAGCGCGAGTTCGAAGTGGCGTTGCGCGAAGTGTTCGCCGACCCGCAACTGGCCATAGAGCCGGTGCCCGAGGCCGAGATTCAGGCGCTGGCGGCCGCGCCCAACGGCGCGCGGGCGATTCTGGCGCTGCATCGCGCCCTGGCCGGGGCACGTGAGGAGTCCTCGGGCATCACCTTGCCGTCGGGGCGCAAGATCATGCTGCCCAATGAGGAGGTGCGGGACTTCTTCCATGACCATGAGAACCATTTTCCGGCGCTGGAGGCTGCCGCCGAGGTTATCAACGAGACCCTGAACGCGCAGACCATCGGCAGCAGCCACGCGCTGGCCGAGCGGTTGCGCCAGGTGCATGGGCTGATTGTGCGGGTGCAGTCGCTCCCTGGCGCGCTGCGGGTGTTTGACGCCAAAGCCCGGCTGCTCACGCTCTCGGAGGATCTGCCGCGCGAGAGCCGGGGCTTCCAGATGGCGTTCCAACTTGCCTTGCTGGAAGCGCGCGATGCGATCGAGCCGATCATCAAGGCCGCCAACCCCTCGTCGCGCGATGCCACGGAGCTGTTGCGCATCGGCCTACTCAATTACATCACCGGCGCGATCCTGATGCCCTATGACGCCTTTTTGGAGACAGCGCGGCAGCTGCGCTACGATGTTGACGCCATCGCGGCGCGTTTTGGCGTGAGCTACGAGCAGGCGTGCCATCGGCTCTCCACCTTGCAGCGCAATGGCGCGCGCGGCGTGCCGTTCTTCTTTTTGCGGGTGGACCCGGCGGGCAATGTCAGCAAGCGCTTCTCGGCCGCCGGTTTTCCCTTCATGCGCTTTGGCGGCACCTGCCCGCGCTGGATCGTCCATTCCGCCTTCGCCACGCCGGGGACCATCCGCGTGCAGGTGGCGCAGCTTTCAGCCACGGAGACATTTTTGTGCTTTGCCCGCGCCATCGCCGGTCGGCCCGCGCGCTGGGGCGAGCCGCCGCCGGTGCGCGTTGTGGCCATGGGCTGCGATGTCAGCCATGCCGGGGAGCTGGTTTATGGCGATGGGCTGGACCTGGCCACCGCGGCGGTGGGCATTGGCCTCTCCTGCCGGTTGTGCGAGCGCCAGGATTGCCGCTCGCGCGCGTTTCCGCCGCTTGCGCACCGGCTCAGCATCGACCCGCTGACCACCAGCGCCAGCCCTTACAGGTTCGAGGCAAAGACATAAGCGGCGGGCGCGTCACCCCGCGCCTGGCAAGGCGCTGGTTTTAATCCGCCGGGCGCGCACCAGATAAGCGCCATGTCCTATCCCATCTCAGACCATTACGACGGCAGGCGTTTCTTCAATCCCGAGCCCACGGCCCGCGCACCCGATGGCCGGCGGTTGAGTTTTTTCAGTATTTTGCGGGCGCGGCTGCGCAGAAACCCGGAGACCTGGGCCAGCTGGCCCAGGCATGTTGAGAACAATCACCATCCCGTTCCCGCGGCTGAGCCGCCCACCGTCAGCTTTATCGGTCACAGCACGTTTCTGCTCCGCCTGCCGGGGTTGAGCATTCTCACCGATCCGGTGTTTTCCGCGCGTTGCTCGCCCTCGCAATTCGCCGGGCCAAAGCGTGTCCGCGCGTCGGGGGTCGCGTTGCATCATCTGCCGCATGTCGATCTGATTTTGCTGTCGCATAATCATTACGACCATATGGATATCATCTCGCTGCGCAAACTGCGGGCGCGTTTCCCGAAAGTGCATATCGTGACCACGCTGGGCAATGCCGCGTATCTGCGCAAAAAGGGAGTCTCCGGTGCGGTGGAGCTGGACTGGTGGCAGAGCCACACCCATGGCGAGGCGGTGCTGACCGTGACGCCGGCGCGGCATTTTGCCGCCCGCACCTTGTATGACCGCAATGCGACGCTCTGGGGCGGGATGTTCATTGAACATCTGGGCCGGCGAATCTATTTCGCGGGGGATACCGGGGCGACCAAATTCTTTGCTGAAATCCGCGCCCGGCTGGGTGCGCCGGATCTGGCCTTGCTGCCGATCGGCGCGTATGAGCCGCGCTGGTTCATGGAGCCGGTGCATATGAACCCGCAGGACGCGGTGCAGGCCTTCGCGGCGCTGGAGGCGAAGCGGGCCATTGGCATGCATTTCGGCACGTTCCAGCTCACCGCCGAGGCGATTGGCGCGCCGGAGCAGGATCTGGACGCGGCGCGGGAGGCGGCGGGGATTACGGAGGATATGTTCTTCACGCTGGATTGCGGCGAGACGATCAGGCTTTGAGGTTTTTCTGGCCATAGGTGCAATAGGCCGCGCCAGGGCAGCGCCAGCATTCCGGCGTGCGGGCCTTGCAAACATAGCGCCCGTGCAAAATCAGCCAGAGATGCGCGGGCTTGAGCATGTCCTTGGGGATGCGCCTGAGCAAGGCGTCCTCCACCGCGCGCGGGGTGGTGCCCGGCGCCAGCCCGGTGCGGTTGCCCAGGCGGAAGATATGCGTATCCACCGCCATCGCCGGCTGGCCGAAAACCTCGTTCAGCACCACGTTGGCGGTTTTGCGGCCCACGCCGGGCAGCGCCTCCAGCGCCGCGCGCTCGCCGGGCACCGCGCCGCCGTGGCGCTCCAGCAGCAGCTGCGAGAGCATGGCCACGTTTTTCGCCTTGGCCCGCCACAGGCCGATGGATTGAATTCGCTGCGCGATTCCGGCCTCGCCCAGCGCCACCATAGCCTGCGGCGTGGGGGCATCGGCGAACAGGGTTCTGGTCACACGGTTGACCGAGACATCAGTGGCCTGGGCCGAGAGTACGACCGCGACCAGCAGCTGGTAGGGGGTGGCGTAGTCCAGCTCGGTGCGCGGGTCGGCATTGCCGCCGGAAATCGCCTCCAGAAACGCCCGGATGTCCGCCCGTTTCATCATGCGTTGATTTTTTCCCTTGCCCGTGGCCATGTCGATACGATTTATGCGGTATGGACGCGCAGACCGCCAGTGCGGGGAGCAAAAATCTGATTTTCGAGGCCGTGATCAAACCTCATCGCAGCCTGTCATACCGTGCCATGTTCATGGTGATGGGCGGGATGATCGCGGTTTCATTGCTGATGACCAGCGAAATGGCGCATCTGGGCGCCTGGCCCGTCATCGGCTTCAACATCGCGGACATGCTCCTGGCGGTCTGCCTGTTCTGGCTGAATATGCGCGCGGCGCGTGAACGCGAGACGATCAGCCTGAGTGCGGAGCTGCTGGCGGTCACCCGCACGGATGTGCATGGCCGGCGCACCAGCTTCTCGGTGGTGCCGGATTGGTTGAATGTGGTGCTGGAGGAGCGCCCCGGCACCGTGCCGAGATTGTTGTTCTCCTCACGCGGCAAGAGCTTTGAGGTGGCGCGTGCGCTGGGCGAAGCGCAAAAGCGCGAACTGGCCGAGGCGCTGAGCCGGGCCATGCACCGCTGGCGCAACCCCCTCTTCGACAACCCGCAACTGCGCTAGATCAATATTGGTTTAGCTTGAATCGCCAGATTCAAACTAAACCAATGAAATGGATCGCAAAGTAAAGGTAGAGCGTGATTGATGCAAGGCAATCACGCTCTAATACCAGCCCGCCAAGAGCTTGACTCTCTGGGTTTGGTGGCGGGCTGGTATAAGCACTCCAGCACCGTTGGTTTTTCATGGAAGTGTGACTTAACCGGCGTGTCTAAATCTGCGAGACAGGAGCCATGAACGAGATGACCGCCGCCCAATACGCCATCCCCTCCGGATTATCGCGCCGCGCGGTGGTTGACCTTGGGTCCAACTCTGTCCGTCTGGTCATCTATGAGGGCGAGGCGCGCAACCCGGTTCAGATTTTTAACGAAAAGGCGGTTATCCGCCTCGCCAAGGGCATGACCAAAACCGGCCGGCTGGACGAGGCGGCTTTGGAGCAGACCGAGACGGTGCTGCGCCGTTATGCCGCCATCGCGCGCGCCATGGGGGCCAGCCCGTTTGATGTGCTGGCGACGTCGGCTGTGCGCGATGCTGAAAATGGCGCTGAATTCGTCAAGCTGATGACCCAGCGGCTGCCGGATATGCGGATCAATGTGCTCTCGGGCGAGCAGGAGGCTGCGCTCTCGGCGGAGGGCGTGCTCTGCGGCATTCCGGGGGCGGATGGTGTGCTGGCAGACCTCGGCGGCGGCTCGCTTGAGCTGGTACGGCTCGAATCGGGCCGTGTGGGCCAGGCGGCGACGATCCCGGTCGGTGTGATCCGCCTTGCGGACCGCTCCGGCGGCGACTTGCTGAAGGCACGCGCGATTATGACCGCGGAGCTGGAGCGCACGCCCTTCATCGGCGAGGCGGCTGGGCGGGATCTGTATCTCTCGGGCGGCGCGTTCCGGGCGCTGGCGCGGATTCATATTGCCCAGACCGGCTACCCGCTGAATATGGTGCATCACTACACCATCGGCCGGGAGGAGGCGCGCGATTTGGCCGGTGTTGTCTCCGAGGCGGGCCGTAAGCTGATCGAGCGGATGCCCGGCGTGCCGCGCCGGCGCATCGAGGATCTGCCCTATGCGGCGGTGATTTTGCGGCGGCTGCTGCGTGTCTCGGGGGTCAGCCGTGTGGTGTTTTCCGCCAACGGGCTGCGCGAAGGATGGTTCGACCGGCTGATGCCGCCCGAAATCCGCGGCGAGGACCCGTTGCTGGCGGCCGGGCGCGACCTCACGCGCGGTACCATGCGCGACGCCAGCCTGCCGCCCGAACTCATAAACTGGACCAACCCGCTCTTCCCTGGCGAGACCGGCCCGCAGCGCCGCCTGCGCGAGGCCGCATGCTGGCTCTCCGACATCGGCAGCCATGAGCACCCGGAATACCGTGCCGAACAGGCGTTTTTGCGCGTATTGCGCCAGGCCGGAATTGGGCTGGACCACCACGCCAGAGCTTTTCTCGCGCTGACCATGGCGCTGCGCTACGAGGCGCCGCCGGATGCCGTGTTTCTCGCGCCCGCGCGCAGCTTGCTGGACATGCACGCAGCCCGCCGTGCGGAGACCTTGGGCATTGCGCTGCGCCTGGCCTACACGCTCTCGGCCGGGACGCCGCAACTGCTGGCCGGAACCAGCCTCGCCATCGCGCAAGACCGCTTGATTTTGGGCTTGACGGAGGCCACCGGCGTGTTCGCGGGAGACTCGGTGCTGCGCCGGTTGGACCGGCTGGCGCAGATGCTGGGGGTTGAGGCGGAAACCGAACGGAAATAAGTGCTCATACCAGTCAGCCTTAAGGCTGACTGGTATGAGCACGGGGCTGGTGGGGCGGCCGCGCGCAAAATCAAGAGCTGATACCAGCCCGCCACCAAACCCAGAGAGTCAAGCTCTTGGCGGGCTGGTATCAGCCCTTCTCCGGGCCGACTTTGTGATAGGTCCGGCCGTGATAGATCAGGCCCGAGGCTGTGCCCCCCAGATGGATGGCCCGCACGGCGCAGAAGATGACGCTATGCGTGCCAACCTCCACAATCTGGTCGATCGTGCAGTCAAACGCGGCGGTGGCGCTCTCCAGCACCGGGGCGCCGGTGGTCAGGCGCATCCATTGCGCGCGCGCGAAGCGTTCGGCCATCGGTATATGGCCCGCGCCGGCGAAGAGGGGCGAGAGCTCCTGATGCTCATGCGCCAGCACGTTCACACATAAAAAACCGGCGGCGAGAATGGCATCGTGCTTGCTGGCGGTTTTGTTCACGCAGACCAGCAGGGTCGGCGGGTCGTCGGTCACGCTGCACACCGCCGAGGCGGTGAACCCGGAGTCGCCCTCCGGCCCCGTGGTGGTGATGATATTTACCGCGGCGCCCAGGCGGGACATGGCTTCGCGGAAATTCTGGCGGCTGGCGCTGGTGTTTTCGGTCATTGGGCAAGTTTAACCGGTTCTGGGCGATTTGTGAAAGCCGCGCCCACGCTGCACGGCCGATGGCCCGAAACGTTCGCGCAGATGGTTGATGGCGTTTTGCCGGGCACGGCGGCGCGCGGCCCCGGCATCGGCCAGATCGCCCTGGTCGGCCAGGGCCTCGGCCACCAGAGGCGCCGCCCCGATGCCGATCAGGCGGAATGTGGTGCCGTCCGCCTCGCGTGCCAGCAGGCCGCGCGCGGCATCGAAGATGGTTTCGGGTAGCTGCGTCGGGTTTGCGAGCCGCTGGCTGCGGGTACGGTTGAGGAAACCGGCGGTCTTCAGCTTCAGCACAATCCCCGCCGCCGCCAGGGCCTCGCCGCGCAGGCGGCGGCCCAGCTTTTCGCACAGGTTCCACAGAGCCGCCTCCAGCTCGGGGCGTGTGCGCAGGTCCACGGCGAATGTGGTCTCGGCGCTGATGGACTTGCTCTCCCGCGCCAGCCGCACCGGCCTTGAGTCCTCGCCGCGCGCGCGCGCCACCAGGGCGGGGCCATCATCGCCCAGCTGTTGCACCGCCGTGCGCTCATTCAGCGCCGCCAGCTGCCCCACGCGCAAAATGCCCAGCGCCTGCAACCGGCGCACCTGCGCGGGGCCGACACCGGGCAGCAGCCCCACCGGCTCGGGCGCCAGCGCCGCCGCCGCCTCCGCGCCAAACACGGTGAAGCCGCGCGGCTTGTCCCGCTCCGCCGCCAGCTTGGCCAGCAGCCGGTTGCGCGCGAGGCCGATGGAAACGGTGATGCCCACCTGCGCTTCCACTTGGCGGGCAAAGCGGTTGAGCACCACCGCCGGCGGCGCATGGTGCAGTGCCTGGGTTCCCGCCAGATCGAGCGCCGCCTCATCCACCGAGAGCATCTGCACCAGCGGCGTCAGCGCCTCCATCAACCGGCGCACATGCGCCGAGGCCGCCGCATATTTTTTCATGTCTGGCGCGATCACCACGGCCTTCGGGCAGAGAGCGCGCGCCTTGAACATCGGCATCGCGCTGCGCACCCCATACAGCCGCGCCACATAGCAGCAGGTGCTCACCACACCGCGCGCGCCGCCGCCCACGATCACCGGCAGATCGCGCAGCTCAGGCCGGTCACGCTTCTCCACGCTGGCGAAAAACGCATCGCAATCGATATGCGCGATTGCCAGGCTGAACAGCTCATCGTGGCGCACCACCCGCGCGCTGCCGCAGGCCTCGCACACCGCCCCGGACACCTGCGCATCGCAGTCGCGGCAAATGGCGGGCATTTATTCGGGCCAGAGCCAGGCGGCGCCGCGCACGCCCGAGGAGTCGCCATACAGGTTGCGGACGATGTGCGGGGTGCAGGTGTCGGAGAAGACATAGGGCTGCATCAGGGCCGGGAGGGTGGCGGCGAGGCTGGGCAGGTTGGAGAGGCCGCCGCCGAGCACGATGACGTCGGGGTCCAGTATGTTAGTGATGGCTGCCAGCCCGCGCGCGAGGCGGTTGGCGTGCAGGGCCAGCGCGGCGGCGGCTTGTGCATCGCCGCTGGCGGCGCGGGCGGGGATCTGGCTGGCGTCGCGCGCGCCGGGGCCGTCGCATTCCATGGCCAGGGCGGGGCCTGAGAGATAGGTTTCCAGGCAGCCGGCGCGGCCGCACCAGCAGAGGCGCATCGGCATTTCGTCCATGCGCGGCCAGGGCAAGGAGATGTGCCCCCATTCGCCGGCGAGGCGGTGGCGGCCCTCCAGAATATGCCCGTTCACCACGATGCCGCCGCCGCAGCCAGTCCCCAGGATGACGCCGAAGACGACCCGCGCCCCGGCCGCCGCGCCGTCCGTCGCCTCCGAGAGGGCAAAGCAGTTGGCGTCGTTGGCGACACGGATTTCACGGTGGAGCAGGGCGCCGAGGTCCCGGTCAAACGGGTGGCCGTTCAGCGCGTTGGAATTGGCGTTTTTCACCAGCCCGGTGGCGGGGCTGATGCTGCCGGGGATGCCGATGCCCACGCTGGCGGTAGCGCCGATTTCCGCTTCGGCCTGGCGCACGAGGCTTGCGATGGTATCCAGGGCTTGCGCATAGCCCGCAGGGGTGGCGGTGCGGCGGCGCAGAACCTCATTGCCTCCAGGCCCGAGGACCAGAATTTCAATTTTTGTGCCGCCGAGGTCGACGCCAATGCGATAGCTCATGGCCTCTATGTCGGATGATTCCCGGTCTTGCTCAAGACCGTCCAGGCGCGCATTCTCAAAACCATGAGGGAGCGTGTGATCGATGCGCAGTTTCAAAAGTCGCCATTGCCGGTGTTGCGCGCCGCGCGGGTGTTGCGCGGCATGGCAGCGGGCGAGAAGCTGCGGATCCTGGCGACCGACCCCCAGGCGGTGGCCGATTTCAGGGATTTTTGCAAAGTCACCGGCCATGCGCTGGTCGCCGCTAGCGAGAGCGGCGGGGTGTTCAGCTTCTCAGTCAAGGTGAGAGCGGCTGTGCCATGAGTGTTGCGTTGTTCACGCATCCGGCGGCATTGGCGCATGATACCGGGCAGGACCACCCCGAATGTGCCGAGCGGCTGCGCGCCGTGCTGCGCGCGCTGGAGGTGCCGATATTTTCCCCGCTGCTGCGCGAGGTCGCGCCGAAAGCCCCGGTTGCGGCATTACAGCCCGCGCATACGGCGGCGTATGTCGCGGCCATGCTGGCGCTGCCGCCTGAGGAGACCACCTATATCGATGGCGATACGGTGTTTGGTCCCGGCACGCTGGAAGCCGCTCTGCGCGCGGCGGGCGGCGCCATGGCGGCGGTGGACGCGGTGATGGAAGGCTGGGCCCATGCCGCCTTCGTGGCGATGCGCCCGCCCGGCCATCACGCGGAGCGAGACCGCGCCATGGGGTTCTGCTTTTTCAATAATGCGGCGGTGGCGGCGTATCATGCCCGCGCGCGCTGGGGGCTTAAGCGGATCGCGGTGGTGGATTTCGATGTGCATCACGGCAACGGCACACAGGATATTTTCGGCCCCGATCCCGAATTGTTCTACGGCTCCTCGCATCAGCACCCGTGTTTCCCCGGTACGGGCATGGTGCGCGAGCAGGGGGTGGCGGGCAATATCATGAATGTGCCCCTTGCGCCCGGCTCCGGCGGGCCTGAGTTCCGCGCCGCCTGGGAGGGCGGGATCATCCCCGCCGTGGCCGCCTTCCGCCCGGAGTTGCTGATCATCTCGGCTGGGTTCGACGCGCATGTGGCCGACCCGCTGGCGCAGCTTCGCCTGCGTGAGGCGGATTTCGCCTGGGTGACGCGCGCGTTGATGGAGCTCTCCGACACCCATTGTCCTGGCCGTGTTATTTCATTGCTGGAAGGCGGTTACGACCTCGCCGCCCTGGCCGCCAGCACCGCCGCCCATGTGCGCGCGCTGATGCGGTTGTGAATTTTCAAGTGAACCTGTAGGCAGCAAAACCATGACGGCAAAAAACGATATTTCGGCAATGTCCTTCGAGGATGCGCTGGCGGCCCTGGAGGCCATTGTCCGCAGCCTGGAGTCGGGCCAGCAAAAGCTGGAGGACGCGATTACCGCCTATGAGCGCGGGGCCGCGCTGAAAAAACACTGTGAAGCCAAACTGGCGGAGGCCGAGGCCCGCGTGCAGGCAATCGTCGCCCGTGCCGATGGCACTCTTGCCCTTAAATCCGAGGATTGACCGATGGCGTCTGATATTGTGTGCAACCCCAACGCCCTGGCCGAGGCGCTGGCCGAAACCGCCCGCGTGGTGGAAGCCCAGCTGGACGCGCTGCTGCCGGTGCCAGAGGGCGCGGAGGCCCGCGTCGTCGAGGCGATGCGCTATGCGGTGCTCAATGGCGGCAAGCGGATGCGCGCGTTTCTGGTGATGGAGACGGCGCAGTTCTTCACGGTGAACCGCACCTGCGCGGCGCGCGTGGCGGCGGCGGTGGAAATGCTGCATGCCTATTCGCTGGTGCATGACGATCTGCCGGCGATGGACGATGATGATCTGCGCCGGGGCATGCCGAGCTGTCATAAACAATTTGACGAAGCCACCGCCATTCTCGCGGGCGATGCGTTACAGACCCGCGCCTTTGAGGTGCTGGCCGAGGAAGACACCCATGCCGACGCCGAGGCCCGCTGCGAGCTGGTGTTGGCGCTGGCCCATGCCGCGGGCGCACGCGGTATGGTCGGTGGGCAGATGATCGACATGGCGAGCGAGGGCAAAAAGCTCTCAGGGCCGGAGATCACCCGTTTGCAGGCGCTTAAAACCGGACGGCTGATCCAGTTTAGCGCCGAGGCCGGTGCGATTTTGGGCCGTGCCTCGCAGCCGCAGCGGCATTTCATCGCCGCCTATGGCCGTGACCTGGGTGCCGCCTTCCAGATATACGACGATGTGCTGGACGAAACCGCCTCCGCCGAGGAGCTAGGCAAGACAGCGGGCAAGGACGCGGTGCAGGGCAAGGCCACCATGGTCTCCGTGCTTGGCCTCGAACAGGCGAAGGCGCATGCCGAGCTGCTGGCCGAGCAGGCGGCGGGGTATTTGGAGAGTTTTGGCGAGCGTGCCGCGCTGTTGCAGGCGCTGGCCAAGTTTACGGTGACGAGGAAGAGCTAGCGCCGGGGCGGGGGCCGCTCATGGCCAGGCAACGCGCCGACCTTATGCTTGTGGCCACCGGGCTGGTGGAGTCGCGCGCCAAGGCGCAGGCGCTCATCATGGCCGGGCTGGTTTATGCCGGTACCGCGCGGGTGCAGAAGGCCGGTGATCTGTTGTCCGAGGATGCCGCCCTTTTCGTGAAAGGCCAGGATCACCCCTGGGTTTCGCGCGGCGGGGTGAAGCTGGCGCATGGGCTCGGCCATTTCGGCTTCGACCCTTCAGGCCGGATATGCCTGGATGTTGGCGCCTCCACCGGCGGCTTCACCGATGTGCTGCTCACCCATGGCGCCAAACATGTCTATGCGGTGGATGTCGGCCACGGCCAGTTGGCCTGGAAACTCCGCTCCGACCCGCGTGTTACCGTGTTGGAAAAAACCAACGCGCGCCATCTCACCGCGCAGATCATCCCCGAGCCCATCGGCGCGCTGGTTTGCGACGCCAGTTTCATCGGGTTGCAGATTGTGCTGCCTGCCGGTCTCGCTTTGTGCGCGCCGGGGGCGTTCGCGGTGGCGCTGATCAAGCCGCAGTTCGAGGCTGGGTCCGAGCATGTTGGCAAGGGCGGGGTTGTGCGGGACCCGGAGATTCACGCCGCGGTCTGCGCGAAAATCCGGTTCTGGTGGGAGTCGCTCCCCGGCTGGCGGGTGCTGGGGGTGGAGAAAAGCCCGATCACCGGGCCGGAGGGGAATATTGAATTCCTCATCGGTGCGGTGAAGGAGGGGTAGTCTCAGGTGTGCAGTTTCACCCAGCCGGTGAATTTATCCATCCACCCCTGCAAAAACGCCCGGCTGCCCGGCCCGATATTTCCCGCATCGTCAAAGAGCCCATCCTTCGCCTGGATGAACACTTCCGGCCCGCCCAGCGTGGGCATGTCAAGGTAGGCCAGCACATTGCGCAGATGCTGCTGCGCCAGCGCCGTGCCGATCGCGCCGATCGACACGCCGAGCACCGCCGCCGGTTTCCCCGCCCAGGCGCTCTGGCCGTAGGGGCGCGAGGCATTGTCAATGGCGTTTTTGAGCACGCCGGGGATCGAGCGGTTGTATTCCGCCGTGACGAACAGAACCCCGGCGGAGCCCGCGATCTCGGCCTTCAGGCGTTTCACGCTGGCGGCCTGATTGGCGTCGTCATCCTGGTTGTAGAGCGGCAGATCATCGATCCGCACCGGGTTGAAGGAGAAATCCGCCGGCGCCATCCGGGCGATGCCGGTGGCAAGTTTACGGTTGAACGAATCCTGGCGAAGGCTGCCGACAATCATAGCGATTTTATGCTGGCTCATAATGCACTCCTGGAATGACTGGGAACCATGTTATGCGCGCGCAGGCTAGCACCGATTTGCCGCGCGTGTCATCGCATCTTTGAAGGCAGTTTCAGCACCTCGCCATCCACGGCGAACTTGCCGTAACCCTGGTGATGGATGGTCCGGCGGTCTGTTTGCGCGGGGTCAACCCAGGCCTTCACCACCTCCAGAATGAATATGTTATATTTGTTCACGAGTTTGGTATCGGTCACGCGGCATTCCAGATTGGCGAGGCATTGCGCGATCAGCGGTGCTTCCACCCGCAAGGCTGGCAGGGGTGTGATGCCGAAGCGGGTGAATTTATCAGTGTCCCGGCCGGAGCAATTGCCGATTTTTACCACCTGCGGGGCCATCGCCGCGCCGGGAATGGCGATTACGCATTGTTTGGTTGCCCGCAGCGCCGCGAAGCTGTGGTTGGCGGCGCTCACCACGCAGGAGATGAGCGGCGGCTCGAACGCGATCATCATGTGCCACGACATCGTCATGACATTGGCAATCCCCTTGCGCGCGGTTGTCAGCAGCACCACCGGGCCAGGTTCGATCCACTGATAGACTTTCGGCAGGGGTAAATTTTTCAAGGCGGCAACTCCTTGAGTCTGGAACATTAACCTGTGAGATGACGTCCGTTCACGGCTGGGTTATGCTGCGGTAATGAGTAGAAGATTCGATACGGTGTCAATCTGGAGTGAGCGCCCGCGGTTGTGCGCCGGGTTGCTGGGGCTGGCGGTGGCTATGGTTTTGCCAGGTTGTGCCCTGCCGCCTGGCGGCCTGGCGCGAATGGACGGCTCTGCATCCGCCCAGGCTTTGCAGCAGGCTGAACAGCAAGGCTATGCCAAGGGCTATGCCGCGGGCGAACTGGCGCAGGCGCTGCGTGACAAATCGCGCGAAATGGCGGAGGCGCCAAAGCAGGCGCCGTCTGCGCCGCCCGTGGCAACGCGCCCCGCAATTCCAGCCGTGCCGGATACGTCATTACCGGTGGGGACAAATTATAGTTCCAGCGGCCCGGCCGAACCGTTTTAGGTCCTGTCTGCATCAAAGCCACAAATGGAAACACGTAGTTAATGCAGATAATTGCTGCCGCAAAGATTACCGGGACGCGTTCCTAGAGCCTGATTGGTTTAAGTGTGATCAGGCTCTGGTTATTTTTCTGAGGGCGATTCACGCTTTCGGCCCGCCCGGCTGAGCGAACCTCAAACGATCGCGCTTTAGTCGATTGTCTCGGGGATTCCGGGCGCGGGCAAGTCCGAAACCATCCTGACCCCATCGATAACGATCGGGCTGGCGACGCCATGGCGGCCGTCACGCACGATCGCCATGCCGCGCGCGACGACCTGGGGGTTGGCAAAGACCTGATCCAGTTCATTGATCGGGCCAGCGGGGACACCGGCAGCTTCGAGCTGGTCAGCCAGCTCGTCCCGCTTCCAGGAGGCGGTGAGACTTTCCAACGCAGCGATCAGGTCAGCACGGTTGTGAACCCGGCTGGGATTGGTGGCGAAGCGTTCGTCCCGGTCAAGTCCGGTGTCCAGCACCCGGCACAGGTTCGCAAACTGGCTGTCATTTCCCACGGCGATGATCAGGGGGCCGTCGCCGGTCGGAAATGCCTGATAGGGAACCAAATTGGCATGGCCGTTGCCGACACGGCGCGGAACGATGCCCGACGTCATCCAGTTCATCGCCTGGTTGGCCATGACGCTGACCTGGGTATCAAGCAAGGCCATGTCGATGTGGGCGCCGACCCCGCTTTCGTTTCGCCGGTTGAGCGCCGCCAGCACTGCCACCGCGCTGTAGACGCCGGTGAAAAGGTCGGCTACGGCAATTCCGGCCTTCTGCGGTTCGCGTTGCGGTTCGCCCGTCATTGACATCAGGCCGCCCATGGCCTGGGCGATATAGTCATAACCCGCGCGGTGCGCATAGGGTCCGGTCTGGCCGAAGCCGGTAATCGAGCAGGTGATCAGGCGCGGATTGAGCAAGGCAAGCGCGGCATGGTCGAGCTTGTACTTGGCAAGCCCGCCTACCTTGTAGTTCTCGATCATGATGTCCGCATCGCTAGCCAGCGCGCGCACGATTTCCTGTCCGTCTGGAGTGGAAATATCGACCGCAAGCGATCGTTTGCCCCGGTTGGCCGAATGAAAATAGGCCGATCCCAGGTTCTCGTCCTGCTCCGACATCACGAATGGGGGCCCCCAGTGGCGGGTATCGTCGCCGCTGCCTGGCCGTTCGATCTTGATCACTTCGGCGCCCAGATCTGCCAGCAGTTGGCCGCACCACGGGCCGGCCAGGATTCGGGCCACTTCGAGCACCCGCACGCCGTGCAGCGGCTTCATCGCCGCATCGTGGGCCGTCGCCGGATTCCATCCAGTCTTGGTCATGCTTCAATCCGTTGCCCGGTCGGAGCAGCGCTTTTGCCAGTCCTTCGCCATGTCTCCGGCGGCCTGGGCCAAGGTGAAAGCATCGATCCCGAGTGCGAGGTAGCGCGCGCCGCCGTCCAGATATTGCTGCACCAGACGCTCATCGCGCGACAGGATGCCGCAAGGAATGCCGGCAGCGCGGCTCCGCGCGAGTGCCGCCTCGGTCACCTTGGCGAGCGCCGGAAAATTGCCGGCACCCAGCAGCCCGAGCGATGCGGCCAAGTCGGCTGGGCCGACAAACAGCGCGTCGATGCCATCGACCGCGGCGATCGCCTCGAGATTTTCGAGCGCAAGGCCGGTCTCAATCTGGACGATGATGCACAGCTGCGCGTTGGCCTGTGCCACATAGGAGGGATAGCGGCCCCAGCGGGCGGCGCGGGCCCCGCCGATGCCGCGATCTCCCTGCGGGGGATAGCGCGACGCGCTGACAATTGCTGCGGCCTGTTCCGCAGTCTCGACCATCGGCACCATGATCGTCTGGGCTCCGAGATCGAGGATTTGCCGGATGGCCACCGGATCGTGGCCGGGCACCCGCACGATTGCCGAACAAGGCGGGGTGGCATCCACCGCGCGCAACTGTTCGGCAATCCCGGGGAGGGTCTGGGCGCCATGTTCGGCGTCGATCAACACCCAGTCATAACCCAGTCCAGCGCAGATTTCGGCGATGTTCGCATTGGCCAGGGCCAGCCAGAACCCCAGCTGGATCGGGCCTTCGCGCAATCCGGTCTTGAACCGGTTTTCGGGAATCTGCATCGCCTTGCTCCTTACACGAATCGAAAGCCGATTGCCCCAAGGGGTCCGAAATCGGCATTGAATACATCACCCGGCTTCACTTCGACCGGGCGGGTGAAGGATCCGCCCAGCACGGTCTCACCCGCTTCGAGCGATTGCCCCCAAGGTGCCAGCCGGTTGGCCAGCCAGGCCACACCGTTGGCGGGGTTGTTGAGCACGCCCGCCGCGAGGCCCGTTTCCTCGATCACGGCATTGCGGCTCAGCATGGCACCGATCCAGCGCATGTCCACTTTATCGGGCCGCACCGGCAAGCCGCCAACGATGATCCCGGCATTGGCGGCATTGTCGCTGATCGTGTCCTGGACCTTGCGCCGCGTGCCGGTTTCGGGATCGACAGGGAAAGTCCGGCTATCAATGATCTCGACCGCGGGGATGACGTATTCAGTTGCCTTCAGGACGTCAAAGATCGTCACCCCGGGGCCTTCGAGTCTTTTGCCCAGCACGAAGGCTAGCTCGACCTCGACCTTTGGGGTGATGAACCGGCCGAACGGCACGTCGCCACCCTGTTCGAAGACCATGTCGTCGAGCAGGGTGCCATAGTCCGGCTCAGTGATCCCCGCGGCCTGCTGCATCGCGCGCGAGGTCAGGCCGATCTTGTGGCCGAAAACCGTCCGGCCTGCTGCGAGTTTGAAGTCGACCCATTGCTTGCTGATCCGATAGCCATCGGCAATCGTCAATCCCGGATACCGGACCGAGAATTGCCGGATTTGCTCGCGCGATTTTTCAGCGTGGTGCAATTCCGCTGCCAGCGCATCGATCACCCCTGGATCGAGGGTCGGCACCGACTGGTCGGCGCCCTGGCCCCTGGCCTGATTGTTAAGTGTCATAGCCTCTCCCCACGTTTGAATTTATTGGCCAAGGTATTGCACAATAGACAATTAAGGTCCATGGCCCTGGACTGATAATAGACCTGAATGGCAAGGGTGCCGCCGCCAGCAAGAGCGGCAAGTTAAGAGGAGAAACAGGATGCAGACTGATACCAGCGTGAGAGCGGAAAAGATCACCGGACGGGGCCTGACCTCGCACACCCTGCTGGCGGGCGACCCCAGCAAACCGGCAGTGCTGCTGCTGCACGGGGCCGGCCCGGGCGCGCATGCCGGATCGAACTGGCTGCACCTGATGCCGGATCTGGCGGAAAACTTTTTCGTGATCGCCCCCGACCTGATCGGGTTCGGCCAGTCGGTCATTCCGGAGCCGTGGCCGGACAATGTCATGGCCTGGATCGGCACCCGGGTCGAGCAATGCTTCGGTCTGCTCGACACCTTGGGAATTAAGAAGGCGCACGTTGTCGGCAATTCGATGGGCGGCGCGCTGACGCTCCAGATGATGAGCGAGGAACCGGACCGGATCGACCGGGTGGTGCTGATGGGCTCGATCGGTGCGCCCGGCCCGCGCACGCCGGAACTGGTGCGGCTGCTTTCGTTCTACTCCGATCCGCGCCCGGCCCGCTATCGCCAGTTGATGCACAGCTTCGCCCACGATGCCGACAAGTTCGAGGGCATGGAAGAGATCGTCAATAACCGCTATAAAATCGCGACCGATCCCGAGATCATGAAGACTGCGGTGAAGATGATCGATTCGATGAAGCAGGGGATCGAAACGCTCAACATGCCGCCGTCGATCCTGTGCAAGCTGCCGCACAAGGTGCTGATCTTCCATGGCCGCCAGGACCGGATTGTGCCGCTTGACACCAGCCTGTACCTGATCAAGCACCTTCAGCATGCCGAGCTTTATGTGCTCGACCGTTCGGGGCACTGGTCGCAATTGGAACGCTGGGATGTGATGCGTCCGATGCTGGAAATTCACCTCGGGGCGCGAACCTTCTGATCGACTTTCAAAAGGCGTGGTAGACGCGCCAGGCGGGCGGCAGAGCGAAGGTTTTGCCGCTCGTTCTTGTTTTGGAAGCTAGCCGACGATGAACAGGCCGACATCTTCAGCCGATGCCGCTGCGTTCTGGCAATTCTCGCTGATGGTCTATTCCAGGCCGCAGGTCGCGGCTTGTTGTCTTGGCCTGCAGGACGAATACGGCTTCGATGTCAATATCGTGCTGCTGTGCCTGTGGCTGGCGCAGACAAGAGGCCGGACTGTGGGTCGGACAGAAATCGAGGCTCTGCGCGCGGGCGTTGCGGATCTGAACGAAAATCTGGTCCGGCCGATCCGCTTGGCCCGCCGCAAGGCCCGCTCCATAATCGAGACTGCGCCCGATCCACAGGCAGGTGCCGAACGTAGAGAGCTCTACGCCGCGTTGAAGGCGATCGAACTGCGCGGCGAACGCCTCATCCAGGCAGCCTTGATCGAGTGCCTCGGCGGCGGTGATACGGACGGCGGGACTGAGGCACAAGCAGCGGCGCGGGCAAGTCTCGAAACCTACCGCAAATCCATCGGCGCGCCCGATGCGGCGGCGGCGATCCTGGCACAGCTGACCATCAGGGCTCTATGCCGCGCTGAAGGGCAATCAGGGCACATTACGTGATGATGTTTTTGGCTCCCAGCACTTCACGCCGCCTGACGTTCCAGGTCATCACGCCTGCCTTTCAATCGTTGCGGGAACCAGCGCGGGATCGGCGCCGTCGTTGGTCAGTCCTTGCCAGCGCTGCGCCACATTGCGGTGCACGCCGAACAGGTCGAGAACCCGCATACAGGTGTGGTTGACGATCGCGTCGATGCCATCCGGACGGGCGTAGAATGCGGGCACCGGAGGGAAGACAACCGCGCCCATTTCGGTGCAGGCCACCATGTTGCGAAGGTGCGCCAAGTTCAGCGGTGTTTCGCGGGTCATCAGCACCAGCCGGCGGCGTTCTTTCAGCATGACATCGGCCGCGCGGGTAATCAGGTTGTCGGACAAGCCGTGCGCCACGGCAGCCAGGGTCCGCATCGAACAGGGGGCAATCACCATCCCGTCGCACAGGAATGACCCGCTGGCGATGCTGGCACCGACATTGCGGATGTTGTGCACGACATGAGCAGCCGACTCAATCAACTTGCGGCCATTGGGTATTTCCTCGCGAATGTTCAGCAGGGCCGACGACGACATCACCAAGTGAGTTTCCCACTCGCCCTGATCCGCCAGCAGCTCAAGCAACCGAAGTCCGTAGACCGAGCCGGTCGCTCCGGTGATGCCGACGACGATACGCTTCACCAGCCGCTCCCGATGTGCGCCACCCAAGCACAACTCCCAATGTTTAGTTTGACGGGCATTTTAGCGTCATACTCATTTTCTTATTTTCAACGTTATTTTTCATCCGTCGGTATACAACACATTACACATCGAGCAAGGATAAAATGCGTCCCGCCGGTTCCTCTGGAAGGTTTTGCGGCGGACAGGGTTTGCATGATCGGTCAGGGGATTGCCCTGCGTTGCCGTCAGTAGCCGGGTTGGTTTCTCACGGCGCGGCGGGCAGCCGGTGACGCCGGCCCATTGGAGCTTTGGCCAGCTCTGCGGATTGGTGGGAGTGCCAGCGGGCTATCTGCGCGAGCTGCCTGCGCGGCAGTCCCGCGGCAGGCGGAGCGCGACCGGGGGCTGCGGGCCGGCGCGACGAGCGAGGACCGGGAACGGATCAAGGCTCTTGAACGGGAGGACTGCGCGCCGTCACCGGTCCGGATTATGGGCGGAGCTGTGACCACGAATTGGTGACGGCGGTGATGTGCATCGCGGGCAACGGCACGGGCGACACGAATTGGAAAGTGCCGGGCGTGCTGGATTGGGCGACCATGACCTTCGGTTTTGAACCGCCCCATCTGGCTGGTGGACGCGGCTTCCTTCGTCACCACCCGGCTACCGGAGATCCAGCGCATCGCCGGATCATGGCCGAGGCGGTCGGCGTTGTTGACATCCTCGTACCCGGCAAGCCGGACAAACACCAATTGGCGAAACTGCGCCGTCAGGGTGTGGCGGTTGTTCTTGCCGGTCCGGCTGTCGGCCAGCACCTGCCAAGCCATCTCTGTCAGGCCGAGGGCGTCGTCCAGTTCGTAAACCGCCGTCCGAGGTCACCTTCGAGCCGTGGAATTCCAGCTTCAGCCGGCGGTCGAAAGCGACCCGCAAATCGGACGTTTCCGTTTCACCCACCACCATCTCCAGGGTTGCCCTCTCAAATCGTCGTCATCACATTGATTTTTATACAAAATTCTTTGCCAGGCGTCACGACACCGCCAAGCCATCTGGGAAATCCGGTATAAAACACCCGATTGCTCCAGTCGCCCCAAATATCTTGTCCCTCCGGTGATGGTGTGAAGAAATTATGCTTATCAAAACAAATCATTCAGCGATCCGGCTTCATTTGAAGAACACAAAACCAACTCGGATGCTGCCTGTAATGTAAAAATACAAAATTTTGTCTTGCTCGCGTGTTGGGTTAACGTCATACTGCACTGCACAATAGAGAGGCTAAGCAGCATGGAAGAGCTCGCTAATCTCACTTCTGTCGCCTGCCAAAAGCTGGATTTAGCGTGTGCCGTGACTCCCGTTATCCTGTCGGGCGGCACCGGATCACGGCTCTGGCCGGTTTCGCGCGCCAGTTTTCCAAAGCAATTTTGGCCGCTTGTTTCAGAACGATCACTGATCCAGGAGGCTGCCCTGCGCTCCATTGGAGACGAATTGGCCGCCCCGATCGTGGTCTGCAACGAAGAGCATCGCTTTCTCGTCGCGGAACACCTCCGAGATATTGGTGTGGGCGGGAGTCGGATCGTTCTGGAGCCGTTTGGCCGCAATAGCGCGCCCGCCATAGCCGCCGCGGCTTTGCTGGCCGCCGAGGATGACCCATTTACCGTGTTATGGGTGATGGCGGCGGATGCCGCCATCCAGGATACCGCCGCACTACACGGCGCCCTGGCCAAAGCCTGTTCAGCGGCTCTTGCCGGCTATTTTGTGACTTTTGGCATCAAGGCGGACAAGCCCGAGACCGGATACGGCTACATAGAGGTAGGCATGGAGCTGGAGTCTCTCGCCGGCGTGTATGGCGTCGGCCGGTTTCTGGAAAAGCCCGAACGCGCGGGTGCCCTGGCCATGATCGAAGCCGGTGGGTATCTGTGGAATTCTGGCATGTTTGTTTTCACGGCGAAGACCTTGCTGGAGGAAATGCATATCCATGCGCCTGATATTCTGGCCACGGTGCGCCTCGCCTTGGCTGCCCGCCGCGCCGATCTCGACTTCATCAGGCTTGACCGTGATGCTTTCGCGGCCTGCCCTGCTGTCAGTTTGGATTACGCGATTGCAGAACGGACTGAACGCGCGGCCGTGGTGCCCGTGGATATGGGATGGTCCGATGTTGGAAGTTGGAACGCGTTATGGGAGCTTGGAGCCAAAGACAACGCCGGAAATGTGACGCATGGCGATGTGCTCCTGGAGAACGCCACCAATTGCTATGTACGCAGTGACGGCATGCTGACCGCCGTGATGGGCCTGACGGACGCCGTGGTAGTCACGACTGAGGATGCGGTTCTTGTGCTGCACCGGGATCATGCACAGAATGTAAAGCAAATTGTTGAAAGGCTGAAGGCAGCGAAGCGCCCTGAGGGAATATCACATAACCGGATTTACCGGCCTTGGGGATTTTACGAGCAATTAATCCACGGCGATCGGTTTCAGGTAAAGCGCATTGTTGTAAACCCTGGCAACAAACTGTCCTTGCAAAAACATTTTCATCGGGCTGAACATTGGGTGGTCGTTGCCGGAACCGCGATTGTGACACGGGGTGAGGAGCAATTGTTGCTGCGTGAAAATGAAAGCGTGTACTTGCCCTTGGGCTGTATCCACCGGCTCGAGAACCCAGGGAAGATTCCCTTGCTGCTGATAGAAGTTCAGTCTGGTGGATATTTGGGTGAAGATGATATAGTACGTATTGAAGATACATATGGCCGCCGTTAATTTTACAGATGACATATGGTACTCTTCATAGTTTTTATGCATTTAAAAGAGTCGTTTGCCGATGGTGCCAAACATATAGTTTCAGGCCGAAGGTAGAGCTTCCTGCGTGATGATGCCAGGCGCGTGGCCTGTTCAAATCGTTCGTGGTTTCGTAATGCAAAGCGTGCCCGTGGAGGTGAAGCGTGCCAGGTAATATTGTTCATGGTGGCGGGGAGCATGGTAGCGGGCATAGGCTTGCCTACCTGGATGGTTGGCCGGGCTGCTCTTCTACCATATGTGGAGTGTCGGCACGGCGCTCCATTAATGAACGCTGGATGCGCCTCTTGTCACGGTATGTATCGGTGGTGCCCGTACCGGCACGACGAGAAGGCAGGTGAGTTTTGACTAGAATATCAAGACTTTTCATGTTCCGGTTCTTGACTTTCCTTACCGCTACCGTCCTGGGCGCGCTGGCGTTGAGCGGCAAGGCCGTGCCCGGCACGGTGGGTGTTGGCGCCGCGCCTGTGCTTGACCTCAGTGGCTACCGCATAAGTTTCGATGATGAATTTAAAAAATTTGATATCTCAGCGCAAGGTCCTGATCGTGTGTGGACGGCGCACACGCCATGGAATGGTGATTTCGGAGATGCCACCTTTGGCAATCCTGGACCGGGTGGGCCATTCTCACTCACCGCGCAGGGGCTGGCAATCACAGCTACGCGTCAGCCGAATGGTAAATGGGTCTCGGGGCTGATCTGTTCGGTTAACAAAGATGGGTCAGGACAGGTTGGATTTTCGCAACAATATGGCTATTTCGAGATGAAAGCGATGTTGCCGAGTGGCCCTGGAACCTGGCCTGCCTTTTGGTTGATCGGCAAGGACAAGTCCAGTTATGCTGCCGAGATCGATGTAATCGAATATTACGGAGGCTTTACAAAATATTTTCATACCACCGAACATGTTTGGGTGAACGGGAAGAACAAACTCTTGCGCACGAAGATGGTAAAAGTTCCGGGCGGAAGCTTGTCGTCGAGCTACAATAAATTTGGTGTGCTTATCACCCCTGAGACGACAAGCTTTTATCTAAACCGTCATGAATATTGGCGCACGCCGACACCGCCGGAGTATAGGCAGCCGATGTATATTCTGGCTAATTTGGCGCTGGGTGGTGGCTGGTCCGTGGATGGGCTGATCTCACCGCAGGTAATGCGTATCGCCTATATTAAAGTATACCAAAAATTGCCCGCCCCCTAAAATCCCAGAGCGCGGCGCAGCTTCATCACTGAGTGGCGCATTAGCTTGCGCGGCTTCAGCGCTGCTAATCCGCGCGCGAGGGAGTTCGACTTCGATGCGGGGCGCGAGAGGAGCGGGGTTGACGGGATTCCTGGGATGGAAAAAATACGTGTCATGTCCAGCGGAACTGGAGATTGCAGAATAACTGGGCGCAGCGCCGCATCCGCATAGAGAATCTGAAAATCTTCGTGGTAGAAGTCCATGGTGAAGTTGCGGATAATGTTGGAATTGAGCAGCGGCGCGAGACTGGCGGTCATCATGTTGAGCGGCTTGAGCGGCATTGTAGCCAGGCCAAGCCGTTCCAGCCCTTCGCGGCCAAAGTGCCCGTCGGCGAGAATCGGCAATACATGCTTTACTTTGCGCGTTGACCCCAGCGCAAGAAACCAGGATTGTGGCGAGAAATGCACATAGCGGAAATCTGCCTGGATACGCGGCAAGGTAAGTTCGTTGCTAACAAAAGTCTCGGCTATTTTAAGTTGAGAAGAGGCTGAGAGTTCAAAAAACTTCGTATCGGGCCGATATTGTTTGAAATGTTCACTGATGGCGGAGATGAGGCGTTGGAACGGATTGCGAACGAAAGCAACGGAATTATAGCTCTCAAGCAGAGCAACCAGGTCTGGGAATAAGGCGGCTAATTCCCAGAGTCGTAGATGTGCGTAATCAATATCACGCTGGAAATAGGGCTCATGCTCGATCCCCCAAAAGCGCCGCGCATGGTCGTGATGCGCCTCGATCACAGCTCTGAAGGCTGTTCCCGCGCATTTCGGGTTATGGACAAAAATAAACTTCTTCTCGTGAGAGACGATCAATAATCCCTCCAGATTTTTCCGCCGCGGATACAAAGCAGAGTAAAACATAATAGCAGTGCTATAGACAAGCAAATATGAAACCATGCCGACTACGATTTATCGCCCTGGAACCGGAAGATAAAATGGCGCGGCGACAGCCTCAGTAGAAGCAAAATCACCAGTCCGGCGGCCATGACTTGCCTCAGCGGCACAATTCTCACGGGTTTTGCAGCGAAGCGGGTACACTTCGCCTATCGCTCGTCCCTTGCGGTCTGCTCTGTCCGTCAGCATGGCGCTGGTTTTCGTGGCCGCAGATCGTCGATCATGTCGAGGATGCCGCGAAACAGGTCACGCGGTACAGCGACCTCGGCCATCTGGAACACGGCGTAGCGGGCATGGGCGATCACCTTCGCGCCGACTTTCACCACCTTCTCGCGGATGGTGGTCAGCGACCAGCTTTCCATTT
>NZ_JAQTZC010000088.1 GCF_028687955.1 Acidocella sp.
CGTGAGCCGGTCGGAGCCCAGATGTAGGCATGAGTTCCCTGTTGGCCGACGCGCGCTTCGTCCTGGAACCATATCTCGATCGACGTGCCCGCAGTCGTGTTCAGCAGGGCTTCGCGAACCAGGTTGGGGAAGTTTTTTTAAAACTCGCCTCGGCCTCAGCGTCTTTCTTCGGATGCACGGGCCGCGGCTGCAAGCGGGTCATACCAGTCAGCCTTAAGGCTGACTGGTATAATTTTCGCACTCTGTGGTGCTGAATTTTTCCAGTGATTGGCCGATTGCGGTGCAGGTTTCTTCGAGGATGTTGATTTGCGCTGAGAACTGTTGGGGTGGAACGGCCCACGGCATCAGATGCCAAGATAAGGTCGCTCAATTGACCTGTATGGCGTGATGGATCACCGGGTGAAGCTGATCCCGCCGCAATACGTAAAGCCCTTCGTCAAACGCAACAAGAATGACCGCAATGATGCGGAAGCGATCTCCGAGGCGGCATCCCGGCCAAGCATGCGGACGGTCCCGGTGAAGACAACCGATGAGCAGGCTGCGACAATCGTCGTGAAGCACCGGGAGATGCTTCGCCGTCCGTGTCGAACAGAATATCACCGCGGGCGACCATGCAATCCTTGTCGGCCGCGTGCAGGCCTGGCGTCACGATCGCGAGGCCGCGCGCAGGTCATCGTTGCCCAACCAGCGGTCGCTCGTCCATCCGTTGACATCATAGTCGGAAAGACACTTGTCAACCAGGTCGGTCATCTTCTTTAGCCGGCCCGTGGCGGTGGCATGCATCAGCGCCTCGACCCGAAGGTTTTCAAAGTTGCCGGCATAATTGCGTTCGTAAAGTTCATGCCGGCCGCCAAATTCAGTGCCGATGGCATCCCACAGCAGCTTGAGAAGCTTGACCCGGTCCAGCGCGACCATGCCGCCCGATCCGCGAACGAAGCGATCGAGGTAGCCCGATATTTCCGGGTTGCGGAAGTCGGCGGCAGAGCTGGGCAGGTAGATCAGGCCCGACGCAACGTGCCGTTCGATGAGTTCCTTGATCCGGCCATAGGCCTGCCCGGCGAAGATGCGCGCTGCATGCATGGCATGGGCATTGGGCAGCACGTGGCCATCCGTTCCGTGCCATGGTTCGGGGTTGCCGGCCATGGAATCGACCAGCGAGCGGAAGAGGTAGGCCCATCCCAGCACCTCGCCAACGCCGGTCTGCACGCCGCGGAAATCGGCGGTGCCGGTTGCCTTGACGGCGCTGGCAAACAGCCCAGCGATGAATTCGAGCTTCACCACCAGCCGGGACGCCCCGTGCAGGATGGCGCGTTCCAGGAAACCCGAGCGCGTAAGGAAGCCGTTCGCCGCATCGACATCGCCATAGAGGAAAATGTTTTCCCACGGCACCAGCACCTTGTCGAAGACGAGGATCGAGTCGTTCTCGTCGAACCGGGATGACAGGGGATAGTCGAAGGGGGATCCGTTCCGCGCCGCGTTGAGTTCGTAGGAAGTGCGCGCGATCAGCGAAATGCCTTGGGCCGACATCGGGACCCCAAAGATAATGGCAAAGTTGCGATCCTTCAGCGGGATGCCGTAATGGGCGATGAAGTTGTAATGCGTCAGCGCCGATCCGGTGGCGACAACCTTCGCCCCCGAGACGACGACGCCCGCGTCGGTTTCCTTCTCGACATGGATGATCACATCGCGCACGTCCTCCACCGCGCGGTTGCGATCAATGGGCGGGTTCACGATGGCATGGTTCCAGTAAAGCAGCCGCTCCTGGCTCTCGCGATACCAGCGCCGGGCGTTGTCGGCGTAATCGCCGTAGAAATCGGCATTGCAGCCCAATGTGCCGAGGAAGCTGGCCTTGTAGTCCGGCGCCCGGCCCATCCAGCCATAGGCCGGCCGTTGCAGGGCCATGATCGCCTCGGCAGACTTGACCATGTCCTCGGCCGAGCGCGCCCCGCGGAAGAAAGGATGAGTCAGCCCGTTAGAACCCGTGTCGGTCGTCACGCCGATGTTGCCCGACTGATCGTGAAAGGTGTCGTACCACAGCCCAACCGACCGCACCGAGTTGCGAAAGCCCGGATGATCTGCCACGCGCGCGACGCGTTCGCCCTGCAAGTAGACACGCCGCCCGTCGTCCAGGCTGTCGATGTATTCCGCCCCCGTGAAGGGCTTGGTCGCCGGGTTCGATCCGTCCATGATGTTTCCTCCCTGTTGTTGATACGCTCGCCGGGAAACGGGCGACGCGTTTATGGTGAATCGATCCTGCGACGAAAAAAGATTCTGTCAATATACAATCGACTGGCGTTGTTGCATGAGTCGTGTCAGGGTTGATAATCGCCATGGTAGAGGCGTTTATTTGACTCTTACGGACACCGGCATACCGAGGCCGGTCATCCGGTTCAGGACGTTGCAGGCATGTGTGGAACGGCCCTGGATTCAAGAGCGACATTGCAAGAAGTTGGCGGCGGCACGAATGCGGTCATGTGTCCGGCTTGTTGACGCGGCCTCATGACCGCCAGCCCAGATGGTTTCCGCGAATGGCATCCAAACAATTCTACGGCATTGGCGTCCCCGGCGGGATTCGAACCCACGGCCCCAGGATTAGGAATCCTGTGCTCTATCCTGCTGAGCTACGGAGACTTATCAAAGACTTAGCTTGAATTTAACGGGTCAAAATCAAGCACTGGTATTCATATGGTACGCGAAAAAGGGCAGGCGCGAAATGCTTGCGTAGCCTTTTTAGCGTACCGCCCGGGGGAAGCAAAGAGTGTGGTTTCAGTCCGTTTGCGGCCTGCCGCTGGCCGGCGGGCCTTGCAGCTTGCGGGGATGAAGCCGCAGGGACGCAAAATTTCATAAAATTGAGCGCGCTTCAGACTCCAGCTAAGCGTCCTCGCTTTCGCTGGCGGCAAGATCAACCATCATTTCCTCGGTGAGGCGTTCCAGAATTTTGCGGACTTCCTCGGTGGTGACGCCGCCCGGCACCCTCAGGCGCGCGGCGGCGCGGAACATTGTCTCGCCGGTGAAAGGCGCACTTTCAATGCTGCTGCTGAATTCTTCGATGTTGGCGCCAAGCTGATTCAGGGCGTGGGTGACGTCGCGTACAATTCCCGGGCGGTCCTGCCCGAGGAGTTCAAGCTCCAGGGGCCGGTAGCTGAGTGCGGATTCTGCCAGGGTCGTGTGGGCCACGGTAATTCGCAGCCCGGTTTCCTCCAGGCTGTGCAGGGCGGCGGTGAGGCCGGAGGCGTTGGCGTCTGGCACGCTGATGAGCACAATGCCGGCGAACTCCCCCGCCAGCCGCGACAGCCGGCTCTCCAGCCAACTCCCCCCGGCGGTGGCGATTTTCTCTGAAATGGCGTTCACGAGGCCGGGTTTGTCGTGGGAGACGAATGTGAGCACGAGCGATGATGTCATGGCGCACCTCCTGGTTGTTTCGCTCCAGGGTATCATGGAACGGCGCATGGGTGAACTCGCCTGACGTGTTGGTTGCCAGAAGAGGTTGCGGGGGGAGTTAGTGTGTGAACAGGCCGCCGTTCTGGGTTACGCTCGCCAGCCCGGAGAAGATGAGCTTTGTACCGTCGTTGAGGGTGACGTTGAGCGAGCCGGCGAGCGTGGTCTCGTTCAGAACGCTCAGATTGCTCGCCAGTTGCAGGCTGCCGCTGAATGCCTGCAGCATATCGGTGCCGCCCCCGCCGGTGATGGAGATGAGGTCTGTGCTGGTTGCCGCGGTGAAGAAGGTTTCATTGCCCGCCGCTGACACGAGGGTATTGTTGCCGCTGCTGCCGCCGATCAGGACATCGTTGGCGCCGCCCGCCACAAACAGATTTGCTCCGCCAGTGCCGCCGTTCAGGCTGTTGCCGCCGCCAAAGCCGCCATATACGGCGTTGGCGCTGCTGGCGCCGCCGGACATGGTGATGGCGGCATTGCTGGCGCTGCCGAGGATAGTGCTGGAAGTGCCGCTTGAGCCGATGAAGGTGAGTTTTTCAATGGCGTTGCCGGAGTTGCCGCCGATATGCATTCCGGGAATGTCGGTCAGTGTGACGGTGGTGCTGGCGCTGGCGATGATGGTATCGGCGGCGAAATTGGTTTCCTGCAGGGCGATCAGGTTATTAGCGCCGTTGTTGACGATGGTGTTGCCGCCGTAAATCTGGTCCCCGGCGGTTACGGTATCGTTGGCGCCGGAAAGGGTGACGGCATTGCCGCCAAACAGGGTGATCTGCGCCGCGCCCTGGGTTTGCAGAAGCTTATCCAGGCCGCCGAGAGAAAACACGCCACCCTGCACGGTGAATGAGTTCTGCGTGGTCTGGTTGGGGGCGAACGTGCTGTCGTAGGTATAGGGGCTGGCGCTGGAGACAGTGTCCGGCCCGGTTAGGTTGACCTGGTTGCCCGTACCCATGATTTGCAGGCTGATGTTAGAGCCGGTGATGACGTTGTTGTTGGCCTGAACAACCATCTGCGCGCCGTTGCTGGCGTTGATGGTATTGTTGCCGCTCATGGTGATGAACGCGTTGTCGCCGGAAACATTGATGGCGCCGCCGGTTGTGCCCGTGCCGCCGCCCGCCTCGAGGATAAACAGATTGCCGGTGCCGTTTTCGTTTAGCGTGTCCTGGTCGGCACCGTAGAATATGCCGGTGTTGTTGTTGCCGGTCACGTTGAGCGTGTTCTTCGCGTTCGTGAATTGGCCTGACATGCCGTAGAAAAGGTCGTTCGAACCGAAGTTGACGACGGAACCGCTGATGCTGTCTTGTGAGAGGTTCGTGCCGTCGGCAACCTGCAGGGTATCGTTGCCAGAGATGTTCACGAGGCTGGCCGCCGAAATCGAGAAATGATTGCCACCGATTGAGTCGTTGATCGTCTGGCCGGCATTGGCCGTGACGCTGACATTGCTGTTCGCGATATTGATGATGACGGGAAAGGAGGCCGGGGCCACATCGACGATCGGCGTGCCCGCGTTATAGACGGTGCCGACCGATGAATTGCCAGATAGGCTGATGACCGCCGACGGCGCGGTTGGGCTCACGCTCACCCCTGAGGCGGGGGCGGCGGAGATAGTGTCGCCGGCGCCCGAGGCGGCAATGGTTTCGCTGGTGCTTTGGGTTAGCACCGAGGACTGGCTGCCGCTGACGGAGATCGCATTATTGTAACTCAGGGCAGAGACCGTGTTCTGCCCGCCACCCGCCACCACGGTGTTATTGTCGGTAAAGGAGGTAAGGCTGGTGCCAGAGCCGGTAATGGAGACCATGGCGCCTGGGGTTGTGTTGGTTCCCGCCGTGCCGTTGCCGTTGAGCAGGCCATAGGGAAGAGGCTGCCCGGGAACTGCCTCGTTGACGAAGGTGTTGTTGTTGCCGGTATCAACGATGCTCTTGGCCTTCACCGAAGTTATCGTGTCGTTATTGCCGTTTACAACAATGTTGACGGCGCCGACGATGATCGTCTCATTGCTGCCGTTGACCGTCATGTTGCCGCCCAGGTACAGGCTGTTGATCGTATTGTACGAGCCGTTGACGACGACATTCGCGGATTCAGTCTTCTGGCTGGAAGCGACGGTGTTATGGCTGCCGTTGATGGTGACCCCGCCGCCATAAAACCCATAGTCGGCGACGGTGTTGTAATTCCCGCCGAGATAAAGACTGTCATAGTTCGAGGCACCGAACGAGGGGATGCCGGCTGTGATGGTGCTGTGGGAGCCGGTGACGCTGATGAGCCCGCTACTGCCTTTGAGTATGATCCCGACATCGGAGGCGCTGCTTAGCACCGTATCGCCATCGCCGCTGACCACAACTGAGCCTGATTGTACGCTGATGGTTTTGTAGCTGCTCGCATAATAGGCAGGCCCGGAGAGGGTGACGGTTGCGGCCATGAAATTTTCCTGTCTTAGTCAAAGCATTTTTTGTCAGGGCGATTCATATTCAGAGTTGTGTTTTGGCGTAATTGGACATATTTACTACCTTGAGTATATGTACACAAAGAAACATAATGGACAATTAATTTGAGCCGGATAAATAAAAATTTAATAAACTGAATTTTAATTTTCTCCACGGCACGCCGCCGGCGTTCCGCCGGCAGCCATCCGCAGCGGGCGGAGGAAGGTCCGTGCTGGGCCGCGAAACCCGGGATTTGGCGACTGGTTTCAGAGGGTTGCGCCGGTAAGGATAATTTTCCGCCACAGGCTTGTTATGGTAAAAGCCTGGCATGAAGAACAGCAAAATAGGGTTTGTCACCGGCCTGACCGCTGAGGCGCAGCTGCTACGCCAGACGGGTTTCGCGGTTGCGGTGGGCGGCGGCACGCCGGAGGGGGCGTTGCGCGCGGCAGAGGCTTTAGTAGCCGGGGGCGCCCAGGCGCTGGTGAGCTTTGGTCTCGCCGGGGGGCTGCGGCCCGGCCTGAAACCAGGAACGGTGCTAGTGCCATCAGCCGTGTTTGAGAGCACACAGACCTACACATGCGACACTTGGCTGATGGAGCGGCTGGGCGGCTCCACGGGCCGTCCGATGCTGGCGGGGCACCGAATCGTCGTTTCGCCCGGCGACAAGGCGCTGCTGTACCGCCGCGGGCGAGCTGATGCCGTGGACCTGGAATCCGGCGCCGTCGCACGCGCAGCCAGCGCGCGCGGCGTGCCTTTCGCGGTGCTGCGCGCGGTGGCGGACCCGGCCGAGCGCGCCCTGCCGCCCGCCGCGCTGGAGGGGTTGAAAGAGAACGGACGGATTGACCTGCCGCGCATCCTGCTTTCGGTGCTGCGGCATCCGGGGCAGATCCCCAGGCTGCTTGAGGTGGGCCGGGATGCCGCGCGGGCGCGCAAAGCCTTGCAGGCACGGGTGCGCCGCCTCAAATAACGGTTATGCGCTGTTTGCAATCGCGCCTGCTTGCTGCCGTAAACCTGCCTTAAATTGCCGATACGTCCAGCCTGTCGCGGTTGCGTTCATTCGCATAAATTTGAGGAGTATCCAATGTCTTTCCGAACCATGAAATTTTCGTCGCGCGCCTTGGTGAAGATTGCTGCCGTGGTTCTCGTAAGCGTGTCGTTGGCTGGCTGCGTGTATTACCCGGGCGGTTACGGCTATGGTCCGGGCTATGCGGTGGCGCCGCCGGTTGGCGTGGTTGTGGGTGGCGGCTGGGGCTGGCGCGGCGGCGATGACGACTAGTGGGCCACGGCATTTTCAAGGACGTGTCCCACTAGGTC
>NZ_JAQTZC010000019.1 GCF_028687955.1 Acidocella sp.
CTCCTTGCGGCCCACCACCAATATGTTGGGAACATAATGCAGGGAGTGGTCGCGGATTTTGGCGTTGATCTTTTGATTGGAGACATCGGCCTCGGCGGCCAGACCGGCGGCGCGTAATGCGGCCACCACTTCCTCGGCATAGGAATCAGCGTCGGAGACGATGGTGGCGACGACGGCTTGCGTGGGCGCCAGCCAGAGCGGGAAACGGCCTGCGTAGTTCTCGATGAGGATACCGATGAAACGCTCGAAGCTGCCGATGATGGCGCGGTGGAGCATCACCGGGCGGGCGCGCGTGGAATCGGCGGTGACGTATTCGGCATCCAGCCGCTCGGGCAGCACAAAATCCACCTGGATGGTGCCGCATTGCCAGTCACGGCCGATGGCGTCGCGCAGGACGAATTCCAGTTTCGGACCATAGAAGGCGCCCTCGCCGGGATTAAGCTCATAGGAGACACCGGCGGCCTCGCAGGCGGTTTTCAGCGCGGCTTCGGCGCGGTCCCACACATCGTCAGCCCCGGCGCGCTCGGCCGGACGGTCGGAGAATTTGACCGCGAAACTCTCGAAGCCAAAATCCTTGTAGACGGATTCGAGCAGTTCCACGAATTTGACCGTCTCCGAGGCGATCTGGTCCTCGGTGCAGAAGATATGCGCGTCATCCTGCGTGAAGGCGCGCACGCGCATGATGCCATGCAGCGCGCCAGAGGGCTCGAAGCGGTGGCAGGCGCCGAATTCAGCCATGCGCAGGGGCAACTGGCGGTAAGAGCGCAGGCCCTGCTTGAATATCTGCACATGGCAGGGGCAGTTCATCGGCTTGAGCGCCAGGGTTGATTCTTCGTCCACCACCTCAGCGATGAACATGTGCTTGCGGTATTTGTCCCAGTGGCCGGATTTTTCCCACAGTTTGCGATCAACCAGCTGCGGGGTGCGCACTTCCTCATAGCCCGAGGCATCGAGGCGCCGGCGGATGTAGGATTCGACCGTGCGGTAGAGCTTCCAGCCCTTCTGGTGCCAGAAGATGCTGCCCACGGCCTCTTCCTGAATGTGGAAGAGGTCCATCTCGCGGCCGATGCGGCGGTGGTCGCGGCGCTCGGCTTCCTCGAGTTGCAGCAGATAGGCGTCGAGTTCCTTCTGGTCGCGCCAGGCGGTGCCGTAGATGCGGCTGAGCATGGGGTTTTTGGAATCGCCGCGCCAATAGGCGCCCGCGGTCTTCATCAGCTTGAAGGCGGCGCCGATGTCGCCGGTGGTGCGCAGATGCGGGCCACGGCAGAGGTCGAACCAGCCGCCCTGGTGGTAGATGGTGATGGTCTGGTCCGCTGGCAGGTCGCGGATCAGCTCGGCCTTGAAGCGCTCGCCCTTGCTCTCGAACAAAGCAATGGCATCGTCGCGGGCGATGACTTCGCGGATGAATGGCGTGTTGGCGGCGATGAGTTCGCGCATTTTGGCCTCGATGGCCGGGAAATCATCCGGAGTGAAAGGCTCGTCACGGGCGAAATCGTAATAGAAGCCGTTCTCGATGGAGGGGCCGATGGTGACCTGGGTGCCGGGGAAAAGCGCCTGCACGGCGGCGGCCAGCACATGCGCGGTGTCATGGCGGATCAGCTCAAGGGCGGCATCATCCTTGCGGGTGATGAACTTCACCGCGGCATCCTCGGTGATTTCGCGGGCAATGTCCTGCTCGGCGCCGTTGACAACCATGGCCAGCGCCGCGCGGGCGAGGCCGGGGCCGATGGCGGCGGCGATGTCCGTGCCCGTAACGGCACCGTCGAACTGGCGTGTGCTTCCGTCGGGCAGGGTGATAACAGGCATATGAACTCTCAGATGTTAAAGATGGCGCGTTATGGCAGGGAGGCGAGCACCTGCGCAACCGGGAGATCGCGCAGGTTTGGCGCGCGGAGAATGACGGTCCAGCCGCCATCGGGGTAGCGCGGGGCGGTGAGTGCGGGATCAGACGCGGCGGAGAACAGCACGACTGAGGGGATGCCCAGCGCGGCGGCGAGGTGCATGGGCCCAGTGTCGTTGCCGATGGCGAGCGATGCGCGGGCGGTGATGGCGGCAAGCTCGAAGAAACTGGTCTGCCCCGCGAGGTTGAGGCCGGGGATGGCGCGCGCGAGCTCCACCTCCACCTTGCCGCCCACGATGACGGCGGGCAGCGACAGGGATTGCGCCAGCTGGGCGAAATTCTGCTCCGGCCAGCGCTTCTCCGGCCGGTGCGGGGCTGCGCCGGGGACCAGCAGGATGAACTGTTCCGGCAGGTTGAAGCGCGCGGTGTCAGCGCGCAGGAGCCAGGAGAGATCCGGCACCGGGAGGGCTGGAATCCCCGCGGCGCGCAACTGGCCTTCCAGGCGCTCGCGCGTGTGGGTAGTCTCGCGGTTGGGGGCGGCATCGGGGAAGGCGCAGCCCTTGGCGATGCCCGACCAGGGCGGACGCCCGGCCAGGGTGAAATAGCGCGTGCTGCGGCCGGAGGTTTGCAGATCATACACCATGGCGAAGCCGCGCAGCTGGCGGCGCAGGCGCCACAAGGCGTGCAGATTCCAGAATTTAGGCCGGGCGTCGGTCTCGATGGTGTCAAACCACGGGCTGGCGGCCAGCAGCGGCGCGAAGGGCCGGGTGGTGAGCAGAGTGATATGCGCGCGCGGGTGGGCGGCGCGAATGGCGGCCATGGCGGGCAGGCTGAGCAATATGTCGCCCAGGGCGCCGTGCTTGATGACGAGGATCTTCATCATGCCAGCAGTTCCGCGTAGACATTGAGCACCGCCTGCTGCATGGCCGCGATGGAGTGGTTTTGCCGGATATGCGCGCGCGCATGGCTGCCCCAGGCGATGCGGGCTTCGGCTGACATATCCAGCGCCATGTCCAGCGCCTCGGCCAATGCCACGGCATCGCTGGGCGGGACGAGAAAGCCGGTCTCGCCGGGGATGATCGTCTCGCGCGCGCCGCCGTGGTCCGTGGCGATGACAATCCGGCCCATGGCCTGGGCCTCGACGATGGTGCGCCCGAAGGCTTCCGGATCAGTCGAGGCGTTAACCACAATGTCAGCCATCATCATGGCGGCGGGCATATCCTCATTATGCCCCACGATACGCAGGCGCTCCGCCACGCCGAGATTTTCGGCCAAGGCGGCGAGGCTGGCGGCGTAGGCGCCGCGCCCCTGGTCGCCTCCGGCGAGGATGGCAATGGCATCCGCATGGTGCAGCCGGGCCAGAGCGGCGATGAGGGTTTTCTGGCCTTTCCAGGAGGTGAGCCGGCCGGGAAGCATGATGAGAGGCTGGTCCATGTCCACCCGCCAGTCTCGGCTCAGGCGGGAGATGCGATCCCCCAGGACGTTGGCGGGGTCGAACTTCACGGTGTCAACGCCGCCGTGGATGACACGGATTTTATCGCCGCCGAGACCGTAGCGGGCGTGGATCAGCCCGGCCACGAAGGCGCTGACCGCGATCACCCGGTCGCCGCGCGCCATGACGGCATTATAATGGTGCTTGAAGGCGTTATTTTCGCTGTAGACGCCGTGATAGGTGGTAACAAACGGGGTTTGCGTGCGCCGCGTGGCCCAGTAGGCGGACCAGGCGGGCGCGCGCGAATGGGCATGCACGAGGTCCACCCGGTATTCGCGGATCAGCTTTTCCAGCCGTTTGGCGTTGCGACGGATGGTGAAGGGCGATTTGCTGGCCAGCGGCAGGTTGATGATCCGCGCCCCCGTGCGCAGGGCGGCATTGCTGAGCGCGCCGGGTTCGGCGGCGATGAGCGCGATATGCCCGCAGGACTGCACGGCCTCGGCGATTTCGATCACGACCCGTTCGGCGCCGCCGGTATCGAGCTTTGGCAGCACCTGGAGAATCGTTCTGGGTCGATCAATCATGCCGGGGGCGCTATCACGGATTGCAGCTTAAGGGGAGTTTACAGTGGCGGTAACATTCCGGGCGCCTGATATGGCGCTGGCGTATGAATTTCTGGAGGGTGCGGGGCCGGTTGTGGTGTTCTGCCCAGGGTTTGCCTCCGACATGGGCGGGACCAAGGCGATGGCGCTATGGGAGATGTGCCGCACGCGCGGGCAGGCGATGCTGCGCTTCGATTATGGGGGGCATGGGCAATCAGCCGGGGCGTTTGAGGATGGCTGCATCGGTGACTGGGCGGCGGATGCGGCACATGTGGTGGAGGTGGCCACGGCGGGGCGGGAGCTGCTGCTGGTGGGCTCCTCGATGGGCGGGTGGATCGCACTGCTGCTGGCGCGCGCGCAGGCGGGGGTGCGGGCGATGGTGCTGGTGGCCCCTGCCCCGGATTTCACCGAACTGCTGATGAAGCCGCAGTTGGGCGAAGCGCAATGGGCGGAGCTGCGGCGGGCGGGGGTGATCTACCAGCCCAGCGAATACGGCGCGCCGACGCCGCTGACGTTGAAACTGCTGGAGGATGGCGCGCGCAACCTGGTGCTAGAGGCGCCGATCGGCTTCAGCGGTCCGGTGCGGGTGCTGCACGGCATGCGCGATGCCGATGTGCCCTGGCGGCATAGTTTGTTGCTGGCGGAACGGTTGGCAAGCGAGGATGTGAGGCTGGTGTTTGTGAAAGATGGCGACCACCGGCTCTCGCGCACGGCTGATCTGGCGCTGTTATGCGAGACCGTGGGTGCGTTCCTCGGCGAGGGTGGCGGCTAACCCTTCCCGGTAGGTCGGGTAGAGCCATTCAAGCCGCAAGGCCGCCTTGGTTTTTTTGTTGGAAACACGGCGGTTCTCGGCCCAAAAGCTGAGGGCCATGGGGGTCATCCTTGGCGCGGCTTGTTCAAATGGGACAGGCGCTGGCGGCGCAACGCCGAGCAGGCGGGCGGCTTCCACCACGACATCCGCACTGGCGGCGGGTTCGTCGTCGGAGAAATTGAAGATGTTGACGCCGGGTTTGGCCGGGCGTTGCAGGGCCTTGAGCACGCCGGCAGCGATGTCGTCACGGTGGATGCGCCCGAACAGATGGCCGGGCTTTACGACGCGCCGGGCACTGCCTTCGCGCAGATCATCGAGCATCGAGCGGCCGGGGCCGTAGATGCCGGCGAGGCGGAAGATATCGACGGTTTTGGCGTGGCCTGAATCGGGCCGTGCGAATTTGGACCAGACGGCCTCGGCGGCAGTGCGGCGTTGCGCGCGCGGTGATTGCGGGTTGGGAGTCGTGTCTTCATCCACCCAGGCGCCGCCCGCATCGCCATAAACCCCGGTGGTGGAGAGATAGCCAGTATAGCGCAGGTTGGGGGCGGCGGCGATTTGCGCGGCATAGCGGGCCAGCACCGGGTCGCCGTTTTCATCCGGGGCGGCGGTGGTGATGATATGCGTGGCAATGGCGATGGCGGGGGCCGCGGCATCGAAGGCGATGATGCTGACGCCGGGTTGCACCCCCTGCCCCGCCGGGTTGCGCGATGTGGCGATAACGGTGCAACCCGCAGCAGCGGCGGCGGTTGCGATAGCGCGGCCGGAGTAGCCGAGGCCGAAGATGAGGAGGGTTTGGCTCAAAAATCCAGATCCGCGTAATGCGGCGGCGGGGCCTGGCCGTTGATGCGGTCCGCCAACACGGCGCGGAAGGCGGGGCGGGATTTCATGCGGGCGTACCAGTCCTTGGCCGAGGGGGAGACGCTCCAGTCAACATCACCGATGAAATCCAGCGAGGAGAGTTGCGCCGCGGCCGCGAAATCAGCCAGGGAGAGGTTTTCCCCCGCCAGCCAGCGGCGGTGCTCGGCCAGCCAGCCGATGTAGAGCAAATGCTGCTTGAGGTTAGCATAGCCCGCGCGCAGTGCCCCAGCCTCCGGCGCGCCCAGGCGCAGGGCCTGCTTCATGTGCTTTTCCCAGACGAGGTTGCGCGTAACCTCGGCGGAGAATTTCTCGTCAAACCATTTGACCAGCCGGCGGGCTTCCACCCGCTCGGGCATGTTGAGGCCCAACAGGGTCATATCCGGGTAAGCTTCTTCCAGATATTCGCAAATCACCGCGGAATCAGGGACGACGAGGCCGCTGTCCTCAACCAGCGTGGGAACCGTGCAGGCCGGGTTCAGCTCCAGATATTCCGGGCGTCGTTCCCAGACTTTTTCCATCCGAAGCTCGAAGGGCAGACGCCGTTCAGCCAGGACCAGACGCACTTTGCGGGCGAAAGGCGACAGAGGCAGATGATACAGGACTCGCATGGCGGACTTTATGCCATTAGAGCGGGCGCACTGAAAGTGATCCCGCCCTGGCGATGCCTACGCGCTCTTCTCGGTGGCTTCCTCCGACAACGGCGCGGGCAGGTATTTTACATATTCCTTCGGTACGATCTGCCAGAAATGCCCGCATTCGCGCGCCCAGTCATTGAGAATAGCGGCGGCGTAGCGGCTCTCCGTCTCCACGGCGTGGCGCTCCACGAGGGATTTCAGCACGCCTTCCCAATGCGGGGTAACGACTCGCTGCCAGGTAAGCGATTCAGGGTTGAGGCGCAGCTCGAATTGCCCGGAGGGGTCGTAGACAAAAGCCATGCCGCCGGTGAAGCCGGCGCCGAAATTGTCGCCCACCTCGCCCAGCACCACGACCGTGCCGCCGGTCATGTATTCGCAACCGTTGGAGCCGACACCCTCGACCACCGCGGTGCCGCCGGAATTGCGCACCGCGAAGCGCTCACCCGCGCGCCCGGCGGCGAAGAGATTGCCCGAGGTGGCGCCATACAGGCAGGTGTTGCCCACGATCGTGTTTTCGTTGGTCTTGAGCTTGGAGGACGGCACCGGGCGGACCACGATGGTCGCCCCGGAAAGCCCCTTGCCGACATAATCGTTGGAGTCGCCAAAGACTTCCAGCTTCAGCCCGGCCACCGCGAAGGCGCCCAGAGACTGCCCTGCGGAGCCGCGCAGGCGCACTGTCACATGGTCCGGTTGCAGCTTCGCCTTGCGGTATTTAGCGACGATCTGCGAGCTGAACTTGGTGCCGATGGCGCGGTGCGTGTTGCGGATGTTGTATTGCAACTGCATCTTCTCGCCGTTTTGGAAGAAGGGCTGGGCATCGGCGATCATCTGCGCGTCCAGGGTCTCGGGCACCTCGTTACGACCGAGGCGGGTGCAGTAGCGGGCATGCGGGCCGGGGTCGGCCTGGGCGAGGATGGGGTTGAGGTCGAGGTCATCAAGATAATCAGCACCGCGGCTGACCTGATGCAGCAGATCGGTGCGGCCGATGATCTCTTTCAGCGATTTGAAGCCGAGCGAGGCCAGGATGCCTCGCACGTCCTCGGCGATGAAGGAGAATAGGTTGATGACCTTTTCGGGCGTGCCCTCGAACTTCTTGCGCAGGTCTTCGTCCTGCACACACACACCGACCGGGCAGGTGTTGGAGTGGCACTGACGGACCATGATACAGCCCATGGCGACCAGCGAGGCGGTGCCGATGCCGTATTCCTCGGCGCCGAGCATGGCGGCGATGACGACATCGCGCCCGGTTTTGATCCCGCCATCAGCGCGCAGGGTGACCTGATGGCGCAGCCTGTTGAGCATGAGCACCTGATGCGCCTCGGAGAGACCCATCTCCCACGGCATGCCCGCGTATTTCACCGAGGATTGCGGCGAGGCGCCGGTGCCGCCGACATGGCCGGAGATAAGAATGGCATCCGCCTTGGCCTTGGCCACGCCGGCGGCAATGGTGCCGATGCCCGAACGCGAGACCAGTTTGACGCAGACCGTGGCGCGCGGGTTGATCTGCTTGAGATCATAGATGAGCTGCGCCAGGTCCTCGATGGAATAGATGTCGTGATGCGGCGGCGGGCTGATAAGTGTGACGCCGGGGGTGGCGTGGCGCAGCTTGGCGATCAGCTCCGTCACCTTGAAGCCGGGCAGCTGCCCGCCCTCGCCCGGTTTCGCGCCCTGGGCGATTTTGATCTCGATCTCCTTGCAGTCGTTCAGATATTCGGCGGTGACGCCAAAACGCCCGGAGGCGATCTGTTTAATGGCGGAGGAGGCGTTGTCGCCATTGGGGCGCGGTTCGGCCCGCGCGGGATCTTCGCCGCCCTCGCCGGAATCCGAGCGCGCGCCGATGCGGTTCATTGCGATGGAGAGCGTCTCATGCGCCTCGGGGCTGAGCGCGCCCAGCGAAATGCCCGGCGAGAGCAGAACCTTGCGGATTTCGGTGATGCTCTCGACATCGTCAACCGGGATGGGGGTCAGGCCGTCGGTGCGGAAGTCCAGCAGGTCGCGCAGCGCCACCGGGCGCTGCTGGCGCACTGATTCCGCATAGCGGCGGTAGAGCTGGTAGCTGTTGCTGCCGACCGCTTTTTGCAAAAGATGGATGGCGTTGTTGTCAAAAGCGTGGGTCTCGCCCGCGCGGCGCAGGCGGTACATGCCGCCGATCTCCAGCGGCACGATGTTGCCGCCCCAGGCGGCCTCGTGCAGCCCCAGCACCTTATGCGCGATGCCGGGCAGGCCGATGCCGGAGATGCGTGAGTTCATGCCGGGGAAGAACTCGCCAACCAGTGCGCGCGAGAGGCCGATGGCCTCGAAATTATAGCCGCCGCGATAGGAGGCGATGACCGAGATGCCGAGCTTGCTCATGATTTTGAGCAGGCCCTTGTCCACCGCTTTTTTGTAGCGATAGACGCATTCCTTCAAGGAAAGCTTGCCAAAGAGGCCGCGGGCTTGGCGATCGGCGATGCATTCCTGCGCCAGATAGGCATTGATGGTGGTGGCGCCCACGCCGACCAGCACGGCAAAATAATGCACATCCAGGCATTCAGCCGAGCGGACATTGAGGCTGGTGAAGGTGCGCAAGGACTGGCGGACCAGATGGGTATGCACCGCGCCGGTGGCAAGAATCATCGGGATGGTCGCGCGCTCGGGCGAGATCGCCTCATCGGTGAGGATGACATGGGTGCAACCGGCGCGCACACCCTCCTCCGCCTCGCGGCGGATGCGCTTGATCGCGCGGCGCAGGCCATCCTCGCCGTTGATGACCTTGAAGGTGCAATCCACCACGCAGGCGTTGCTGCCCATGGTCTTGCGCATCGCCTCGAACTCGGCGGTGGAGAGCACCGGGCTGTCGAGCTGCAACAGGTCGCATTGTTCGGAGTCTTCATCGAGCACGTTGCCGAGATTGCCCAGCCGGGTTTTCAGCGACATCACGCGGGTTTCGCGCAGGGAGTCGATGGCCGGGTTGGTGACCTGGGAGAAGCTCTGGCGGAAGAAATGATGCAGGCCACGATATTTCTCAGACAGCACGGCGAGCGGCGTGTCATCGCCCATGGAGCCGGTGGCTTCCTGTGCGTCGTCCACCATCGGGTGCAGCAGCAGCTCCATGTCTTCCAGCGTGAAGCCGACGGCAAGCTGGCGGCGGCGCAGCGAGAGCGCATCAAGGCGCACCGGCTCGGGCGCATCGGTTTTCACGATATGGTCAATCACGGTGATGCGCTTCACCCAGGCGCCAAAATCCTGACGGGCGGCCAGCATGTCCTTGATTTCGGCATCATGGTAGAACTTGGCCGCGCCAAGATCGACACCGATGGTCTGGCCAGGGCCGACATGGCCCTTCTCAACGATATTGTCCTCGTCCAGCTTAACCATGCCCGTCTCGGAGCCGACGATGAGCATGTGGTTGCGGGTGACGGTGTAGCGCAGCGGGCGCAGGCCGTTGCGGTCCAGCCCAGCGATGACGAAATTGCCGTCCGTGGCGGCGACCGCCGCCGGGCCGTCCCACGGTTCCATGACCACGTTACAGTATAAAAACAGGTCGCGATGTGCCTTGGGCATCATCGCGTCATTGCTGAGCGAGGGCGGGATCATCAGGGTTTTGGCCATCGGCGCGTCGCGCCCGGCGCGCACCAGCAGCTCGAACACGTTATCAAGCGCCGCGGTGTCGGAGCCGCCGGCCTGCACCACGGGTTTCACATAATTGAGGAAATCATCCAGCCCTTCGGCGGCCAGCCGGGTCTCGTGGCTCTGCATCCAGTTGATGTTGCCGGCAACCGTGTTAATCTCGCCGTTATGCGCCAGCATGCGGAAGGGCTGCGCCAGCTTCCAGGTCGGGAAGGTGTTGGTGGAATAGCGCTGGTGGTAGATGGCGAAGCGCGAGATGAAACGCTCGTCCAGCAGATCCGGGTAGAAATCGGTCAGCGAGGCGGCGAGGAACATGCCCTTATAGATGATCGAGCGGCAGGACAGCGAGCAGAGGTACAGATCAGGTATCTGCGCCTCGATCGCGGCTTTCTCGATCTTGCGGCGGATAATGTAGAGTTCACGCTCGAACACGTCCTCTGGCACGCCGCGGGCATTCCAGAGCATGATCTGCTCGATCTCCGGGCGGGTGGCGTTGGCCTTCTCGCCGATGCACTCGACATTGATGGGCACCTGGCGCCAGCCATAAATACGGTAGCCGAGGCTGAGGATTTCGGTCTCGACGATCTGGCGGCAACGCTCCTGCGCGCCAAGGTCCGTCTTGGGCAGAAACACCATGCCGACCGCGATCGGCCCCTCGCGCAGACCATCGCCTGAGCGGTGGACTTCAGCCGCAAAAAAATCCTGCGGGATTTCGATATGAATGCCCGCGCCATCGCCGGTCTTACCGTCGGCATCCACGGCGCCGCGGTGCCAGACAGCCTTCAGCGCGTCGATGCCGGCCTTCACGATATCGCGGCGCTTTTTGCCGTCTAGGGCGGCGACCACGCCGACGCCGCAGTTGTCGTGTTCCTGGCCCTGGCTATATGTTTCCCTTAGAATCTGAGTATTAGCTGACCAAGCCGAGAGAAATTCCGTGCCGGTTTCGTGGTTCATATGTGTTACTCCGCAGCCTGGGAAAGGCTTTGCGCCTTAAAAAACTGATGGATGGAGGCGGCAGCGTCACGGCCGTCGCGGATGGCCCAGACGACCAGCGAGGCGCCGCGCACAATGTCGCCAGCAGCAAACACGCCGGGCAGGCTGGTCTCGAAGGTTTTCGGGTTGGTCTTGAGCGTACCCCAGGCGGTGAGCTTGAGGGAAGGATCATTGAAGGCGCCTGGCATGTCCTCGGGGTCGAACCCAAGCGCCTTGATGACCAGATCCGCCGGGATGGTGAAGGACGAACCCTCGACGGGCTCCACCGATTGGCGGCCGGAGGCATCGGGCAGACCCAGATGCATTTTTATCGCGCGCACGGCGGTGACGCCGGTGCCGCCCAAAAATGCCTCGGGTGCGGCGAGCCAGCTGAAGACCACGCCCTCATCCTCGGCATTGGAAACCTCGCGCAAGGAACCCGGCATGTTCTGCTTGTCGCGGCGGTAGAGGCAGGTGACGGATTTGGCGTTTTGACGGATGGCGGTGCGCACGCAGTCCATCGCCGTGTCGCCGCCGCCGATGACAACCACATCCTTCCCCGCCGCGTTGAACTTGCCGGAGTCGAATTCCGGCACGGCATCACCCAGGCTCTTGCGGTTGGAGGTGATGAGATAATCCAGCGCGGGCACGATGCCGGACAGGCCCGAGCCGGGGGCTGCGATTTCGCGCGGCTTGTACACGCCGGTTGCAACCAGCACCGCGCCATGCTGCGCACGCAGCGCGGCGAAGGAGATCTTGCCGCCGATATCGGCGTTCAACATGAATTTGACGCCGCCTTCCTCAAGCCATTTCCATCGGCGCAGCACGATCTCCTTCTCCAGCTTGAAGCCGGGAATGCCATAGATGAGCAGACCGCCGGCGCGGTCGTGACGGTCATAGACCGTGACCTGATACCCCTGCTGGCGCAGCGCCTCGGCGGCGGCGAGACCGGCCGGGCCGGCGCCGATGATGCCGACGGATTCAGCGCGCTCATCGCGGGGCTGGATCGGCTTGACCCAACCCTGCGCGAAGGCGGTGTCGGTGATGTAGCGCTCCACCGCGCCGATGGTGACGGATGCGAAGCCTTTTTCGATGACGCAATTGCCTTCGCACAGCCTGTCCTGCGGGCAGATTCGGCCACAAATCTCAGGAAATGTGTTGGTTGCGGAGGAAAGCTCATACGCTTCCTCAAGCCGCCCTTCGGCGGTGAGCTTCAGCCAGTCCGGGATGTTGTTGGAGAGCGGGCAATGGATGGAGCAGAAGGGGATGCCGCACTGGCTGCACCGGCTGGCCTGCGCCTTGGCCGATTGCACATCGAAGCGCTTGTAGATCTCATCGAAATCGGCGCGGCGGACGGCGGCATCACGCTTTTCCGGCGTTTGCTGGGGCAGATGGGTAAATTGCAGCATACGCTCGGCCATGTTTCGGTCCCGCCTCATCAAGCAAAATGACATGCTGCGCGAACCACAAGCTCGCGCAGCCAAGTGATGCAGGGTCTTAACCGAGTTATTGGCGGAATACCAGAGGTTTTTTATGTATATGACAGCTATACATTCCTATAATCCAGAAAAATCTCGCTAGCCGGGAATGGCCAAACTGAACATCGGATTATTTATGTCCGTTTTTATTCCTATTTTACCGCCCCGGATGGCAAATCAGGCTTTTCGGCGGAAACGCGCCAGATAGCCTGGTACGATCAGGTCCATCGGGGTGGGGACAATCCCCAGGCTGGACAGGCCAGGGGCGTTGCCGGAAACGACATTGTCGCTCTGGAGCAGCTTGACCTGATCCCTGGTCAGCAGCTTGCCGGGCAGGCGTTCAAGAAACAGCGCCTGGAAGCTGGCCAGACCCGGCGGCAGATCCAGCACCCAACCCTTCCGATTTGTTACATTTAACATAAATTCAATGAGTTCTTGAAAACTTTTTACCTCAGGCCCGCCGAGTTCGAAGGTCTGCCCCTGGGCGGCTGGGGCAAGCGAGGCGAGCACGGCATCGGCCACGTCGCCGGCATAGACCGGCTGAAATTTCGTGGCGCCGCCGGTGATGGGAATAACAGGGAAGAGGCTGGCCATGGCGGCGAAGCGGTTGAAGAAATGATCCTCGGGGCCGAAGATGATGGAGGGGCGCAGAATCGCAGCCGCGGGAAAGGCGGAACGCACGGCGGCTTCGCCGGCGGCCTTGCTCTGGGCATACAGGCTGGGACTGGCGGCATCCGCGCCGATGGCCGAGACATGCGCCAGGTGGCGGACATTGGCGCTGCCGGCGATGCGGGCGATGCGCCCTGCTCCCTCGGCATGGGTGCGGAAAAAATCCCCCTTGCGGCGCTCGGCCAGGATGCCGGTGAGGTTGACGGCCAGTTCCGCGCCCTCGATGGCGCGGGCGACCTGGGCTTCCTCATGCAAGGGCGCGTACAACGGCACGATCTGGCCGGGACCGCCCATGGGGCGCAGCGGCATCGCGGCTTCGGTGTCGCGCACTGCGATTCGCACGATGTATCCCAGGGCGGCGAGCCGCTTGACCACATAATGGCCCAGAAACCCGGAACCGCCGAAAACCGTCGCAATTTTACCCGTTGGCGCCATTTGAACCCCCGTTACTGTCCTCGGGTTGTAGGCGCGTGGAACACGCCGCTCAAGCCATGGTTGACGTGGCTGATTCGTGGAGCTAAAGCCCGCCACGGCGTTCCTTCGGGGCGCAAAATTGGACTGCCCAGGTGGCGAAATGGTAGACGCACTAGCTTCAGGTGCTAGCGATCGCAAGGTCATGGAAGTTCGAGTCTTCTCCTGGGCACCAATTTTTCTCACAACATTTTGTCCGCACGGCGGGCCAGGCGCTCCGCGCTTTGCAAGGTCTCAATGAGCAATATTCAGCTGCATAAGCACGACCTGCCGGCCGGGCTGAGCTTCGGGCCGGTTGTTGCCATCGATACGGAGACCATGGGCCTCGACCCCAGGCGCGACCGGCTGTGCCTGGTGCAGCTCTCTGCGGGCGACGGCAGCGCGCATCTGGTGCAGATCATCCCTGAGCGCCTCGGCGGCCAGGGAGCAAATTGCCCGAACTTGAAGTCGCTGCTGGCCGATCCGGCGGTGACCAAGCTGTTCCACTTCGCGCGGTTTGATATCGCGGCGATGCTCAACGGCCTGGGCGTGCTCACGGCGCCGGTGGTCTGCACAAAAATCGCCTCGAAGCTGGTGCGCACCTACACTGACCGGCACGGCCTGAAGGACCTCTGCCGCGATTTGGCGGGGGTGGAAATTTCCAAGCAGCAGCAAACCAGCGACTGGGGCGCGCTGGCGCTGACCCCCGAGCAATTGACCTATGCGGCCTCCGACGTGCTGTATCTGCACGCCATTTGGTCCCGCCTGGAAGCGTTGCTCCTGCGTGAGGGACGCATGGAGATCGCCCAGGCGGCCTATGCGTTTTTACCTACGCTGGCGAAGCTTGATCTCCTCGGCTACGCCGACCCGGACCTGTTTCACCACTGATATTTTTCAGCGTCCTGGCCGCGCCCGGACGCCCTCCTCCCCGGTTCCGCCAAGATTATTTGCGCAACGCTCTTGCACCATCGAGATTGGTTATATATCTTTTCTTTAATTGAGAATGATTTTCATTTTCATTTTGATTTACAGTTCTTGACACGGAGCGGACCAGAGCATGTTTGTGAGTATGATCATCGTCTTTCGCGAGGCGATGGAAGCAGGGCTGATCATCGGGATCATTCTGGCCGCCACCGAGGGCGTTACCGGGCGGCGGCGCTGGATCGCCGGGGGTGCCGCCGCCGGGCTGGCCGGGGCGAGCCTCGTCGCGGTGTTCGCCAGCCGTCTCTCCAACCTCTTCGAAGGTGCCGGGCAGGAGGTGTTCACCGCCGCCATCCTCGGCTTCGCCGTGATCATGCTGAGCTGGCATATATTGTTCATGTCCCGCCACGCCCGCGAGATGACGCGCGGCATGCGCGACCTGGGTGCCGCTGTACAGCTTGGCCAACGTTCGCTGGGGGCGCTGGCTGCGGTGGTCGCGGTGGCGGTGCTGCGCGAAGGCACCGAGGTGGTGCTGTTTTTATACGGCATCCTCATGGGCTCGGGCGTTGCCGGAATGCAGCTGGGGCTTGGCGGCTTGGCCGGGCTGGCACTAGCGGCCGGGCTCTCGTTCCTGCTGTATCGCGGGCTTGCCATCATCCCGCTCGCGCGCCTGTTTTCAGTCACCAATGCGCTCATCGCGCTGCTCGCCGCCGGGATGGCCGGACAAGCGGCGGCGCTGTTGAGTTCGGTGGATATTCTGCCCGCCTGGGGCCAGCAATTATGGAACACCAGCGGCTTTATCGCTGATAACAGCTTTGCCGGGCGCAGCCTGCATGCGCTGGCGGGGTATTCGGCGCGGCCCTCGGGCATTCAACTGGCCGCCTGGGCGGCCACGCTGGTGCTGCTGCTGGGCGCTGGCCGGCTCATCAGCCGCCTGCCGCCGCCGAGACTGGCGCCGGCGGTGCTGCTGGGCGTTATGGCGCTGGGGTTCCATCCGGCGCACGCGGATAGCCCGCCGCTGGTGGTGTTCAAGAACCACCGCTTCGTGCCCGCCACGCTCAACGTGCCGGCGGGGCGCAGGTTCAAGCTGCATGTGATGAACAGCGACAGCACCGCCGATGAGTTCGAGAGCACAGACCTCAACCGCGAGATACTGGTGCCGCCGGGCAGCACCATCACCGTGTTTCTGGGCCCGCTGGACCCGGGAAGCTACAAATTTTTCGGCGATTTCCACCAGGATACGGCGCAAGGTGAGATGGTGGCCAAATGAGGGGCTGGATTTTGGCCGGGCTCACGGCAACTTCCCTCGCAGCGCCAAAACCGGCCGCCGCTGATTACCATGTAACATCGCCCTATGAGATCGATCTGGGGGAGCTGGAGATTGAGACAAATGGCGACGCGGTGTTCGACCAGCGCCAGGACCAGAAGGCCGCCGCCAGCTACACCGCGGAGCTTGGCACCGGGCTGACGCCCTGGTGGCACAGCGAACTGGAGCTTGGCTTCAACCGTGACCCCGGCGGCAACCAGCCGGTGCTGCTTACACAGGCGGTTACGGAGAATACCTTCGAGCTGACCTCGCCAGGTGAGTATTTCGCCGACTGGGGGTTCTATTTCGAGTATGGCCAATACACGGCCACGGGCCGGCACGCCGGCGCCAACGAGGCGACGTTCGGACCGTTGATCGCCAAGGACATCGGCCACACCACCGAGACGGTGAATTTATACCTGACCCGCCAGTTCGGGCCGGACCAGAGCGCGCAGGGGCTGGATTTCAGCTACGCGTTGCAAAGCCGGTGGAATCTCTGGACCCCGCTTTCCCCGGCCGTTGAAGTGTATGGTGATACCGGCGTGGTGGGCAACAGCCCGCGCGTCTCGCGCCAGCAACTTCTGGTTGGGCCGGTGGCCATGGGGCTGATGCGGCTGAACGCGCTGGGACTCGGCGATGCGGGCCAGGTGAAATATGAGCTGGGCTGGCTCTTTGGAGCGACTCCCGCCAGCCCGCGCGGCGTTTTGCGCTGGCGGCTGGAGCTGGAAATTCCGTTCTGATGTTGCATTTGAACGCACACGGCGCTTTTTGATTACACTGTGTTGCCAATCCATCAGTTGACCGCGCGGGCCGCCCTGTTCATACCGCAAGCATGTCTGACGATCTCCATGATGATCTTGCCATCGCGAGAGATGTTCTTACGACCGAAGCTGCGGCGCTGAGCGCCCTGGGTGCCGGCCTCGGGGAAGATTTCCGCGCAGCTGTTAATCAACTCATTGCCATTCCCGGCCGCGTCGTGGTGACAGGCATGGGCAAATCCGGCCATGTGGCGCGCAAAATCGCCGCGACCCTGGCCTCCACCGGCACGCCCGCGCTGTTTGTGCACCCGGCCGAGGCCGCGCATGGCGATCTGGGCATGATCATCGCCGGGGATGCGGTGATCGCGCTTTCCAACTCCGGCGAGGCCACCGAACTCGCCGCGATCGTGGCGCACGCCAGCCGCATCGGCCTGCCGCTGATCGGCATCACCGCCGCGGCGGGCAGTACGCTGGGCACCGCCGCCACCATCGCGCTGATTCTCCCGCCAGCACCGGAGGCCGGGCCGATCGGCCTGGCGCCGACCACCAGCACAACCATGCAGATGGCCCTGGGCGACGCGCTGGCCGTGGTGCTGCTGGCGCGGCGTGGATTTTCGGCGCGTGACTTCAGGGATATTCATCCCGGCGGCAAGCTTGGCGCGCGGCTGAAGCGTGTGCGCGACCTGATGCACAAAGGCGGCGAACTGCCCCTGGTTTCGCCCGGCACAACCATGGACCGCGCGTTGATCACCATGACGGCGAAGCGCTTTGGCGCGCTGGGCGTGGTGGACGGCGCCGGCAAGCTGCTCGGTGTGGTGACGGATGGCGATTTACGCCGCGCCATGGGGCCGGACCTGCTCGGCCGCAATGTCGAGGACATCATGAACGCGAACCCGCGCACCATCGGCCCGGAGGCCCTGGCCGAAGAGGCGCTGCGCGAGATGAACAGCGAAATCCGCCCCGTTACCGCCTTATTTGTGGTGGATGACGCGCGGATGATTAAGGGCATCCTGCATATTCATGACCTTTTGCGCGCGGGACTGGCATGAGCCGCATCGCCCCTCCGCGGCTGCTGGACGGGTTGCACCGGCGCAACCCGGAGGAGATCTCCACCATCACGCGCCGCAGCGTGACCGTGACCATGCTGAAGAAGCTGCTGCCCGTGGCGGCGGTGCTGCTGCTGCTGGCGCTGGCGCTGGCGCCCTCCTGGCACGCCGGGCCGGATGCAAACCGCGTGACCTACCATGTGCAAAACACCACGCAGCAGAGCACCGCCTCGCACATGCAGGGCGCGCAATACCGCGGCACGGATGACCAGGGCCAACCCTTCACCCTCACCGCCGTTAGCGCGGATGAACAAGGCGATGGCAATGTGGTGCTGAAGGCGCCTATCGGCGACCTGACGCTTAAATCCGGCGAGTGGCTTCTCCTGAAATCCGATACCGGGATGTACCACCAGAAAACCGGCATGCTGGGGCTGACCGGCAATGTCACGCTCTACCGCAACGACGGCACGACCATGACGGTGCCGCATGTCCGCATAGATCTGCATGCGGGCAGCGCCGTCAGCACCGACCCTGTGCAGGTTCAAGGCCCCTTTGGCACGCTGAACGCCGCCAATGGCTTTGTGGTGAGTAATCATGGCACCGATATCACCTTTAATGGTCCGGCGGCGATGACGCTGACACAGGCGCAATAATGAAATTCCGTTCCCTCGGCGCGGCTCTGATCCTGGTTGCCGCCGCCGCCCCCGCTGGCGCGCAGCCGCTCAACCTTGGCGGCACGCTGGGCAGCCCCCCGCAGCCGATTCAAATCACTGCCTCGCAGGGCATCCAGTGGCAGCAGGAAAACCAAGTTGTCATCGCCATGGGCAACGCCAAGGCGGTGCGCGGCGCGGTGACGGTGACAGCCGACCAGCTGATTGCCCATTACCGCAAAAAAAACCCCGCCGCCGCTGGTGCCGCGCAGGCGCCGGGTTCAGCCACCGATATTCTCAACCAGGGCAATACCTCTCTCTATGAGATTGAGGCTGTCGGGCATGTGCATATTTATACCGCGACCGATAACGCCTGGGGCGACCACGCGGTTTACAGCATGGACGGCGCGGTGCTGGTGCTCACCGGCAAGCACCTGAAACTGACAACGCCGGACGACACCATCACGGCGCGTGATTCAGTTGAATATTATGCGGCCAAACGCCAAGCCGTGGCGCGCGGCAATGCGTTGATCGTGACCAGTGACGGCCGCTCGGTCGCCGCTGATACCCTAATCGGCGATCTGGCCCCGGCGGCGGCAACCCCGGCGGCGGCCGGCACCGATATTGCCAGCCAGGCGGGGCAACTGCGAAAGGTGGAGGCGATCGGCCATGTGGTGATCCACACCACGGGAGACACCGCGACCGGCGACACCGGCGTGTATCTGCCACAACAGGGCCGCGCGCGCCTGGGCGGCGATGTGCATATCATCCAGGGGCCCAATGAAATGAGCGGCAGCGATGCCCTGGTCAATATGAAGACCGGCATCGCCACCCTGCTGGCGGGCCCTGGCGGGCAGGTCGCCGGGACCATCATCCCCGGATCGGCGCCGCAGAAATGAACGTATCATCCCTGGATCAGGGCGGGCTCGCCGCCAGCGGCATCGGCAAGCGCTTCAAGAAACGCCCGGTGGTGCGCAATGTCTCCATCTCGGTGAAACGCGGCGAGGCGGTGGGGCTGCTCGGGCCGAATGGCGCCGGCAAGACCACGACATTCTATATGATCGTCGGGCTGATCGCGCCTGACAGCGGCGCCATCACGCTCGACGGGGCGGAAATCTCAAGCCTGCCGATGTACCGGCGCGCGCGCTTGGGGATTGGCTATCTGCCGCAGGAGGCCAGCATTTTCCGCGGGTTGAACGTGGAGCAGAACATCATGGCGGCGCTGGAAGTGGTGGAGCCTGACCGCGACCGGCGCGAGGCGCTGCTGAACGAGCTGCTGGCGGAATTCAGCATCACCCATCTGCGCCGCACCCCGGCGCTGGCGCTCTCTGGCGGCGAGCGCCGCCGCGTGGAAATCGCCCGCGCCCTGGCAACCGCGCCGAATTATATTTTGCTCGATGAACCGCTGGCGGGGATCGACCCCATCGCCGTGGGCGAGATCCGGGATCTGGTCTCACATTTGAAGCACCGCGGCCTGGGCGTACTGATCACCGACCATAACGTGCGCGAGACGCTGGAGATCATCGACCGCGCCTATATCCTCTACGACGGCGAAGTGCTGATGGAAGGCAAACCCGACGCCGTGGTCGCGCACCAGGATGTGCGGCGCGTTTATCTCGGTGAAAAATTCAGCCTTTGAAATCAATTGCCAAGGGGGTTGCCCCCCTTGGTGTTTCCTGAAAGTTCAGAACCGCCCCGAAATCGCGATCGAGCCGTACTGGAAGGCTGGGGCGGAGTGGTGGAATTGCGGGGACTCAAGAACCTCCGTTGCGGTGATGCGAAAGCCATAAACGATCATGGCCGCGCCGATTTCCGCTTCGCCCTGCAGCGGCGTGAGGGCCACATGGCGGCTGGACTGGAAATCGTTCCCCTGGATGAAGATATCATGCCCGACCAAGCGGCCATCAGCCCCTGCGAACACATACCAGACCAAAGGCTGCGTCGGCGTATAAGCATCTGTGCCGTTCAGGCCGTTGCCAAGCAGCGAGGGGCCGAAATCTGAGTCCAGCCCCTGGCCCAGACGGACAAGGCCACCCGCCTGAGCATAAACTTCCGTGTTGCCCGCCTGAGCCGAAACCTGGGGCAGCACCTGCAGGCCGAGCGCACCGTTGCCGAAGCTCGCGATGTCATCGCGCCAGATGCGGCTGCCGAAGAAATCCAGCGTCGGCTCATTATGCAGCTGATAGCGCCAGCCGCGGTTGGGCGTATCGCCGATAAGCTCGTGGAAGCCGTTCTGCACTGACTGTCCAAGCGCATCCGGCCCGACCACGCCGACACTCATCCCCGCCACGCTGCGGGTGCCTGTGGTATCCTGGATCAGGCTGGCGCTGAGCGCCAAATGCCCAGAATAGGGCATATCGCGCGGGTTGGGGTTATAAAGCTGCGTGTTGGTCGGTGTAAAAATTACCTGATCAAGGCTCAATTCCAGCCTTTGCGTGCCGCCCCCAAAAATTTGCGTGCCGAACTGGCTGAGGAAATCGGGCAGCACGCCGGTGGGGGTTACATACCCCAAGTGAATGCCGGAGGTGTATAATTCATCGGTACTGGGGATGGAGAGCGCATCGTTCTCCACCTGCACGGTGAGGATGCTGCCAGGATCAGGCAGCGGATTGCCAGCCCAGGCCAGACCCGCGGAGCCCAGAAGCACCCCGAGGGACAAAGTGACGTTATAGACGCAGTGGATTTTGCTCATGGGCTATATATGACTCTCATCGGCTTAAAACCGCTTAATTTCAGGTTTAACTGGCGGACATGTCCTGAAATATCATCGCTCGCGACTGGTGCAAGTGGCAAGGTCCAGCAATCGTTCGAGAACCTCGGTTTCCTGCGCCCCTGCAATGGCATGTTCGCCATCGATCACAAAACAGGGCACGCCGTTGATTCCCAGGCGGTGCGCATGAAGATTCTCAGAATGAACCGCCTCGGTCCCCTCGCCGGAGGCCAGAAATTGCGCGGTGGCGGCGGGGTCCATGCCTTGAGCGGCCGCCAGGGCTTTGAGAGTCGCATGGCTGCCGATGTCGGCGCCTTCGACGAAATGCGCGTGGAAAATGCGCTTCACCAGCCCGCCGGCGGGGCCGGACCGCTCAGCGTAACGCACCAGGCGATGGGCATCCAGACTGCTCGGCGTGCGGCGGATGGCCGCGAAGTTGAACATGATCCCCTCGGCAGCGCCAAGCTCCGCGATGGAGGCATAGAGCCGACGCGCGCGGTCCTCGGCGCCGAACTTACGGATCATATAGTCAGCGCGCGACATGCCGGTGCGCGGCATGTCCGGGTTGAGCAGAAACGGCCGCCAGAGCAGCTCGACGGCGAAATCCTGCCGCCGCTCCAGCAGGAAGGACAGACGCTCGATGCCCAGGTAGCACCAGGGGCAAACGAAATCGAAAACAACTTCGACCACCAGCCGCGCCGGCAGAGGGGCGACAATATTCATGGCGAAATATTAGCCCAGATTTTGGCTTTCCGCGAGATGATGTTTTTGGATACTGCCATGACTTGACGCGGCCACGCCCGGAGCGATGATACAGCTTGGACACGCCTCCCGTTTTTGGAGATAAATTTTTGAAAATCAATAAATTATTCATCATTCTGTCCGCATTGTGCAGCGTCGGCGCGGCCCAGGCCCGCCAACCGCCCAACCCGCCTCCCTCGGGCGAGGTGGTGCATCTGTTCGGCCCCGGCTCGGTTGCCTCGCAGTTTCTCCCCAGCGGCAACGCCGCCGCCAGCCCCACCGGCGGCGCCGCGGGCAGTGCCTATGTGGAGCCCAGCGCCGGCGAGATTTTGCACCAGATGTTCGTAACCGGCGACCCTGGGCAGAAGCCTGGGCAGGCCATCTCCCAGGGCCGGACCAAAAACCGCTAATCCTGGGCGCGCAGTTGATCCGCCCGCAGCTCCAGGCGTCTGGCCATGGCGTCCAGCCGCCAGGCTTCAATGTCATATGGCGTTATGTAGCCATGATGCTTGGTGTCAATTTCAGTGAAATGCTCCGCAATCGGCCCCATGCCCGCGGCCTTCGCCTGCGCCAGGGTCAGATGGCCGTCATGCGTGGTGTTGGCGGCGTAGAATTTCATCAGGAACGCGGCCGGATCCTCGGGCCGGTTGCCCTCATGGCGCCACCCCGGCCCGCGCATCATACCAGGGCCGGACGGCGGATTGGGAACAGGCTGGGCGGCGGCAAAGCCCGGCAGAACAGCAAGACCGAGCAGGGCGGCAAGAGCAGGACGGCGCATGGATATCTCCTTGAAGAAAGATCTTCCATGTAGAGAGCGACTGTAACGCCGGAATTTCCCGCATGTAACCAGCACCAAACAAAAACGGCACCCGAAGGTGCCGTGTTCGTGATGCGCGTTGTGCGGAATTTAACGCGAGTAGAATTCCACCACCAGGTTCGGGTCCATCTGCACCGGGAAGGGCACATCGGCCAGCTTGGGAGTGCGCAGGAACTTGCCCTTCATCGCGCGATGGTCAACTTCCATATACTCCGGCACATCGCGCTCGGAGGACTGGGCGGCATCGAGCACAACGGCGAACTGCTTGGATTTCTCGCGCACCTCGATCACATCGTTGTCCTTGACCATGTAGGACGGGATGTTCACCTTCTGGCCATTCACGGTCACATGGCCGTGGCTGACGAACTGGCGCGCGGCAAACGGGGTGACGGCGAACTTCATGCGATAGATCACGGCGTCGAGGCGGCGCTCCAGAATCTCGATGAGGTTTTCAGACGTGTCGCCCTTACGGCGCACGGCTTCCTCGTAATATTTATAGAAGGATTTTTCGGAGATGTTGCCGTAGTAGCCCTTCAGCTTCTGCTTCGCCATGAGCTGCACGCCGTAGTCCGACGGCTTCTTGCGGCGCTGGCCATGCTGGCCGGGGCCGTACTCACGCTTGTTGACCGGCGATTTCGCGCGGCCCCACAGGTTAACGCCCAAACGGCGGTTAATCTTATACTTACTCTCAGTGCGCTTGGTCATGGCGCTGGCCTTTCTTGTTAAAATTCCGCCGATAGTCTCTTTTCAGCAGCTGCAGGATTGCAAATGCAGAAAAGAGCGGGCGCAGGCGACCACCGCCTGTCCACGTTCCCGGCAACGAGCCCGCCTCCTACGCTGGGGCGGCTTTGGCGTCAACCGGCTTGACCCAGCTTTGCGCGATGGCGGCCAGCGGCAGGGTGAAGTCCGCCGCCGCGCGCGGCAGGTTCAAGGTGGCGGCGCGTCCCATCCAGACCCCATCGTCCTGCGCGCCGCGCGGGTAGAACCCCTGCCCCAGCTCCACACCCGCAACCGGGCCCAGGCAAACGCCAAGCTCGCGCCGGTCCTCGCAGGCGGGGTCGGTGTCGGCCGGGGAGGAGACCGCGGAAAGCAGCGTGACCGCGCGCACCGGCGCTGGAAACACAAAGCGCGCAAAGCGCCCGCCCCGCGCGGTGCTGATCTCGGGGATCGCGGTATGTCCCGCCGCCACCGCGCGCAGGCTCGGCCAGTAGGTGAGCGAGAACCCCTGCCCCAGCGCGATTTCATGCAACCGCGCGCGCACCGCCGCCAGCCGCGCCCCGCGCGTGATGACCGCCGCAAAGGGTTTGCGGGCCGGTGAGCGGCGCCCTGTTTCATGATAGAGCGCGCCGCGGTTACCATCGTCAAAATACGACTCGCAGGCCAGCCCCTCGGCCAGCAGAATGTCGTGGCGGTCCAACTCCACATGGTAATAGGTCATCGCCGGGGCAGTTCGCTCGCGCAAAATAGTGGCACCGTTGACCAGCTGCACCGCCGGAACCAGCACCCCGCCGGCATAAACACAATGCGAGGGCGAGAGCCGCAACGGGCGCGCGGGCTGCCCTGGCCCGAAGGCGTTAGGCAGGATGAGCACCGGCAGCCCCTCGCGCGCGCCGCTTGGGCCAAGGTCGAGCGTGCGCCGCCCGATCCAGCGCACCGGGCGGCGCGCCCCGGCGGCGGTTATCAGCGGATCGCCGGGCTTGATATCCTCCACCGCGCGGTAACCATGCGGCGTGAGCAGGCGGGTGCCGCGCGCGAAACAGGGGAGCGTGCCGCCCAAGGTGATGAGCGCGCCGCCCGCGCCATCGGAGAGGACGCTGAACGCGGGTTCCCCCGCCGCGATCTGCAACGCCACCGTAGCGGCAAGAGAGTTTTGGCTGCTGGCGATGGTGAGCGTGCCGCCGGACCAGCTCACCAGGCTTGGCGCCACGCCTACCAGATCAATCGCGTCGGTGGCGGCCATGTTCGCCACGCTGGCGGTAAAGCGCGCCGGGTCATCCAGTGTGATCACCGCATCGCCGCCCATGAAGGTGATCACCGCGCCGGAAAAATCGCCGGTTACATCCAGCGCCGCCGAGGCCATCACCGTTATATGGGCGCCATTGCCAACCGTGCCGCCCAGCACCAGCGCGCCGCCCTGCGCCAGGATAACGCCATTATTGGTGAGGCTTGCGGCGTTGAGGACGCCATAGCCCGCCAGCGTGCCGTTATTGGTGAGGGAGGCCGCCTCCAGCGTGCCGCCGGTGAGCAGGATCGTGCCCGCCGCGCCGAGGCTGCCGGTGACGGCCAACAGGCCGGAGTCGGTGATGACGCCTTGCAGTTGTTCGATTGTTGCCGCCTGCAAAGCGGCCCCCGCGCCGATCCGCAACGCGCTGGTGCCGCTCATGTTCAGGCCGCCGGAAATCCCCAGGCTGGCTATGCCGCCCAGGGAAAGCGCGCCGGATAAATCCAGGCTCATGGCCGCCGCGCGCGCCGCGCCGTCCAGCATGATGTTCCCCGCATCGGCGAGTGCGCCGAGTTGCGCGCTGGCGCTGCCGTAGGCGAAAAATGTCCCCCCGGCGGCCAGCGAGGCGGCGGCGGCGCTCAGGCGGCCGGTGAGGGCAAACTGCCCGCTTGCGCCAATGGCCAGCAAGCCGCCGAGGCTGAGCCCGCCCGGCACATAGGCATCGCTGCCCGTGGCGGCGGCGTTGCCCGCCAGAGTCATATTGCCGGTGCCGGAGAATGCCTGCGTGAAAATAGCCAGCGTGCCAGAGCCGTTGGCGTCGCCAATGGTGGCATCACCGCCCAGCGCCACGGTGGCGCTGGAGTCAAAAATCGCGGTGGCGCCGTTTTCCACCATCAAAGCGGTGCCGGAAATGCCGTTGGCCTGGAGCGGCGCGGAAAAATCCGTGGCGCCATCCACCAGCAGCGCGCCGGGGGCGGCGGGCTGGTTGAACAGCGAAACACCGCCGGTAAGGCCAAAGGAGGCGGTCTGCCCCTCGCTGAAAACGCCGCCACCAAGGCCGTTGACCACGCCGGGCGCGGCGGCGGTAATGTAGACGTTATCCGCCAAACCGCCGAGCGCGGGGCTGGCGCTGGTGAGGGTGAGCGTGTCGGCCAGGCCGGTGCCGGCATAGGTGAGCCCGGCCAGCTCTGTGTTGAGGGCCGCAATGTTGGCGCCGGTCAGCGTGATCTGCGCCGCCGGGCCGCCGCCATCGCTGAGCAGGCCCTGGGTGGCGGCAAGCGTCAGGCTCAGGCTCTGCGTGGTGGCGGCGGCGAGCTGCAGCGCGATGCCCTGCAGCGGCTGCGCGACACCCGCGCTGGCCTCGAAAACCCCGGTGGTGACGATGGTTGGCGCGGCGGGGCGCAGAAACACCGAAGGGTCGCCCTGCGCATCCACCCCGGACGCGAGAACGCTGCCGCTGGGGATGGCGGCGTGGATGACATAACTAACGGTGCTGCCGCTGGCATCCTGCCCGCCCACCGCGAAGGAACCGGCGGTGACATTATAGATACTGAAGTTCGAGAGGCCCGGAAAGATCAGCTGATCGCCGGGGGCAAAGCCGGTGATGGCGCCCGAGAACGCCTGCGGCCCGTTAATGACAAACGCCCCGCCAGCCCCGCCCAGCAGGCCCGCATAGCCGCCCGTGACGCCAGCCCCGGTGCCGTTAACAAAATTCAGCGTCACCGAGGCATCTATGGTGACGGGCGTGGCATCGAATATGCCATAAAGCGGCGAGAGCGGCCCCAGCACCATGGCCCCGCCAGACGCAACTTGCAGCACCGCCCCGCCGCCGATGCTGCCCGCCGCCAGCAGCAGAGTCTCCCCGCCCAGGGCCGCTATGGTGCCCGGCCCGGCGATCATTCCCGATTCAGAGAAATTTCCCGCCTGAAGCGTGCCGTTGCCGGTGAGCAAGGCCCCCGCCGCCAGCGAGACTTCCAGCTGGTTGTTCAACGTTTCGGCATTGCCTGCCACCAGCATGCCGTTGAAATCGAGCAACCCAGCCGTGCCAAGCACGAACGGGCCGCCAAGCGTCGCGCTACCCGCCGCCAGTACGCCGTCCAAAGCCAGGCTGGCGGCGCCGAGCGTGCCAAAATCATCGCTGGTGCCGCTCAGGCTGAGGCTGCTTCCCGGCAGTTGCAGGCTCGCATCCGGCGCTATCACCACACCGCCGGACGATGAGACGCCGCCCAGCCCCGTGGTGACGCCGCCAAGCACGCCGCCCAGCGTGCCACCAGTTGTCAGCACCGTTTGCGAACCCGCCGCCAAGGTGGCGCCGCTGGCGGTTGTGCCGATGATGTTGAGGAAGATATTGCCATAGGTCAGTGCCGTGGGCAGCGGGCCGGAGACATGGCGCAACGCATAATACAGATGCTCGCCGCCGGTGATTTTCGCCCCCGCGAAAGCCAGACCGGCGAGCAGGGTGTTGAGCGCGTCAATTTCGGCGGCGGTGAAGCTCAACACGATGCTGCCGGTGCCAAGCCCGATGGCAGCGATACCGCTGGCATTGGTGTAGCCCGGCAGCAAGAGAACGCCAGAGGCGGCGGATAGGGTGAGGGTGAGCGACTCCTGCGCGCCCAGTCCCATCGCCGTGAGGCCGCTGGCGATGGGGTCGCTGAGGAACATGCCGGAGATGGTGTCCAGCATGTTCGCCTGGATGGTGACGATGCGCGGCGGCGCGGCGAAGGCCGGGCCGGTCTGCGGCACGATATCGACCGCGATGTTGGTCTGCGCACTCAGGGCCAGAGGGTCACTGGCCGCCAGGGTCAGCACATCACGGGCGAGGCTGACCGGCTCGTTCACCTCCAGGCTCGCCAGAGCGGTGTTCACCTGCAGCGCGGTGCCGCTCAGGCTCAGCGTGTTGCCATTGGCGCTCACCGTGGCGCCGCCGAGGGAGCTGGCGGAGAGCGCCGCGCCGGCATTCCCCGCGACGATTTGCACGTTGAGCACGCCAGGGCTGGCGGGGTCGGAGACCACGATTGCGCCGGGCGGCATGTTGGCCAGCGAGGATAACACCGCGTTACCGCCTAGCACGGTCAGGGTCGCGGGCGCGTCGATGTTCAGGCTGGCGGTCACAACCTAAAGTTATACGCCAATGGGAATTATCACAACTTAATATAGAATCTTCAAAAATTCCCGCCCCAAGGAATTATTCCGGGAATCGTGCGCGCGGTTATGGTGGCGCGTCCGGCTAGGCCCCATACTGTGCAGCATGAAAACCGTGCATAAAAAGCCCCGCGCCAAAGCAAAACCCCCATCGGCGCTGCCGAGCCGGGAGACGGTCAAGGCGTTCCTGAAGGAAGCCTCGCAGACCGTGGGGCTGCGCGAGGTGGCGCGTGCCTTCGGCGTGGCGCCCGATGACAAAAAGGCCCTGCGCGGGCTCATGAAATCGCTGGAGGCCGATGGCGTGGTGGAGCGCGCCGGGCGCAAAAAATTCGTCGAGGCCGGGCGGCTGCCGGAGACGGCGGTGGTCGAGGTCACCGGGATTGACCGCGACGGTGAAGCCCTGGCCCGCCCGGTGGCATGGGATGGCCCCGGCCGCCCGCCGGTCATCTTCATGCATGCCGAGGCGCGTGGCCAGGCGGCGCTGGCGCCGGGCGCGCGGGTGCTGGCGCGGCTCAAGCAGATCGGCGGCGATAAATACGAGGGCCGTACCCTCAAACGTCTGGCCGAGCAGGTGGGCGGCATCGTCGGCGTGTTCCACCCCACGCCCCAGGGCGGGCGCATCGAGCCCACAGACCGGCGGCAGAAATCCGAATGGGTGGTGCCGCAGGATGAAACTTTGGGCGCGCTGGCCGATGAGATCGTGCGCGCCGAACCCCTGCCTGGCGGCAAATTCATGGGGCCCAAACCGGCGCGCATCACCGAGCGGCTCGGCTCGATCACTGATGCGCGCTCGGTCAGCCTCATCGCCATCGCCACCCATGGCATCCCCATGGACTTCCCCGGCGCCGCGCTGAAGGAGGCCGAAAAAGCCAAGGCCGCGCCGTTGGGCAAGCGCACCGACTTACGCGAGGTGCCGCTCATCACCATTGACGGCGCGGATGCCCGCGACTTCGACGATGCCGTGTTCGCCGAACCCGCCTCGCACGGCTACCGGCTCATCGTGGCCATCGCCGATGTCGCCCATTATGTAAAACCCGGCTCCGCGCTGGATAAATCCGCGAAGGAGCGCGGCAACTCCTGCTACTTCCCCGACCGCGTGGTGCCGATGCTGCCCGAGGCGCTCTCCAACGGCTGGTGCAGCCTCAAGCCGCATGAGGAGCGCGGCTGCCTCTTCGTGGAGATGCATATTGACGTGCACGGTGCCAAGCTCTCACACCAGTTCGGCCGCGGGCTGATGCGCTCGGCGGCGCGCAAAACCTATGAGCAGGTGCAGGCGGAATTCGAGGATGACCCGAACAACCATGCCCATCTCTACGCCGCCTTCACGGCGCTGAAGGCGGCACGCGAGGCGCGCGGCACGCTCGATCTCGATCTGCCCGAGCGCAAGGTGGTGCTGGGGACGGACGGCCAGGTACAAAGCATCGCCCCACGCCCGCGACTCGATAGCCACCGGCTGATTGAGGAATTCATGATCCTGGCCAATGTCTGCGCCGCCGAGGAGCTGGAAAAGCGCCGCCTGCCCTGCATGTACCGCGTGCATGCACCGCCCAGCGCCGAGAAGCTGGATAATTTACGTTCCTTTTTGGCAACACTCGATATTTCTTTGGCCGCGGGCGACCAAATTCACCCCCGCGACCTCGACCGCGTGTTGAAACTTGTCGCCGGTACGGACAAATCCAGCCTCGTGAATGAAACCATCCTGCGCAGCCAGTCCCAGGCCGAATATTCCGCTGAGAATATTGGCCATTTTGGCTTGGCGCTCACCAAATACGCGCATTTTACCTCGCCTATCCGCCGCTATGCCGATCTGCTGGTGCACCGCGCGCTCATCACCGGGCTGAAGCTCGGCCGGGATGGCCTGGCGCCAGATGATATTTCGCAGTTTGAGGACACCGCCGAGCGGATTACCGCGACCGAACGCCGCGCTGCTCTGGCCGAGCGCGACTCCACCGACCGCTACCTGGCGCTGTATTTACAACACCGCGTGGGAGAGTTGTTCACGGCGCGGGTATCGGGGGTGACCAAGTTCGGTCTATTCGTCACCCTACCTGAGAGTGGCGCGAGTGGATTTCTGAGCATGGCAAGCCTGGCTGACGATTTCTGGATGCATGACGAGGCTGCCCAGAGTCTGATCGGCAAGCGGTCGCGCAAGACCTATCAACTGGCCCAGATGCTGGATGTGCGCCTGACCGAGGCCCGCCCCGTGACCGGCGGGCTGCTGTTCGCCCCGGCCGATGCCGCGCCCCCGCGCGGCCCGCGCGGCCCGCGTTCTGAGCCGCGAGGCCGTGGGACGCATAAATCCAAACCAAAATCGAAACGCCGCAGGTGATTCGCGCGGCTGTCATCTTTTTTGTCTGCGTGATCCTGCCGGGCAGCGTATGGACCTCCCCGGCCTTGGCCGCGCCTGCGTTCGATTCGGTAACGGCGGCCTCTGTCTGGGGCGCGGCGCTTACCTACATCGCGCCGCGCGCGCTGCAGCAACTCACCATTCCGCAGATGACGATCTGGGGCCTTAACGGGCTGGCCGCCCTTGACCCTGACCTCAGCGCCACCTTGGTGAACAACCAGATCCTGCTGAACGGGCCGCAACAGCTTATCCTCTCCCTCCCCGCCCCGGCGCCCAACGACGCGGCAGCCTGGGGCAAGGCGGCGGCGCAGGTGGCCAGCGCCGCCTATGCCGTCTCTCCGGCGCTCCAGCAGGCCGGCACGCAAGGGGTGATCACCAGTTTCTTTGACGAGCTGTTCAACCATTTCGACCCGTATTCGCGCTACGAGCCACCGCTGCAGGCCGCGCAGGATCAGCTGATGATCACCGGCCTCGCGAGCGCGGGGCTTAGCTTCGGGCAGCAGGGAAACAACGTGGTGATCGCCAGCGTCGCCGCCGGCGGCCCCGCCGAGGACGCGGGACTCACCGCGGGCGCCCAGGTGTTGAAAGTGGATGGCAAGCCGGTTTTTCCCGGCGAAATAACCCATCTTAACAACGAAATGAGCGGCATCTACGGCACCACCACCACGCTCCAGCTGCAAGACCCCTCGGCTGGCGGCGCGCCGCAGGACATCACCATCACGCGGGCATTTATTCCGCCGCAGACGGTGTTTACCGAACCCTCGCCCGTGCTGGGCGTTCTGGCCCTGAAGATTTCCGGGTTCGACAAGGGCACCGGCAACCAGTTCTCCTCCGCCCTGGCAGCCGCCATGAGCGCGCAGCCGCCGCCAAGCGGACTTCTGCTCGACCTGCGCGGCAACCGCGGCGGCATATTGCGCCAGGCCATCCTGGTTGCCGATTCGCTGCTGCAGAGCGGGCCCATCGCCCAGACAGCCGGACGCGACCCTGATGCTGACCAGTCTTTCAGCGCCGAGGGCGCCGACCTTACCGGGGGGATCAGGATCGTCGTGCTGGTTGACGGCCAGACCGCCAGCGCCGCCGAAATTCTCACCGCCGCCCTGGCCGATAACCGCCGCGCCGTGGTCGTTGGCTCCGAGACCCTGGGGAAAGGCCTTGTGCAGACCGTAACCTCCCTGCCCGACGGTGGCGAACTGTTCGTGACCTGGAGCCGCGTGCTCGCGCCGCGTGGCTGGCCCCTGCAAAGCCTGGGCGTGATGCCGCAGGTCTGCACCAGCCTCGGCCCCGCCGGGCTACAAACCCAGCTCAACGCGCTTGCAAAAGGCCAGAACCTGATGGCGCCAGCACTGGCGAAGGCCCGCGCCATGCGCGCCGGCGCCTCCGTGGATGCTATTTTGAGCGTGCGCGACGCCTGCCCCGCCGACACCGGCTCCGACGAAGATTTCGCTGCCGCCAGCTATCTGTTCACCACCCCGAAAGCCTATCAAGCGGCGCTGCTGCCCTAGCCAATGCAACCACAACCCTTGACCAACCCGCGCAAAATGCGCCATACGGCGCGCTTCTGGAGATTCTAAACATGGCCAAATCGAACGTCGTTCAAATTAAACTGATTTCCACCGCGGACACGGGTTACTTTTACGTGACCAAGAAGAACGCGCGGGCGCAGACCACAAAGCTTGAGCTGAACAAGTACGACCCCGTCGTGCGCAAGCATGTGAAGTTCAAGGAAGCCAAGATCAAGTAATCGCGTCCCCCCCCCCCGCAGGGGAGCTGGTTACACGGCCTTGCCAAAACCCCTGGTGCAGAGCTGTGCCGGGGTTTTTTGCGTTTGCCTATTATACCAGCCCGCCAAGAGCTTGACTCTCTTGGTTTGGTGGCGGGCTGGTATTATACCAGTCAGCCTTAAGGCTGACTGGTATAATACCAGCCCCGATTGAGGCTGACTCTTGATTGAGGAGGATTCCCATCGCGGCCGAAATCGGATTCGATACCCTGATGCGGCGATTCGCATGATGGGAGCATCTGATGGGCGCGAAGTTGAAAATCACCCGAAC
>NZ_JAQTZC010000089.1 GCF_028687955.1 Acidocella sp.
GACCTATGATGAAATCATCGAAGCATGCAAAACCGCATGGAACTGGCTGATTGCCAATCCACAGCGCATCAGCTCAATCGGATCGCGCGATTGGGCAATGTGTTATACTCAATCGGGGCTGGTATTACATCCTGGTCTACCAGGTAACCACGAATGCTGTCGCCATCCTGCGCGGCTGCACGCTGCGCAGCGCTGGCCCTGACCAAGCTGGAAGCACGCGGTTTCGCACCGCATCTTCCCACCAGCTTCCCCTCACAATCCCCTCGGGCGGACGACGGTGAAGAGCGGCGGGCCGGGGGGCGAGTTCGCTGTGCGCTCCCCCGCCGCCGGGGTGCAGCACTTTCTGGAAAAGCCTGTGAGCCACACAACCCCTCAAAACAACCACGACAGAGCGGCAATGTACTAAGGCAAACGCTTCAATCAGGCTTTCGTTTGCACGACTCAGCGCGCGACGCTCCAAGATAGCCTCTACGTGATGTCCATACTGCAGCCCATTCATCATTTTGTTCGAGCAGCAAGGCGCCGATGAGCCTGACGACAGCGGCCGCGTTAAGAAAGATGCCGACGACATCTGCGCGGCGTTTGATTTCGCCATTCATCCTCTCCAACGGGTTGGTGGAGTGGATCTTGGCGCGGTGTTGAGCGGAGTCCATGTCGTGTTTCGCTTCAGAACGCTGCGTCCTCGAACGCCATCACCGTCTTGGCCCCGGACTGGATCACCGCGAGCAGGGCGCCGGTCTGCGGCAGGAGCCGCTGCATATAGAAATTCGCGGTAATGAGCTTGGCCTTATAGAAACGCTCCGCCGCCTTTGGCATTGCGATTTTTGCCATCCGCGCCCACATGAAGCCGAGCGCCACCAGCCCGAACAGCCGCAGATAATCCACCGAGGCAGCGCCGATCTCGTTGGGATCGGACATCGCCGCCTCCATGATGTACCCGGTCGCGATCTGAAAATGCTCCAGTGCGGTCTGAAACGGCCCGACAAACGGCGCCATGTCCTCGCCGCCATTGGCCTCGCAGAATTCCAACACCGGATCGAGAAAGCGCGTCAGCAAGCGCCCTCCCTCGGCAGGCAGCTTGCGCCCGACCAGATCGAGCGCCTGCACGCCATTGGTGCCCTCGTAGAGCATGGCAATGCGCGCATCGCGGACATACTGCTCGACGCCGTGATCGCGGATATAGCCATGCCCGCCGTAGCACTGCACCGCGAGCGAGGAGATCTCGAAGCCGAGATCGGTGAAAAACGCCTTCACCACCGGGGTCAGCAACGCGGTGAAATCATCAGCCACCAGCCTGGCATCCGCATCCGCTGAAAGGTGCAGCACGTCGATCTCCCGCGCAACCCAGCCAGCCAGCGCGCGGCAGCCTTCGATATTGGCGCGCATGGTCAGCAGCATTCGCCGCACATCGGGGTGCACGAGGATCGAATCCGCAGGCTTGTCCTTGTTCTTCGCCCCGGTGAGTGCTCGTCCCTGAATCCGCTCGCGCGCATAGGCCACTGCATTCTGATACGCGACTTCCGCCACGCCCAGCCCCTGAATCCCGACCGACAACCGTTCGGTGTTCATCATCGTGAACATGGCCCGCAGGCCCTTGTTCGGCTCGCCGAGCAGCCAGCCCTTGGCGCCGTCGAACGACATGGCGCAGGTGGCCGACCCCTTGATGCCCATCTTATGCTCGATAGCAGTGGCGGTGACGCCATTGCGCGCGCCCAGGCTGCCATCTTCGTTGACCAGGAATTTCGGCACAACGAAAAGCGAAATCCCCTTCACCCCCGCAGGCGCATCCGGCAGGCGGGCCAGCACCAGATGGATGATGTTGCTGGTCATGTCGTGTTCGCCAGCCGAGATGAAAATTTTGTTGCCGGTGATGGCGTAGGTTCCATCGCCGTTCGGCACGGCCTTGGTGCGCAACATCCCCAGATCGGTACCGCAATGCGCCTCGGTCAGACACATGGTGCCGGACCACTCACCAGAGACCATTTTTGGCAGATAGGTCTGCTTCAACGCCTCGGTACCGTGATGATAGAGCGTGGTGTACGCCCCGTGCGTCAGGCCCGGATAAAGGCTGAACGAGATATTCGCCGCACACATCATCTCTTCCACGAGCAGCGACGCCGCAATCGGCATCCCCTGCCCGCCAAATTCCGGCGACGACGCCATCGCGGTCCAGCCGCCCGCGCGGAACGCATCATATGCGGCCTTGAACCCGGACGGTGTACGCACGGCACCGTTCTCAAAGGTGCAGCCTTCCAGATCGCCGCTCTGGTTGATAGGGAACAGCAAGCCCTCGGTCACCTTGGCGGCATCTTCCAGCACACTGTCGAGAAGTTCTGGGGTGAAATCCTCAGCCCCCGGCAACGCGGCAATGGATTTGCTGTCATGCAGCTCGTGCAGGACGAAGCGCATGTCCTCAATCGGTGCTTTGTAGATCGGCATGTCTGGTTTTCCTTCCGTTAGTTTCTCAAGGGCTTCCCGGAATCGATAATGCTTTTGATCCGCGCCTGGCTTTGCTTGGTGCGGATCAGCGCCATGAAGGATTGCCGCTCCAGCGTCATGACATCCGTCTCCGAAAGCTCATCGGCATACTCCACCTTACCGCCGCTGAGCACATCCGCCAATGCACCGGAGACGGTTACATCATGATCCGTGGCAATGCCGCGCTTGTGGAACCCTTCCAGCGCCAGCGCCAGCGCCACGCGCCCGGAGGGCCCCGGCAGATGCAGTGCCAGCGCCTGCGGCGGCGCGTAACCCGCCACCAACGCCAGGGCGCGGGCCTTGGCGTCGCCAAGCAGCCTGTCGCGATTCATAGTGATGCCGTCGCTCGGGCGCATGAACTTCAGTTCGATCGCCTCTGCCGCCGAGCGCGAGACGGTCGCGGTTGAGATAATTTCAAACACTTTTGCCACCGCCGGCATTGGCCCTTTGGGCATTTTCGAGTCTTCCTGCCAGCGGCTCAGCATCGTGGTGCAACCGCCCCAGCCGGGCACGAGGCCAACACCAACCTCGACCAGCCCAATATAGCTCTCCGCATAAGCCTGCACCGCCGAACAATGCAGCAACATCTCGCAGCCCCCGCCGAGTGCCCGCCCCGCGGGCGCGCCGACCACAGGAAACGGCGCATTGCGCATCGCGGTGTAAAGCTTCTGTCCGTCCTTGATGAATCCTTCGATTTTTCCCCAGAGCCGGATATTGGCCAGCATATAGGCCATGCCGATATTCGCCCCGGTCGAAAAATTCGTCTTATGCGGCATTTCGCGCAGATCGTCATTATAGAGCACCAGCGCCTTGTAACTCTTGCCAACCAGCGAGAGGGTTTTCTCCAAAATGGACAAAACATCGCCATCGAGCATGTTCAACATCGCATGGCGAATTTCCGCATGGATCTCGAAACACAACACGCCATCACCAAGGTCCCAAGTGGAGGCAACCTTGTTCGAGAACAGCGGTGTTTGCACCCGTTTAATATCCTCGAGGAGCAAGATCCCAGGCGCCCGGCGGATCGGCTTATACCCTCCACCCAGCGCAAACTGCTCCAACACGCCCGCCGCATTCGCCCGGTAGAATTTGTCCGCGCCGATCTGCTGCAAAATCGGTGGCACCGTCAGACCCAATTCCGCGAGATGAGCCGAAACCCACTCCGCGCCGATCCGGTCGATCAACTCAAACGGCCCGAACTTCCAGGTATAACCCAGCCGCATCGCCGCATCAATATCGGCAATGTCGCCAGCAATCTCAGGCACCAAAGACGCCGCATAGACCAGTACGCGGCCCAGAACGCCCCACGCATATTTACCGAACTTGCTGCTATCCTCGAGTAACTTTTTAATATCCGCGCGCGCGTCCTTAACCTGCGCAATCTCCGCCCGCACCGAGGGGCGCCATTCAAGATCCCCCTTCGCCGCCGCCTGCAAATTCAGCGCCGCCTTCACCCGCTTGCCGTCAGCGCCGCGCGTCGAGCGGTAAAAACCGCCCTTGCCCTTATTGCCGGTATAGCCCTGCGCAATCATCGTGCCGATCATCGCCGTATCACGATTCATGCTGTGAAACACATCGCTTGGCGGTAGCAGCCGGGCCAGAGATGCGTTGACATGCGGACTGAGATCAATCCCCACCAGATCCATCAGGCCAAACACGCCGGTCGAGGGAAAGCCCACAGGCTTGCCCATAATCGCATCAGCTTCTTCGACCTCGAGACCAAATTCCAACGCCAGCACCATCGCCGACTGAATCCAGTATGTGCCAATCCGGTTGGCGATGAACCCCGGCGTATCGTTGCATTTAATGACTGTTTTGCCAAGCTTCTCGTCGGCAAATTTGTGCAATGGCGCAAACTGCTCACCTTCGCCACCGACAATTTCAAGCAACCGCATATAGCGCGGCGGATTGAAAAAATGTGTAATACAGAAATCGCGGGTAAACGAACCGGGCAGGCCGGAACAAAGTTCTTTCAGTGGAATTGTGGATGTATTGGAAGATACCACCGAACCAGGCTTGCGCACCGCATCGAGCTTTTGATAAAGCCCTTGCTTGATATCAAGCCGCTCGACCACCGCCTCAACAATCCAGTCCACATCCTTCAACGCGCCCAGATCATCCTCGATATTCCCAGTCTTGATTCGCCCGACAGCATTCTTGCCCATCAGCGGCGCCGGGTCCATTTTCTTTAACCGCTCAATCGCCCCCTGCGCCACCGCATTGCGGTTGGCCTCGCCGGGTTTGACGACATCCAAGAGCAGTACATTTGCTCCCGCATTGGCGGCATGGGCGGCGATGCTCGCCCCCATAACGCCCGCGCCAATTACAGCAATGGAACGAATCTCCTCCATCTCAAATCGCCTCCAGCACCGTGGCAATCCCCTGGCCGCCGCCAATGCACTGCGTCGCCAGCGCATAGCGCCCGCCGGTGCGCTTGAGCAGCGCCGCCGCCTTGCCGGTAATGCGCGCCCCGGTAGCGCCGAGCGGATGGCCCAGCGCAATCGCCCCGCCATCGAGATTGACCTTGGCCGCATCGAGCCCAAGCTCGCGCATACAGGCCAGCGCCTGCGAGGCAAACGCCTCGTTCAATTCAACGACATCGAGCGCGCCCGCCTCGATCCCCGCCCGCGCCATCGCCTTGCGTGAGGCCACGACCGGGCCAATCCCCATAACCTCCGGTGCACACCCCGCCACGGCCACGGATTTGATCCGCGCCAGCATCGGCAGGTCATGACGCCGCGCATAATCCTCAGAACACACGAGCACGGCCGACGCCCCATCAGTCAACGGCGAGGACGTCCCCGCCGTCACCGTCCCGGTCTGGGAGAACGCAGGCTTCAAGCCGGCCAACGCCTCGGCGGTCGTCTCGGGACGCAGGCACCCATCGCGCACCGCCTCGCCCATCGGCACGATCTCTTCGTCCAACCGCCCATCCTGCTGTGCCGCCGCCGTCTTGCGTTGGCTCTCCAGGGCAAACGCCTCCTGCATTTCGCGTGAAATCTGCCAGCGCCCGGCGACGTTCTCCGCCGTCTCACCCATGCCGATATACGCCTCCGGCTTGGCGGCGTAGAGTTTGGGCGAAGGCAACAGGTTGAATCCGCCCATCGGAATCCGGCTCATGCTCTCCACCCCGGCGCAAATGAAGACATCACCCGCCCCCATCGCAATCGCCCCTGCCGCGATATGCACGGCCATCATCGACGAGCCACAAAACCGGTTAATCGTGGCCCCTGCGACAGAGAGCGGCAATTCCGCCAAAAGCCCAATCAACCGTGCCACATTCAGCCCCTGCTCGCCCTCGGGAAAGGCGCACCCGGCGAGAATATCCTCAATATCCTCTACATTTACCTTGGTGCGCGCCACCAGCGCGCGGACAACATCCGCCGCCATCTCGTCGGGCCGGACTCGCGCCAGCGCACCCTTTCCAGCCGGCGTAAAAGCAGAACGGGCATAGCCCGCAATCACAGCATTGGTCATGGAACACTCCAGCTTTGTTGGGTTATTCCGCCTGACTGGCCAGCACGGCCTCGCATTGACGGTCGATTTCAGTGAGTTCGGCAAGGCTCTGGTCGATGGCGACGCGCTGCTCTTGCAATTTGGCCACCCGCTTGCGCACCAGCAGCAGCAGCTGATGCGTTTGCAGATGGTGAGTTGGCGCGGCATCGTAAAGGTCAAGGTAGTCGCGGATCTCACGCAGCGAGAAGCCGAGCTTCTTGCCGCGCAGGATCAACACGAGGCGGGCGCGGTCGCGATGCGTATAAACCCGCGCAGTCCCGGCGCGCTGCGGAGCAATCAGCCCCTTATCCTCGTAGAAACGAATGGTTCGCGCTGTCAGCCCAAGCTGCTTTGCCAACTGGCTGACAGAGTAGAACGAGGCAGTATCACCGCTTACCGCAGCAGGAGCCTGAGAAGAAGACATGGTTGTGATCAATCCTGTTTTTGGTTTTTGAGCAATGGACGCCTCAAGCATGACAAGTTCCATGGTCTGACGAAAACAGCATGGTATTTACGTATAGGTTATGTTTAATCTCTTTGTCTAGAGGGAGTTTACCTGGCCACAAAATTCGTCTCAGGGCACAAAATGCGTGGAAATGGTGCTTTTCTCTTTGTTTACGCGGCTTTCTCCTGTCGTAACGACGCCATCGGGGTGGAGTTCCTGTGGACCTTCCGCATGGCCGTGCAAGGCGTGCGTTATATTCCGCTGCACGTTCAAACCGCCAATTTGCAGAAGCTCCCCCTCGCGGCCGCATGGCTCACGCGATGCGACACACAACGAACTTCAGGCCACCTTGCACCAACATCTCAATTGTTGATTCAGGCTAACCACCTACCTATCCTGGTATGACGCAATTCGTGGCGCTCGCGCCCAAGAGCCTTAAACGGATACTCCAGGACTATGCCGCCGGTTCTCCCTGAACCGGCAGCGTGT
>NZ_JAQTZC010000020.1 GCF_028687955.1 Acidocella sp.
CTTCGGATGCACGGGCCGCGGCTGCAAGCGGGTCATACCAGTCAGCCTTAAGGCTGACTGGTATGCGCGCGGGGCTGGTGGGGCGGCCGCGCGCAAAATCAAGAGCTTATACCAGCCCGCCACCAAACCCAGAGAGTCAAGCTCTTGGCGGGATGGTATGAGCCCGCGCCAGAAATAAGGCCAGGCGGGCTATGCCCCCTGGCCATTTTTTTAAGCGCGCGTCCCGCTCTACCCCACAGTGACGACAATCACATGCCCCGCGTCGGCTTCGGCCAGCGCGGTGTGCAGCGCGGCGATGCCCGCCAGCATCATCTCGCCCGCGTCCTCGTCCTCTTCCTCGGTGAAGTCCTGATAGGCGTCGCCCAACTCTTCCTCATCGAAATTGTCAGGGTTTAGGGCCTCCAGATATTTATCCTGGTCCTCGGCGGTCATGATGAACACCAGCGTCTCCGTGGCTTCGGCAATATCGGCCACCACCTCGTTTTCGCTGGCTTCCAGCTCGATGTCGTAATCATCGGAGAGAATGGGCAGCAGCACCGGGAATACTGCGCCATCGTAATCAAAATCCGCCACCGTGGTGCCGTTGGCGGCGAGAAACGCCTGCAACGCGTGCGGGTCATCATCCTGCGCGGCGGCCACCAGCTCGCCCAGATCCGCGCGCGGCAAACGAGTGAAAACAGCAGTGGCCGCCATGTTTATCTCCCAACAATAATGGCGGTGAACTTACCAGCCTGCCTGCCCGGTAGACAAGCTCATCCCACGCGGGCGAGCGCCTGGGTCAGATCATCAATGAGGTCGGCCGGGTCTTCCAGCCCCACCGAGAGGCGGACGGTGCCATCGCTGATGCCCAGGCGCGCGCGCTCCTGCGGGCCGATGCGCATGTGGGTGGTGGTGGCCGGATGGGTCGCGAGGGATTTCGTGTCGCCCAGGTTGTTGGAAATGGTGATGATTTTGAAGGCGTTCATCAACGCGAAGGCCGCCGCCTTGCCGCCCTTCAGCTCGAAGGTGACCATGGTGCCGCCGCCGCTCATCTGGCGCATGGCGAGTTCGCGTTGCGGGTGCGAGGCCAGCGTGGGGTAGAGCGCGCGCGAGACCTTGGGGCTCTGCTCCAGAAACACCGCAATGGCCTCCGCTGAGGCTGACTGCGCCTTCACCCGCAGGGCCATGGTCTCCAGCCCTTTCAGGATAACCCAGGCATTGAAGGGCGAGAGCGCCGGGCCGGTGTTGCGGAAAAATGGCTGGAAAACCTCTTCCATCCATTGCTTCGGCCCCAGCACGGCGCCGCCGAGCACGCGGCCCTGGCCATCCATATGCTTGGTGGCGGAATACACCACCACATCGGCGCCAAATTCCAGCGGGCGTTGCAGCAGGGGCGTGGCGAACACGTTATCCACCACCACGAGGGCGCCAGCGGCATGCGCCAGATCGCACACCGCGCGCAGGTCCACCATGTCGAGCATCGGGTTGGAGGGCGTCTCCAGCAGCACCATGGCCGCCGGGGTGGCCAGCGCCCTGGCCCAGGCGGTCATATCCGCGCCGTCCACAAACTCGGTCACGATGCCGTATTGCGGCAGCAGGGTGCTCACGATCCAGTGGCAGGAGCCAAACAGCGCGCGGGCCGCCACCACGCGCTCCCCCGTCTTCAGCCCGGCCAGCATCGCCGAGGAGACCGCCGCCATGCCCGTCGCCGTGCAGCGGCAGACCTCCGCCCCCTCGATGGCCGCGAGCTTCTGCTCCAGCATGCTCACCGTGGGGTTGGCAAAACGCGAATACTGGTAGTGCTGAATCTGGTTGGCGAACACCGCCTCGGCCATGCCGGCGCTCTCATAGGCGAAGCCCGAGGTCAGGAAGAGCGCCTCGGCGTTTTCGTCCAAATTCGTGCGGATACGACCGGCGTGGATCAGCTTCGTCGCCAGCCGCTGGTTATCGGTATCGCTCATCTCAAATCCCCTCGCTTCATAAACATGCCTGGCCGTCACGTATCCGGCCACAGGGGAGGTGGCGCATTGCGGCGCCACAGCCTCTTTAGCGCGTTTATTTAATGGCATCCGGGGATGCCGCCTCGCCGCAATCCGGCCGGACAAATCACGAGGTAGCTTCCCGCCTAGACCCGCCGGCCCGGCCGGTCAACTCATACCAGTCAGCCTTAAGGCTGACTGGTATGAGCGCGGGGCTGGTGGGGCGGCCGCGCGAAAAATCAAAAGCTTATACCAGCCCGCCACCAAACCCAGAGAGTCAAGCTCTTGGCGGGCTGGTATCAGGGCCTGATTGGTTTACGTGCGATCGCGCTTTCGCATTGATCAGCGAATGACGCGACAATCATAGAGTGGCCGGAGGGCTGGAGGACTTCACGGGTAAGGTGACGCCGGAGCCGCAGCGACTATGCTGGCAGCACCTAGCGCGAACATCTTGGCCTGCCGCAACCTGCAAACAGGTTCTTTGCGATTACCGCTTAGTTGGCAGCCGTTTTCTGGATATCACGGTTCACCGCCGACCAGACGAACCAGGCGGAAAGGACGATAATGGCGTGCACCGTTAGGGTGACCGAGCCGACCCGCAGCGCCTCGTGGCTGTAGGTCAAGCTATAGGTATCCCAGGCCGCGCCAACCAGCTCGGTCAACACGATGACCGGGACAAGCGCCGTGTAATGCCGCGGCTGCCTTGCACCCCACAGTGCGACAACGCCGATCGCCCCTAACTGGATGCCAACGATCAGCCAGGCGTCGAGCAGCAGGCCGAACACCGGTTGCCCCTGGCCAAGATTTATTCCGGGATAGATCAGCGGCAGAGCGCCGGCATAGACTGGGGGCCAGAGTAGGACCAAATTACAGAGATACCATAGGCCGCAGCCGATCAGGAATATGCGCAGTTTCTGCATCGTTTTGACTCCGATAGGAATGAGGACTTAGTTCACCACGGCAAAGACATCGCAACCGGCGCCGGGTTTGTCAACGGCGGCGCAGGAAGCCGGTATGGCTCGGCTTCATGGCCGTTCCGATGCTTACGCTCTAAGCAGCGGTGCCGCCGACCGTGAGGCAGGACATTTTCATGGTCGGCTGGCCGACGCCCACGGGCACGCCCTGGCCGTTTTTGCCGCAGGTGCCGATGCCGGGGTCCAGCTCCATGTCGTTGCCGATCATCTCCACTTTGGTTAGCGCGTCCGGCCCGTTGCCGATGAGGGTGGCGCCCTTCACCGGGGCGGTGATTTTGCCGTCCTCGATCATGTAGGCCTCGGAGGCGGAGAAGACGAACTTGCCGGAGGTGATGTCCACCTGGCCGCCGCCGAAGTTGACAGCGTAGAGGCCGCGCTTGATGCCTTTGATCATATCCTCCTTGCTCGCATTGCCGCCGAGCATGATGGTGTTGGTCATGCGCGGCATGGGGGCGTGGGCGTAGGATTCGCGCCGCCCGTTGCCGGTGGCGCGCATGTTCATCAGCCGGGCGTTCTGGCGGTCCTGTAGGAAGCCGGTGAGGATGCCGTCCTCAATTAAGACGGTGCGCGAGGTGGGGGTGCCTTCGTCGTCAATCGTCAACGAGCCGCGGCGGTTGGGGATGGTACCGTCGTCAACCACCATGACGCCCTTGGAGGCGATGCGGCTGCCCATGAGCCCGGCGAAGGCGGAGGTCTGCTTGCGGTTGAAGTCCCCCTCCAGCCCGTGGCCGATGGCCTCATGCAGCAGGATGCCCGGCCAGCCGGCGCCCAGAACCACGGGCATTTCACCGGCGGGGGCGGGGATGCTCTCGAGGCTCACGGCGGCTTGGCGGATGGCCTCATGCACCGCGCCCTGCCAGTAGGCGGGGGCGATGAGCGGGGCATAAGAGGTGCGCCCGCCCGCGCCGTGGGAGCCGGACTCGCGCCGCCCGTTGTGTTCAAGCACGACGGAGATGTTGAGGCGGACCAGGGGCCGAAGGTCGGCCAGGCGGGTGGCATCGGCGCGGATGATCTCGATGGCCTGCCATTCACCCGCGATGCTGGCCATGACCTGGATGACCCGCGGGTCAGCCGCGCGGGCGAAGGAGTCAATCTCCTGGAGCAGTTCGGCGCGGGTGGAAAACGGCATTTCGGCCAGCGGGTTCAGCCCGGCGTACAGCGGGGCGGGCGCGGCGGCGGGGCTGGCCGCGGTGGCGGAATGTTCTAGCGATTTGGCGGCCTTGATGGTGGCGGCGGCGCGGGCCAGGGCTTCATCGGTGATCTCGCCGGCATGGGCGTAGTAGCTGGCCTCGCCCAGCACCGCGCGCAGGCCAAAGCCCCGGCGCGTGTCAAAGCTGGCGGCTCGGATGCGGCCATCCTCCAGGCTGATGGATTCGGATTCTCGGTATTCGAGGAACAGCTCGCCATCGTCGGCGCCATCGGTCGCGGTGGCGATGTGGCGGGCGGCGGTGTGCGGGTCCAGCCCGTTGGTGCCGTGGAAAAGGGTGGCGGCGGTGGCGAGGGCTTCGGACAATTTATTCTGCTCCAACGGCAAGGGATGGGCTGAGGTGGCGGGCCGGGGTGGCGCCGCGCAGGCCGTGGCGGGCCAGGGTGGTGGCGCCGAACAGCAGCACGGCGTTGAGTTCGTGGACATAGCCCAGCTCGGGCGCGGCTAGGATAAGGGTGGTCATCCCGAGCAGGTATTGCAACGCCACCAGGGCGGCGACGAGGAGAAAATTGTCACGCAAGGCGGGGGGCAGCGGGGCGCGCAGGCCGAGGATGGCGGTGGCGAGCACGGTGAGCGCGGTGATGGTGGCCAGCAGCCGGTGGCAGAACTGCACGGTGGCCTGGTTGGCGATGAAGTTCCACCAGAGCGGCTGCATGGCGAGGAAGCCTTTGGGGATCCACTGGCCGTCCATGGTGGGGAAGGTGTTGAACACGGTGATGGCGTTGGTGGTGGCGACCAGCGCGCCATAAAACATGGTGAGGAGGATGAGGGCGAGGCTGGCGCTGGTGAGGCGGCGCAGGATTTGTGCGCCGGGCAGATGCGCGGGGGTTGGGGTGCGGATGCTCAGCCCGGTCCAGAGCAGGGCGAAGAGCACCAGCATGGCGGAGATGAGGTGCGGCCCGGCCCAGGCGGGCGGCGGCGAGAGCACGCCGGGATACATGCCGGTTTGCACCATGTACCAGCCATAGGTGGCCTGGCCGGCACCTGCCAGGAAGATGGCGCCGAGCCAGAGTTTGAGGCGGCGCGAGAGCTGCCCGGTGTACCAGAAATATACGAAGGGGATGATGAAGGTGAGGGCGATGAGCCGGCCCCAGCAGCGGTCAAGGAACATCGGCCAGAACAGCGCCTTGTAGGCGGCGAGGCTGATGGGGTGGGACTGGAAGAGCGCGGTTTTTTGGTAGAGGCCGAAGAGGTAGGACCAGTCGGCCGCGGTCATCGGCGGGATGAAGCCGGTGATCGGCCGCCAGACCTGGATGGAGAAACCCGCGTTGATGGTGCGTGCGTGGCCGCCGCCGATGACCATGCCGAAGATCATGCAGGCGAGCAGGATGAGCCAGTTGCCAACTTGTTTATTTAGGCGCGTGGCCGCCCCGCCAACCCCACGCGCGGGTTTATTCTGGCGCGTGGCCGCCCCGCCTACCCCCTGCGTGGTGCTCATGCCGTGGCGCCGCGCAGGCGGTGCAGCAGCAGGATGCAGGCGGTGAGGAGCAGCACCGCGTTCATCTGATGGGCGACGCCGAGGTCGATCATTTTGGAGACCAGGGCGCTGACGCCCAGGGTGAATTGCAGCAGCACCAGGCAGGCGATGGCGAGCCCGGCGTCGCGGATCGGCGCGCCGGCGTTGCTGCGCAGGGCCTTGGTGGCGGTGATGAGCAGCACCAGCGTGGTGAGGGTGGCCAGGGCCTGGTGGTTGAAGAGGATGGTCGCTTGGTCGGAGAGGAAGCTGGTGTGGGGGTAGCCCGGCGGGGGCATGCCGATGCCAATGGATTTCGCGGGGTCGAACACCGAGATGGCATGCGTGCCCGAGACGAAGGTGCCCGCGAACATGGTGCAGAACAGCAGCAATATGGCCAGCATGGTCAGGCGTTGCAGGCCGCGCTGCGCGAAGGGGGCGGTGGGCGTGGGGTGGCTGACGGTGAGCGCGGTCCAGAGGACTGAGACATAGAGGACCATGGCGGCGGAGAAATGCAGCGAGAGGCGCCAGGGCTCAACCGCCGTGCTGCCCGCGAAGAAGCCCGAGGCGACCATGAACCAGCCGATGGCGCCTTGCAGCCCGCCCATGACGAACAGCAGGAGCAGCCAGGGGATCAGCCGTTTTTCAAGCCGGCCGGTGAGGGCGAAGACGATGAGGGGCAGGAGCAGGACAACGCCCATGAGGCGGCCCCAGAGGCGGTGGATGTATTCGGGCCAGAAGAGCTGCTTGAAGCCCGCGAGATCCATGCCTTTGTGCAGGATCTGGTACTGGGAGATGGTTTGGTATTTGGCGAAGAGGGCGTTCCAGGCGGCGGTGCTCATGGGCGGGAGCGCGCCGATGATGGGGTCCCAGTTCATGATGGAGAGGCCGGAGCCGGTCTCGCGCGTGTAGCCGCCGATACCGACCATGATCCAGATCATGAAACAGAGGAGGTAGAGCCAGGCGGAGACAAGGGGGCGGCTGGTTTGGCCGGCGGCGGCGGCGCTGGATTTGGACAAGCTCAGGCTCCTGTTGGGCGCGGTGGTACGGGCGGCATATAGGGCGTGGCGGCGCAATTCGCCAGCCGCGGGGCGTGGATTCAGCCCTTCTGGATGACCAGGAACCAGCTGCCGTCGGGCTGTTCGAGCAGGTCCAGCGGGTCGTGGCCTTGGTCAGCCGCGGCGCGCGGGACGTTGGCCAGCGGATCGGCGCCCTTGAGGCGCACCAGCAGGATCTCGCCGGTCTGCATTGTGTCGAGCGCCAGACGGGTGCGAACGAAGGTCATGGGGCAGGTTTCGGCTGTGATGTCGATGGCTTTATGGTGCGCGGGGAGGCTTGTTATCATCATACTGTCTCTCGCAAGGCTGGACCGGAGAAAAAACTTGGGCCACAAGGCAGATGATGGATATAAGCATCGAGCGCCTGTGCATAGAGAACGGGCTGAAGATGACAGGCCCGCGCCGGGTGATCGCGCGCGTGCTGTCCGAGGCGAACGACCACCCGGATGTGGATGAACTGCACCGCCGGGCCAACAAGGTTGACGCGCGGATTTCTTTGGCGACCGTGTACCGGACCGTGCGTCTGCTGGAAGCCAAGGGCATTCTGGCGCGGCGGGACCTGGGCGGGAAGCGCGCGCGCTATGAACCGACCCAGGAGCGGACGCATTTTCATTTGGTTGACCAGGAAAGCGGCATGGTGCTGGAGTTTGCCTCGCCCCAGGCCGAGGCGTTGCTGCGCGATGTGGCCCGGATGCAGGGGTTTGAGGTCGATATCATTAAAATCGAGCTATTTGGCCGGCGGATAAAAAAATGAATGAAAGTATTGGGCCGGAATCGCCTCGCGTTGCCACGGGCGGCGCGGCGCCAGGATTTCCTGAGTTGCGCGCGGGGAACCTCGGCGTGCGGCTGGCGGCTACGCCGGGCGAGCTGGATGCCGCGCTGGCGCTGCGCTACCGCGTGTTTTACGAGGAGATGGGCGCGCAGGCGGATGCCGTGGCGGTGGCGGCGCGGCGCGACAGCGATGAGTTTGACGCGCTGGCGGACCATCTGCTGGTGATTGACCATGACCGGGGCGAGGGCGCGGCCGGGGTGGTGGGAACGTACCGGTTGATCCGCGAGGAGGCGGCGGCGAAGATTGGCCGGTTCTACAGCCAGGCCGAGTATGATATTTCGGCGCTGCAGAGCTTTCCGGGACGCAAGCTGGAGCTGGGGCGCAGCTGCACGGATGTGGCGTATCGCTCGCGCTCGGTGCTGCAACTGCTCTGGCGGGGGATCGCGGCCTATGTTTTCCATCATGGCATAGATATAATGTTCGGTTGCGCCTCGCTGAGCGGGACGGACCCGGACGCGGTGGCGCTGGAGCTGACGTATCTGGCCACGCACCATCTGGCGCCCGAGGCGATACGCCCGCGCGCGCTGCCCGGACGCTATGTGGAAATGCGCCGCTGCGACCCGGCCGCGCTGGACGCCAGGCAGGCATTGCTGCGCCTGCCGCCGCTGGTAAAAGGCTATCTGCGGCTGGGCGGGTTTGTGGGGGATGGGGCGGTGATCGACCACCAGTTCAACACCACCGATATTGCCGTGGTGGTGCAGACGGATCTGGTGACGGATAAATATTACCGGCATTACGAGCGCGAAGCGCGTTGAGGCCTGTGCTGAGCAGGCGGCTTTGGGGGATGGTTGATGGCTGACGACGATTTGAATGTGCCGGATTCGCTGCTGCCGTATGATGAGTGGACGCAGGAAGCGTTGCTCCATGTGGTGGTGAGCGCGCTGCGCCATGCGGCGGCCGAGGGGCTGCCGGGCGGGCATCATTTCTACATTACGTTCAAGACCGCGTATCCGGGGGTGAAGATCCCCGAGCGGCTGCGCGCGCAATATCCCGACGAGATGACCATTGTGCTGCAGCACCAGTTCCATAGCCTGAGCGTGGACGCGCAGGGGACGGAGATGAATGTGGGGCTCGCTTTTGGCGGGGTGCCGAGTATTTTGACCATTCCGCTGGCGGCGATTACCAGCTTCGCCGACCCGGAAGTGCGCTTTGGCCTGCATTTTGAGGTTGCGGTGCCCGAGCCCATCAAGGTCGCGGATGTACCGGCGCCGGAGGGTGATGATGTGCCCTCGCGTCCCAATGACGGGCCAGCCGATGTGGTGAGCCTGGATGCCTTCCGGAAGAGACAGAAAGATTCCTGAGAGATGAACGTGACAACGCAGCTGAAATCAGGGTTTGCCTATTCGCCGATGCTCCCGCTGGGGGAGGATACGACGCAGTATCGCAGGTTGGATATCGGGGGCGTGTCCACCATCGAGGTGGATGGCAAGACGGTGTTGAAGGTGAGCCCGCAGGCGCTGAGCGAACTGGCGTTCGCGGCGTTTCATGATGTTTCGCATTTGCTGCGCCCGGCGCATCTGGCGCAGCTGGCGAAGATTTTGCACGACCCCGAGGCCAGCGAGAATGACCGCTACGTGGCGATGGAGTTTTTGAAGAACGCCTCGATTGCCGCCGGCGGGGTTTTGCCGATGTGCCAGGATACCGGCACGGCGCTGGTGTTCGGCAAAAAGGGCCAGCGGGTTTGGGTGGAAGGCGATGAGGAAGAGGCGCTGAGCTGGGGGGTGCACCGCACCTATACCGAGACCAACCTGCGTTATTCGCAGATGGCGCCGCTTGGCATGTATGACGAGGTGAACACCGGCAATAACCTACCGGTGCAGTTTGATATCATGGCCGCACCTGGCGAGCACCATGCCGATGAGTTTCATCTGATGTTTATCGCCAAGGGCGGGGGATCGGCCAATAAGACGTATCTCTACCAGGAGACGCGGGCGGTGTTGACGCCTGAAAAACTGCTGGCGTTCATCGAGGCGAAGACCAAGACGCTGGGGACCTCGGCCTGCCCGCCGTATCATCTCTCCATTGTCATCGGCGGCACCTCGGCCGAGATGAACCTGAAGACGGTGAAGCTGGGCTCGACGAAATATCTCGACGAACTGCCCACCCAGGGCAGCAGGCTTGGCCATGCCTTCCGCGATGTGGAGATGGAAGCGCGCGTGCTGGAGATGACCCAGCGCATCGGCATCGGCGCGCAGTTTGGCGGCAAGTATTTCTGCCATGATGTGCGGGTGATAAGGCTGCCGCGGCACGGCGCGAGCCTGCCGATCGGCATTGGTGTTTCGTGCTCGGCGGACCGGCAGATTAAAGCCAAGATCACGAAGGATGGCGTGTTTCTGGAGCAGCTTGAGACGGACCCGGCGAAGTATCTGCCGGAGATGACCGAGGCGCATCTGGGCGGCGAGGTGGTGGCGATTGATCTGAACCAGCCGATGGCCGGGATTCTGGCGGAATTGACGAAACACCCGATCAAGACCCGGGTGGCGCTGAGCGGCACGATTGTGGTGGCGCGCGATATCGCCCATGCCAAGCTGAAGGAACGGCTCGACCGTGGCGAGGGCATGCCCGATTATATGAAGAACCATCCGGTGTATTACGCCGGGCCGGCCAAGACCCCCGAAGGAATGGCGACCGGCAGCTTCGGCCCGACCACGGCCGGGCGGATGGATAGCTATGTGGAAGAATTCCAGGCGGCGGGCGGCTCGCTCATCATGCTGGCCAAGGGCAACCGCTCGCGCGCGGTGCGTGATGCGTGCAAGGCGCATGGCGGGTTCTATCTGGGCTCCATCGGCGGGCCGGCGGCGGTTCTGGCGCAGAACAACATCACCAAGGTCGAGGTTCTGGAGTATCCCGAGCTTGGCATGGAGGCGGTCTGGAAAATCGAGGTGAAGGATTTCCCGGCGTTCATCGTGGTGGACGACAAGGGCAATGATTTTTTCAGCGAGCTTGCCTGATGAAATTCACCGTTGACCGCATTGACCATGTGGTGATGACCTGCCGGGATTTGAACGCGACGGCGGCCTGGTACCAGCGGGTGCTGGGCATGGAGCGTGAGGAATACGGCGGCAAGAATCGCACGGCGCTGCGATTTGGCGCCCAGAAGATAAATCTGCACGAGGTGGGGCATGAGGTGGTGCCGCATGCCGAAATCGCGCAGCCGGGAACGCTGGATTTGTGTTTCGTGATCGCGGTGCGGCCGGAAGACGCGATTGCGCAATTATATGCCTGCGGGGTGCCGGTGGAACGCGGGCCGGTTTCACGCATTGGCGCGCTGGGGGATATCTCCTCGGTGTATTGCCGTGACCCGGATGGCAACCTGATTGAACTCGCCTCGTATATGGGGGATTGATTTCATGGGTGACAACCCATGAAGCTCTCCGATTTTGGATATGAGTTGCCGCCGGAGCGTATCGCCACCGAGCCCGCGCGCCCGCGTGATTGCGCGCGGCTGTTGCATGTGGCCGGAGAGCTGCGCGACTGGCGGGTGCGCGATCTGCCGGGGCTGCTGCGGCGTGGCGATCTGCTGGTGGTCAACGATACCAGGGTGATCCCAGCGCAGCTCAGCGCCTATCGTGGCGCGGCGCGGATCGGCATTACGCTGGACCGCCGCCGCGATGATGGCAGCTGGCGGGTTTTGCTGCGCAACGCGCGGCGGGTGAAGGCCGGGGATGTGCTGGTGATCGATCCGCAATTCTCCGCCGAGGTGCTGGAAGTTCTGGAAGGCGGCGCGGCGTTTTTGCGGTTTTCGGCGGATGATTTCTACGCCGCGCTGGCGCGCAGCGGGGCGCTGGCGCTGCCGCCTTATATCGCGCGGCCGGAGGGGATTACCGTGCAGGACAGGGCGGATTATCAGACCATGTTCGCGGCCCATGAGGGCGCGGTGGCCGCTCCCACGGCGGGGCTGCATTTTACGCCGGAGCTGGCGGCAAGTTTGGAGGAAGCGGGGGTCGAGATTGTGTGCGTGACCCTGCATGTGGGCGCGGGAACATTTTTGCCGGTGCGGGTGGAGAATCTGGCGGAGCACCGGATGCATGCCGAGCGCGGCTATGTATCCGCCGCGGCAGCGGCGCGGATTAACGCGATGCGCGCGGCAGGCGGGCGGATTGTGCCGGTGGGCACGACGGCGCTGCGGGTGATCGAGTCAGCCGCGGGTGATGATGGTCTGGTGCAGGCGTTTGACGGTGAGACGGATATTTTCATTCTGCCGGGCTATCGCTTCAAGGTTGCGGATTTGCTGTTCACGAATTTTCATCTGCCGCATTCCACGCTGCTGATGCTGGTCTCGGCCTTTGCCGGGGTGGAGCGGATTTGTGGCGCGTATGCCCATGCGATTGCGGCGGGCTACCGGTTTTATTCCTATGGCGATGCGTGTCTGCTGGAGAAAGCATGAGTTTTTCATTTGATCTGCTGGGCCAGGATGGCGCTGCGCGGGCGGGTATGCTGCATACGGCGCATGGCGATGTGCCGACGCCCACGTTCATGGCGGTGGGCACGGCGGGGACCGTGAAGGCCATGACCGCTGATGCCGTGCGCGCGACGGGGGCGAAGATCGTGCTCGGCAACACGTATCATTTGATGTTGCGGCCGGGCGCGGAACGGGTGGCGCGGCTCGGTGGGTTGCATAAAATGATGGACTGGCCAGGGCCGATTCTGACAGACTCCGGCGGGTTCCAGGTGATGTCGCTCGCCAAACTGCGCAAAATGGATGAGACGGGGGTGACATTCCGCTCACATATAGACGGTTCGGCGCATCATCTGACCCCTGAGCGTTCGATGGAGATTCAGTATCTTCTGGATGCCACGATTACGATGGTGCTCGATGAATGCACGAAATTTCCGGCGACTCATGATGAGGCCGCGAAATCGATGCGGCTTTCCACCCGCTGGGCGAAGCGCTCAAGGGATGCGTTCGTGGCGCGTGACGGCTATGGGCAGTTCGGCATCGTGCAGGGGAATGTCTATAAGGATTTGCGCGAGGAATCAGCCGCGGCGCTGCGGGAGCTGAACTTCGAGGGCTATGCCATCGGCGGGCTGGCGGTGGGCGAAGGCCAGGAGATGATGTATGCGATGCTGGATATTACTGCACCTTTTCTGCCCCAGCAAAAACCGCGTTATCTGATGGGTGTTGGCACGCCTGATGATCTGCTCGGCTCGGTGGCGCGCGGGGTTGATATGTTCGACTGCGTGATGCCGACGCGCGCCGGGCGAACGGCGCGGGGCTTCACCGCGCACGGGGTGTTCAACCTGCGCAATGCGCGGTTTATTGATGATGGCACGCCGTTGGATGCGACTTGCGCTTGCTTGTGCTGCACGCGCCATACGCGGGCGTATCTGCATCACCTGTTCCGCGCGCAGGAGATTCTGGGGCCGATGCTGCTGACGATGCATAACCTCACCTATTATCAACGCCTGATGCAGGATGGCCGGGTGGCGATTCTGGCAGGTAATTACGATGAATATTGCCAGGCTACGCGCGCCGGGTGGGAGGAGGCGAAACATGGTTGAGGAACGCTACGCCGGTTTGCAGCAGCTGGGCAGCGCCACGCAGGCGCCCACCTCGCCCGAGAGCGCGGTGCTGGAGCGGGTGGCGGCGCAGACGGGGGGAAAGGATGTGGTGGTGCGCTTCACCACGCCGGAGTTCACTTCGCTCTGCCCGCTCACGGGGCAGCCGGATTTCGCGCATATCGTGATCGACTATATTCCGGGCGACTGGCTGGTTGAGAGCAAGTCACTGAAGCTGTTTTTCCATAGTTTCAGGAATCATGGCGCGTTTCATGAAGCTTGCACCATGATGATCGCGGACCGGCTGGTGGAGTTGCTGCGCCCGAAATGGTTGCGGATCGGGGCTTATTGGTATCCGCGCGGGGGAATCCCGATTGATGTATTCTGGCAGAGTGGGGCGCCGCCGGAGGGGGCGTGGATCCCCGAGCAGGGGGTGCCGGGGTATCGTGGCCGGGGATGACGTAGGGGCCGCGATACGCGCGCGGGCGGAAGCCCTGGGATTTGATGCGGTGGGGTTTGCCCGCGCCGCGATGCCGCCGGAGCGTCAGGAGGGGTTAAAGGAATTTCTGGCGGCCGGGCGCCATGGCGGCATGGGCTGGATGGCGGCTCGCGCCGATGAACGGGCGGACCCGCGGGTTTTATGGCCGCAGGTGATGAGCGTGGTCTCGCTCGGGATTTCCTACGCGCCGGAGGGCGACGCGCTGGCCAGCGTAGGCGCGGCCGGGGTGGGCAATATTTCGGTCTATGCGCGCGGGCGCGATTATCATGATGTGGTGAAGGGAAAGTTGAAGCACCTGGCGCAGTTTATCGCCGCGCGCGGGGCGGGGGTGAAGGTGTTTGTGGACACCGCGCCGGTGATGGAGAAGCCGCTGGCGGCGCTGGCGGGGCTGGGGTGGCAGGGGAAACATACGAACCTGGTCTCGCGCGCGTATGGCTCTTGGCTGTTTCTGGGCGAGGTGTTCACCACGCTGGAGATTGCGCCGGATGCCGCCCATGCGGATAGATGCGGGAGTTGCCAGGCATGTTTGGAAGCCTGCCCGACCGCGGCGTTCCCCGCACCCTACCAGCTCGATGCGCGCCGGTGTGTTTCCTACCTGACGATTGAGCATGACGGGCCGATCCCCGAGGCGTTGCGCGCGGGGATGGGCAACCGGATTTACGGCTGCGATGACTGCCTGGCGGTTTGCCCGTGGAACAAGTTTGCCAAGGCCGGGCGGGAGGCGAAATTCGCGCACCGGGAGGAGCTGGTGGCCCCCCGGCTGGCGGCGCTGGCGGGGCTGGATGATGCCGGGTTCCGGGCGATGTTTGCAGGCTCCCCGGTGAAGCGGGTGGGGCGCAACAGGTTTGTGCGCAATGTGGCGATTGCGATTGGCAACAGCGGGGATGTTGCCCTCCTTCCGGTGGCGCGCGCCCTGGCGGGAGACGCTGACGCGGTGGTCGCCGAGGCAGGCGCCTGGGCGGTGGCGCGGCTGGTCTTTCCTTAGGTTTGCAAAGCGGGTAAATCCTTTTTCATGAGCTGGCTTACAGAATTTGTCCGACCAAAAATCCGCACCCTCCTGGGCCGCAAGGAGGCGCCGGATAATTTGTGGCAGCAATGCCCGAAATGCCAGCAGATGATTTTTCATCGGGAGCTGGAGGCGGCGCTGAAGGTTTGTCCGCATTGCGGGCACCACATGCGCGCCAGCGCGGCTGACCGCCTGGCCTGGACCTTTGATGACGGGGTTTATACCCGCATCGACCTGCCGAAGGCCGTGGTGGACCCGCTGAAGTTCCGTGACCAGAAGCGCTATGCCGACCGGCTGAAGGACGCGCGCGAGAGCACCAAGCAGGATGATGCGCTGCTGGTGGCGCATGGCGCCGTGGGCGGCCACCGGGCCGTGGTGGCGGCGATGTCGTTTGAGTTCATGGGCGGCTCGATGGGCGCGGCCGTTGGCGAGGGGCTGGTTGCGGCCGCGCGGCAGGCGGTTTTGCTGGCGGCGCCGATGATTGTCTATACTGCTTCGGGCGGGGCGCGGATGCAGGAAGGGGCTGTGAGCCTGATGCAGATGCCGCGATCGGTGATCGCCTCGCAGATGGTGAAGGAAGCCGGGCTGCCCTTTATCGTGGTGCTGACCGACCCGACGACAGGGGGCGTGACCGCCTCCTTCGCGATGCTGGGGGATGTGCAGATTGCCGAGCCGAATACGCTGATCGGCTTCGCCGGCGCGCGGGTGATCGAGCAGACGGTGCGCGAGAAGCTGCCCGAGGGGTTCCAGCGGGCGGAGTATCTGCTGGCGCATGGGATCATCGACATGGTGGTGAAGCGCGATGAGCTGACGGCGACGCTGGCGCGGCTGATCGGGCTGATGACCGGCAACAAGCACCCCGCCGCTGCGTGAGCGCCGCGCGCGGGCGTTTTGACGCCAGTCTGGAGAGGCTGCATCGGCTTTATCCGAAACTGATAGACCTGAAGCTGGACCGGCTGGTGCGGCTGCTGGGCGCGCTGGGCGATCCGCAGTTGCGGCTGCCGCCGGTGATCCATGTCGCGGGGACCAACGGCAAAGGCAGCGTTTGCGCGTTTGCGCGCGCGATGGCCGAGGCGGCCGGGCTGCGCGTGCATGTTTATACCTCGCCGCATCTGGTGAAATTCAACGAGCGCATCCGGCTGGCGGGCGCGTTGGTGAGCGATGAGGCGCTGGCGGGCGCGCTCGATGAGATAGAGGCGGCGAACGAGGGCAACCAGATCACCGTGTTCGAGGCGATCACGGCGGCGGCGTTTTTGCTGTTCGCGCGGGTGCCAGCGGATTTATGCGTGGTTGAGGTGGGGCTGGGCGGCCGGTTTGATGCGACCAATGTGGTGCGCCCGGCGGCTTGCGCGATCACCTCCATCTCCATGGATCATCAGGATTTTCTGGGCGACACGCTGGGGGTGATCGCGGCGGAGAAAGCCGGGATCATTAAACCCGGCGTGCCGGTGGTGGTGGGCGCGCAGGTGAGCGAGGCCCTGGCCGCGATTATGGACGCGGCGCGGCTGGCCGCGGCCCCGTTATTGCTGCGCGGGCGCGACTGGGAGGTTGCGGCGGTGCCGGATGGGCTGCGTTTTGAGGGGTTGGATTTGCCGCCGCCGGGGTTGCCTGGGGTGCATCAGGCGGAGAATGCGGCGATTGCGATGATGGCGCTGCGCGCGGCGGGGTTTGCGTTTTCGCCAGAAGTGCTGGCGGCCGGGCTGCGCGCGGTGGAGTGGCCGGCGCGGTTGCAGCGGCTGCATGGCGCGTTGCTGGCATTGCTGCCGCCAGGCTCTGAGCTTTGGCTGGACGGCGCGCATAATCCCGGGGGGGCGGCGGCGCTGGCGGCGCAGTTGCGGGCCTGGGGCGGGGCGGCGACGCTGATTCTGGGCATGAAGCAGGCCAAGGATGTGGGCGAGGTGATGCGGATCTTGCTCCCTCACGCGGCACAGATTTTCGCGGTGGCGGAGCCGGGGCAGCATCTGGCGTTGCCGGTTGAGGCGATTATCGCGGCCTCGGGCGGGCGGGCCGTGGCGGGGCCGGATGTGCGCGGCGCGATGACGCAGATTACGGCGCCCGCGCGGGTGCTGATTTGCGGGAGCCTGTATCTGGCGGGGGAAGTTTTGAAGCTGGATGCGGGGGGCGTGGTTTAGGCAAGCGGGAGATGCCAGCTTGCGCTGGCATGACCGCGGGCTGGACGGCTCAGTACATATGCTGGCCGCCGTTGATGGAGAGGGTGGAGCCGGTGATGAAATCCGCCTCATCGGCGGTGACGAAGACCACGCCGCGGGCGATGTCATCGGCTTTGCCGAGCCGGCCGCGGGGGATTTTGGCGATGATTTTTTCCAGCACGTCGGGCGGGACGGCGCGGACCATATCGGTATCAACATAGCCGGGGGCGATGGCGTTGGCGGTGATGGAGTAGCGCGCGCCTTCCTGCGCCAGAGCCTTGGTGAAGCCGTGGATGCCTGATTTGGCGGCGGCGTAATTGACCTGGCCGTATTGCCCGGCCTGGCCGTTGATGGAGCCGATGTTGACGATGCGGCCGAACTTGCGGGCCTTCATGCCGTCAAACGTGGCTTTGCAAAGATTGAAGCAGGAGCCGAGGTTGGTGTCGATCACCGCGTCCCACATGTCGCGGTTCATTTTGCTGATGACGGCATCGCGGGTGATGCCTGCGTTGTTGACGAGGATATCCAGCGAGCCGTGTTTGGCAACGATGCTGTCAACCGCGTTGATGCACTGGTCAAAGTCCGAGACGTCGAAACGCATGGTTTCGATCCCGGTTTCGGCGGTGAAAGCCTCGGCCGCCGCGGTGTTGCCGGCGTAGTTGGCGATGACGGTTCGTCCGGCCTGCTTAAGTGCGATGCTGATGGCAGCCCCGATTCCACGAGTGCCGCCGGTAACCAATGCAATGCGCGCCATGTGTTTTTCCTCCGGTTTTTGGGAAGGCTAAACGATTTTGCGATGCGCGGGAAGGCAGGAAATACGGTTAGCGTGAAACTTTTGGCGAGATTAAGCCGCATATTCAAATGTATGCCAGGGTGCTCCGGCCGCGCGCTTTAATGGCCGCCGGGTACGGCCCGTCCGGCGGGTTTTTGCAGAAAGGCGATCACCAGCACGCCGATGAGCATGAAAGCGCCGAGCAGCGCGAAGGCGTCGCCATAGGCGAGGTAGAAGGCTTGGGCCTGAACGGTGCGGCCGATGGCGATGATGGCGGCGTGACGGGCATCCTGCGGGCCGGAGATGCTGTGGGTGGCGAAATAATGCTGAAGCAGGGCTAGGCGCTGGCGGGTTGCCGGGTTGAGCAGGCTGATATGGGGCATCATGATCGCGGAATGGAATTTTTCGCGGTTGGTGATGAAGGTTTGCACCATGGCGATGCCGATGGCGCCGCCGAGATTGCGCATCATGTTGAACAGCGAGGAGGCGGAGCTGGAATCCGCGAAGGGAATGCCCGAGGTGACGATGAGGGTGATGGGGGGGAAGATCATCGCCTGGCCAAGGGCGCGGATGAGGTTGGGGATGAGTAGTTGGGGGCCGCTGTCCTGCGGGCCGAGGTTGATGCTCCAGAAGCAACTGATGGAAAACAGCAAAAACCCGCTCATGAGCAGGTATCGCGGGTCAACACGGCGCATCAGGTAGGGCGTGAAGGGAATGATGATGAGCTGGGGCAGGCCGATCCAGGCCATGACGTTGCCGGCCTGGCGCGCGCTGTAGCCATGGGCTTCGGCCAGATAAATCGGAATGAGGTAGACCGCCGCGTAGAGGACAAACCCCAGGATGAGCGCGGTGAAGCAGCCGAGGGCGAAATTCCAGCGGGTGAAGAGCCGCAGGTTGACCAGCGGCGCGCGGTTGCCCGGCCGCAGCTCCTGCAACAGAAAGGCGCTCAGCGCGATGGCCGCGACGACTGAGAGGCGGAAAATGAGGGGGGAGTTGAACCAGTCGTCATTGTTGCCTTCCTCCAGCACGATTTGCAGCGAGCCGAGGCCGATGGCGATGGTGGCGATGCCGAGCCAGTCTCCCCGGCGGAATTTTTCAAGCTGCATGGGCGCCGGGTTAAGCCCCCAGAGCAGGGCCAAGAGCATGACCGCGCCGGGCACCAGGTTGAGGAAGAAGATCGCGCGCCAGCCGTAGAGATCAGTGATCGTGCCGCCGATGGTGGGGCCGATGGCGGGGGCGAAGGTTACCGTGAGGGCGTAGGCGGCGAAACCGGTGGGGCGTACGCGTTCCGGGAGCATCGTGATGAGGCAGGTGAAGGCCAGGGGGATGAGCGCCCCGCCGGTGAAGCCCTGGAGCAGCCGCAGCCCGACCAATTCCGGGAAGTTTCCGGCCAGGCCGCAGGCGGCGGAGAAAAACAGGAACAGGACCGTGCTGCCGATGAAGTACCGGCGCATCGAGAAGACCTCCACCAGCCAGCCGGAGAGGGGGATGACGATGATTTCGCCGATTAGATAGGAGGTCGAGATCCAGCCGCCATCCTCCAGCCCGGTGCCGATGCCGCCCTGGATCTCGGGCAGCGAGGTGTTGATGATCTGGATGTTCAGAACCGCCATGAAGGCGCCGAGCATCGCCCCGCCAACGGCGATTTTGGTGCGCAGCGACAGCGGCGGGGGCGCGGCTTTGGTCACGGCTGGGGGCGGGTGTCGATGGAGGGTTCCACCGAGAGGCCGGGGCGCAGCTTGCCGAGGATGTCCGGGGTCAGGTTGAGGACGATTTTCACCGGGACGCGCTGGACGATCTTGGTGAAGTTGCCGGTGGCGTTGTCAGGCGGGAGGAGGGCGAATTCCTGGCCGGAAGCGGGGGAGATGGAATCCACCCTGCCGGTGACCTTGAGGTTGGGGAAGGCATCCACGCTCAGGTCGACCTTCTGGCCGGGCTGGATGCGGGTGATCTGGTTTTCCCTGTAGTTGGCGACGACGTAGACCTGGGAGAGCGGCACGATGGCCATGATCTGGTTGCCGGGTTGCAGGTAGTCGCCGATGGCGACGGATTTATCGCCGACGACGCCGTTGAACGGGCTGAAAATTTTTGTGTGGCTAAGGTCGAGCGCGGCCTGGGTGGCGGCGGCTTCAGCCTGGGTGAGGCGGGCGGTGAGCACGCTCACCTGCATGGTGGCGCCGGTGAGGTTGGCCCTAGCGGCGGCGAGGCTGGCCTGGGCGGTGGCGAGGCCGGTGTTTGCCTGTTCGCGGTCCTGCTGGGTGCTGGCGCCGGTGGAGGAGAGGCTGGCGTAGCGTTTTTGGTTCTGCCGGGCGAAGGCGAGGCGGGCTTCGTCGCCCTGCATGGTGGCCCTGGCGGCGGCGATGACCTGCTGTTGCAGGGCGAGCCTGGCCTGGGCGGTGGCCAGCGCGGCGCGGGCGGCGGCCTGGGCGATCTCATAGTCGCGCGGGTCTATGGCGAGGAGCAGCTGGCCCTGGTGGACTTCCTGGCCGTCGCGCACGGCGATGGCGGTGACATAGCCGCTGATTTTCGGCGCGATGAGGCTGGAGTCAGCGGCGATATAGGCATCGTCGGTACTGATGAAGTATTGCCCGGCCAGCAGATAATAGGCCAGCCAGGAGAGGCCGGCGGCAAACACAAGAAAAGCGCCGGCGAACAGGAGCCAGCGCTTTTTGGGGGGCGATGCAGTCACGTCAGACACAGGAACCCCTTAAAGCAGTTTGCTCCCGCAGATAAGACCGCCGTCGGTGATTACAAGGTGGTCAGACTTTCTCCACCTGGCCATATTCCAGGTCCACGGGGGTGGAACGGCCGAAGATGGAGACGGAGACTTTGACGCGGCCCTTGTCCTCGTCGACTTCCTCGATGACGCCGTTGAAGCTGGTGAAGGGGCCGTCGGCCACGCGTACTTGCTCGCCGATTTCAAACAGGACGGCGGGGCGGCGGTGCTCGGTGCCTTCCTGCGCCTGCTTCATGATGCGTTCGGCCTCGGAATCCGGGATCGGGCTTGGGCGGGTTTTGCTGCCCAAAAAGCCGGTGACCTTGGGAACGTCCTTGACCAGATGCCAGGCGTCATCGGACATGTCCATGTTGATGAGGACGTAGCCGGGGAAGAACTTGCGTTCGGTGTTCACCTTCTGGGCGCGGCGGATCTCGGTCACTTCCTCAACCGGCACCACGATATCGCCGATGGAGTCAGACAAGCCCTTCAGCTCGGCCTGTTCCTTGATCTGGGTGGCGATCTTCTTCTCGAAGCCCGAATACACATGGAGGACGTACCAACGCTTGGCCATAAAAAATTCCTTAACTTCCGACGCCGAAGAGGGCGCGCATGCCGGCGCCGATGATCTGATCGACGGTCAGAAAAAATACCGCGGTCAACACCACCATGCCGAGCACGATGCCCGTGGTCTGCAGGGTTTCCTTGCGCGAGGGCCACGTGGTCTTGGTGGCTTCGGCACGGACTTCGCGCGAGAATTTAACCAGGTTGAACGCCAAAGAGACAAACTCCGAAAACAGCCGTTATGTGCTGGGGTGGATGGCAGGGGCGGAGGGTCTCGAACTCTCAACCTCCGGTTTTGGAGACCGGCGCTCTAGCCAATTGAGCTACGCCCCTATCCTAACCAGCACGAACCCGGCGTTCCACACGCTGGCGCGCTTTGTGTCAAGTCTCCAGGTGAAAATGCCGGGAAATATGGAGCGGGTGACGGGAATCGAACCCGCACAACCAGCTTGGAAGGCTGGGACTCTACCGTTGAGCTACACCCGCGAAACTAAAACAAACATCAAGGACAAACATCAAGGCAGGATATGGAAGGGGTTGGATTCGAACCAACGTAGGCGTACGCCAGCGGATTTACAGTCCGCCCCCTTTAGCCACTCGGGCACCCTTCCGTATGGGCTGTCATTTCCCCGATCACGCTTTGGTTGTCAACGTAATGCGGCGGGGATAGTGAAGCAGGCATGACACAAAATCGCCCCCCAAGATCAAAATCCGGCCGCCCCGGCGAAAAAACTCAGAGCCGTGGCGGGGAAAAGCCGCATGGCCGCCCGGGCGAGCGGGCGCAGGGCGGGCCAAAAAAATTTGATGGACCGAAGCTGAGCCTGCCCGGCGGGCGGGGGCCAAAGCCAGAACGCCCCACCGACCGGCCGCCGATGCGCGAAAATTCCGGGCGCGGGCAAGCGCGCAGCCCGGCCGTGCCCGCGGGCGCGGTGTGGCTGTATGGTACCCATGCGGTGGCGGCGGCGCTGGCCAACCCGGCGCGGCGGTTGCGTCGGCTGGTGATCACCGAGGACGCGCAGGCCGCGCTGGCCGCCGAGCGGCCCCAGCCCTGGCCGATTCAGCCAGAGATCACCACGCGCGAGCGGGTGGACCAGCTGCTGGGCGCGCGCCAGGGCAGCGGGATTGTGCATCAAGGCGTGGCGCTACTCACCGACCAGCTGGTGGCGCCGCCGCTGTTGGATGCGCTCAAGCGCCCGGGGCCGATTTTGGTGCTCGACCAGATTTCCGACCCGCGCAACATCGGCGCGCTGATGCGCACGGCGCAGGCGTTCGGCGCTGCCATGGTGATCGCGCAGGAGCGCAACGCGCCCGAGGAGACCGGGGCGCTGGCGAAAGTGGCCTCTGGCGCGCTGGAGATGATCCCGCTGCTGCGGATCGTGAATATCTCGCGCGCGCTCATCGTGCTGAAATCGGCGGATGTGTGGGTTGTGGGGCTGGATGGCGCCTCACCCAACAAGCTGAACGGGGAGAGTTTTGGCGGGCGCCGTGTGGCGCTGGTGCTGGGCAGCGAGGGTGAGGGGATGCGCCGTCTGACCCGCGAGACCTGCGACGAGGTGGCGGCGCTGGGCATGCCCGGCGGCATGGAGAGCCTGAATGTCTCCGCCGCCGGGGCTGTTGCGTTGTATGAGCTGACGCGAAAATTTTAGTGCGTTTTTTAAAGCGCGCCAGCTGTTCGGGTGATCAGGCGGCGGCTCTGCGGGCCGCCTGCGTTGCTTCGGCGCGCTCGGCGAGGCGCTGGCGGATGGCTTTTGGCACCTGGCGGGCGGATTTGGCGCGCGGATATTCCATCTCGGTGATGGCGGTATCGCCAACCAGGGCCTGATGCTCGGCCCAATTGTCGAAGTTCAGGCGGTCCACGTTGTCAACAAAGGTTTCCGCCGGGGTGTTTTCGGCCAGGATGAGCGAATGATCCGCGACTTCGACGTGGTAGTAGGTGAAGACGGTGGGAACATCGGTTTCGCGCAGGATTGAGATGCCGTTCACCAGCGCGCCAGCCTGCACCAATATGTCACCGATCAGCACCGCATGGTCGGAGGAGAGCAGCAGATCCCGCGCGGGGATGCCCTCCTCCAGCGCATTGGCCCGGATGCGGATGGGCAGCACGCGCAGCGGGTCGGCAAAAACCATGGAGATGGTCTGGCGGCCGAGCCAGGCGACCGGGGCGGTGCGGCCGTCGCTCAAGCTCACCAGATCGCCGGGTTTTAGGGTTTCAACCGCAACGTCGCCCGAGGGGGTGCGCACGGCTGTGCCCGCCATGAAGCAGGCGGGGGAGCCGGTGGCGCCGAGGAGGTTCCAGCCGACGGTTGGTTGCAGGGTGAGCGTTGCGCCGCCGCCCTGGCCGTCATCGCCCTGCTGGCCATCCTGCCCGCGGCCACTGTTGAAATGATGGCCGTGACGCATGGTTGTTAGCAGGTAGTATTGGCTGGAAGCCTGGTCGCGCACCAGAATGCCGATGTACAGCCCGCCTTTTTCCACCGCCCCGGCATAGGTGAAGCTGCCTGTTAAGCCGCCGCCGTTGCCGGTGCCCGAGAGGGTGGCGCCATACGTGACGGGGGTGGTGCTGGTGGCGCCGGGAAGGGTTATATGCTCGCCCCCATCCTCCTCGTGAAGCAGGTTTTCGGAATTGCTGGTGTTGGGGGCAATGGTGATGTTCCCGCCGGTGTAGGTGACAGCGAACATGCCATTAAATGCTTCGGTCGAGGCCATTGTGGAGAAATCCTTCAAATCAAGTTGCAAGCGGGTATCGACTAGAAGGCTCTTCTGTCAGAAAATTATCAAAAGTACATGTTTTTTCGCCTATTTCTGACAAAAACACTCAAAAGTGAATTTTTCTTTGAGGTATGTCCATTGAATAATGTCTTATAAAAAATTATCGAACATATTTTTAAAATTTTATCCGATTTTTATCTTGCCAGCTTGCATGGCGCAGGCTTACCCGGCTGCCGAGGCTGATTTAGCACCGGCAGAATTTCAGGATATCCTCTACGGGCATAAATTCCGTATTCTCACGCCAACGTGACGTTGGCATTTCATTCCGGAAGGTAAAAAAAGACCGTACAGCACCAAGATTGCGGACTCCGATTTGCTGCGGGAAATTTCTAGCATCCACGAACGCCATTGTTTTTAAATGACAATCACGCATGAGATGAAATCGCAACACGATTCCACCTCATGTCATCATCCTCATGTCATCGTCAGCGCCGGGTGATCAGGCGGCGGCTCTGCGGGCCGCCTGCGTTGCTTCGGCGCGCTCGGCGAGGCGCTGGCGGATGGCTTTTGGCACCTGGCGGGCGGATTTGGCGCGCGGATATTCCATCTCGGTGATGGCGGTATCGCCAACCAGGGCCTGATGCTCGGCCCAATTGTCGAAGTTCAGGCGGTCCACGTTGTCAACAAAGGTTTCCGCCGGGGTGTTTTCGGCCAGGATGAGCGAATGATCCGCGACTTCGACGTGGTAGTAGGTGAAGACGGTGGGAACATCGGTTTCGCGCAGGATTGAGATGCCGTTCACCAGCGCGCCAGCCTGCACCAATATGTCACCGATCAGCACCGCATGGTCGGAGGAGAGCAGCAGATCCCGCGCGGGGATGCCCTCCTCCAGCGCATTGGCCCGGATGCGGATGGGCAGCACGCGCAGCGGGTCGGCAAAAACCATGGAGATGGTCTGGCGGCCGAGCCAGGCGACCGGGGCGGTGCGGCCGTCGCTCAAGCTCACCAGATCGCCGGGTTTTAGGGTTTCAACCGCAACGTCGCCCGAGGGGGTGCGCACGGCTGTGCCCGCCATGAAGCAGGCGGGGGAGCCGGTGGCGCCGAGGAGGTTCCAGCCGACGGTTGGTTGCAGGGTGAGCGTTGCGCCGCCGCCCTGGCCGTCATCGCCCTGCTGGCCATCCTGCCCGCGGCCACTGTTGAAATGATGGCCGTGACGCATGGTTGTTAGCAGGTAGTATTGGCTGGAAGCCTGGTCGCGCACCAGAATGCCGATGTACAGCCCGCCTTTTTCCACCGCCCCGGCATAGGTGAAGCTGCCTGTTAAGCCGCCGCCGTTGCCGGTGCCCGAGAGGGTGGCGCCATACGTGACGGGGGTGGTGCTGGTGGCGCCGGGAAGGGTTATATGCTCGCCCCCATCCTCCTCGTGAAGCAGGTTTTCGGAATTGCTGGTGATTGTGATGCTGCCGCCCTCATAGGTGATGGCGAACATTCCACGGAAGGTTTCGAAAACGGACATGAGCGATGCAACCTTGCTGAAATGGCCGGAATCATCCCGGCGAAGTTACGGATGCTCGCTTAAAACAGGTCTTTCGTTAAAAAATCGTAAACATTCGTCTGAAATCTTCGCAGGAAGGGCAAAGCACAAGCAAAAATGATGAACGGCCAGGCGGTTGTTTATTTCGTAAAAACAACAGAAACCCAGCGCGGGCCGGGGTCGGTGCCGTTCGCGGTGTCGCCGGTGATGAGCAGGGTGGCGGCTGGCAATTTGGCCTGGGTGAGTTGCCGCAGCTGGGCCTGCAGGGCGGCGGCGCTGGCGGTGGGTTGGCCGTTGACTTGCTCGATGACGTTGCCGGCGAGGATGCCGGCCGCGCTGGCGGGGCCTTTGGCGGTGACGGCGGTGATGGTGGCGCCCCCACCGGCCGGTTGGGCGGAGAGGGTGAGGCCGAGGCTGGGGATGGCGATGGCGGCGGGCGCGGTGGCCGGGGCGATGGTTTCGTCCAGCGGCGGAGGCAGGACGGTGATGCACAGAGTGGCGCTGTGCGCGCTGCCATTGCGCCAGAATGTAATGAGGGCTTTGCTGCCCGCGGGGATCTGCGCGGTGCGGATGAACAGCGCGCGCGGGCTGGTGATGGCAACGCCTTTGAGCGCGGTGATAACGTCGCCGGGTTGGAGGATGCCGTTGGCGGGGCCGTTGGGCGAGACGCTGCCGACCAGCGCGCCGGCGGTGTTGGGCAGGTGGAGCGTGGCCTGGATTGCGGGTGTGACCTCCTGCGTGGCGGCGCCGAGCCAGCCGCGCACCATGCTGCCGCTGGCCATGAGCGATTGCGCGACCGGCTGGGCCATGGCGGAGGGGATGGCGAAGCCGATTCCGATGGAGCCGCCGGAGGGAGAGTAGATGGCGGAATCGACGCCGATGACTTCGCCTTTCTCGTTGAACAGCGGGCCGCCGGAGTTGCCGCGGTTGATGGCGGCGTCGGTCTGGATGAAATCGTCGTAGGTACCTTCGTTGATGTTGCGGTCCAGCGCGCTGACGATGCCCGCCGAGGTGCTGCCGGGCAGGCCGTAAGGGTTGCCGATGGCCAGCACCCAATCGCCCACGCGCAGGGCGGTGGAATTGCCGAATTTGACGAACGGCAAGGGGTGGCCGGTGTTGACCTTGAGAACCGCGATGTCGGCATCGGTGTCGCGGCCGGTGACGGTGGCGGGAACGATCGTGCCGTCCTGAAACGTGACGCTGATGCTGGCCGCCCCGGCGATGACATGGGCGTTGGTGAGGATATAGCCGGAGGGGGCGATGACGAAGCCCGAGCCCAGGGCCTCAACCGCCTTGGGCGGCGGCAGCACGGTGCCGGCGGCAAGGGTGATGTCATCGCCGCTGTTGCCGGCGGCGGGGGGCACCGGGTCCGTGCTGGCGATGCTGACCACGGCGGGCATGACGCGCGCGGCGAGGCCGGCCATCTGCGGCAGATTGCTGCTGCGGGCGGCGGGGGCGGTGAGGACCAGAGCGGCGGTGCCGGTGAGGAACACGGCGGCAAGGAGCAGGCGGCGGAGTGAGGTCATGGCCAAATTGTGTGGCGGGGCGGGCATCTCCGCAAGAGGCTGGACACGCCGGGGCGCTGCGTTAAAGCTTGGGGCATGAATGAAAATGACATCCGCGCGGCGCTGGCACCGTTTAACCTGGGTAAAATGCTCGATGGCCTGCATGTGGGCGATGGGCTGGTGCAGGTGACGCTGGCCATAAAACGCGAGGACGCGGCGGCGCTGGAGCCGTTGCGCCGGGATGTGGAGGCGGCGCTGGCGGCGCTGCCGGGGGTAAAAAACGCCTCCGTGGTGTTCACCGCGCATAAGGCACCGCCACCGCCGCCGCCGCCGGTTGCGCCGGTGTTGCCGGGAGTGAAGTCGGTGGTCGCGGTGGCCTCGGGCAAGGGCGGGGTGGGGAAATCCACCGTGGCGGTTAATCTGGCGGTGGCGCTGGCGCAGAGCGGGCTGAGCGTGGGGCTGCTGGATGCCGATATTTATGGCCCCTCGCTGCCGCGGATGCTGGGGCTGGCGCGCAAGCCCGAGGTGCGGGACGGCAAGATGATCCCGCTGGAGGCCTGGGGGGTGAAGTGCATGTCCATCGGGTTTCTGGTGGATGGCGACACCGCGATGGTCTGGCGCGGGCCGATGGCGACCGGGGCGCTGACCCAGATGCTGGGCCAGGTGGAATGGGGCGCGCTGGATGTGCTGGTGGTGGATATGCCGCCCGGAACCGGGGATATTCAGCTCACATTGGCGCAAAAGGCGCGGCTGGCGGGGGCGGTTGTGGTCTCCACGCCGCAGGACATCGCGTTGATCGACGCGCGCCGGGGGGTGAAGATGTTCGCCCAGGTGAATGTGCCGGTGCTGGGGATTGTGGAGAACATGTCCTATTTCTCCTGCCCGCATTGCGGCGGGCGGACGGATGTGTTCGGCCATGGCGGGGCGGCGGCCGAGGCAGCGCGCATAAATGTACCATTTTTGGGCGAAGTGCCGCTGCTGCTGGAAATCCGCGAGACCGGAGATGCGGGGACGCCGGTGTGCGCGGCCGCCCCTTCAAGCGTGGCGGCGGCGTCGTTCCGGGCTGTGGCCGCGGCCGTGGCCGGGGCGTTGGCGCCAGCCAGGCGCGCGCCGCCGCGGATTGTCATCGACTGATGGCGGAGGCTGGGTTTTATCATCTGACCCGCACGAATATGGCCGCGGCGCTGCCCGCGTTGCTGGGGCGCACGCTGGCGGCGGGGGAGCGGGCTGTTGTCGTGTGTAAGGATGCGGCACAGCTGGCGGCGCTGGATGTTGCACTTTGGCAGGCTCATCAGCCAGACTGGCTGCCCCACGGCACGAGCGCCACGCCGCACCCCGAATGGCAGCCGGTTTTTTTGACGCTTGAGGATGAAAATCCGGCCGGGGCGGGGTTTTTGTTCCGGCTTGGCGGGGCGGCGGCGGAGATGGCGCCGTATAAAAGGGTGTTCGACCTGTTCGACGGCAATGATGAGGACGAGGTGGCGGCGGCGCGGGCGCGCTGGCGCGCAGCGAAGGCCGCAGGCCATACCCTGACCTATTGGAAACAGAGCGAGGGCGGCTGGGAAAAGGCTGGCTGAAAACTTAATCGCTTTGATTGTAACATTAAGTGCCAGGCATTCTTGACAGGCCAGGGGGGGATAGGTAGCAACCGGCCAACTTCCGGCGGCGCAGAACCGCTGAAAACAGGTGTATGAACAACGGTCGCGACAAAGAGACTTTTGAGCAACGGCTTGCGGCAGCGCAGGCGGCGGCCAAAGGGCGGACAAAGCGGGATCCGGCGCAATCAGGCGCGGGGGCGGCTAGTCAAGCAGTCAACTTTGCGATGCGCCTGGGGGTTGAACTGGTGGCTGCCATGGTCATCGCCGTGGGGATTGGGTGGGGGCTGGACAGGCTTTTTCATACCAAACCGTGGCTGATGCTTGTGATGGTGCCGGTGGGCATGGCGGCCGGTTTGCGCAATCTGGTGCGGGCCGCGGGGAAAACTGACGGCGGACGGGATAAAAAGTAATGGCAGGCCCAACGATCGACGCGCTCGGACAATTCAGCCTGACACCAGGCCTGGGCCCGCTTGGCCGCGCGGTGGACTTCAGCAACTCCAACGAGGCCATGCTGGCCGCCGCGGTGATCATCGTGGGTATTTTCGCCATGGGCCTGCGGGCGCGCGCGCTGATCCCGGGACGCGGGCAGGCGGTGGTCGAGCTGCTGTATGAATTCGTGCATAATATGTGCGTTGACACCATCGGCGAGGAGGGGCTGCGGTTCTTCCCCCTGGTGTTCACCATTTTCAGCTTCATCCTGCTTGGCAATCTGCTCGGGCTGTTCCCTTATTTTTTCGCGTTCACCTCGCATATCGCGGTCACGCTGAGTCTGGCGCTGTTCGTGTTCGTGTTCTCCACCGGGGTGGGGTTTTATACGCACGGTCTCCGCTTTTTCAAATTTTTCGTGCCGCATGGCGTGCCAGGCTGGCTGCTGCCCCTGCTGGTGCCGATTGAGATTATCTCCTATCTCTCCCGCCCTGTTTCACTCTCGGTTCGTTTGTTCGCCAACATGACCGCCGGGCATGTGATGTGGGAGGTTTTCGCAGGGTTCATGCTGATGCTGGTGGCAAGCTTCGGTATTTTCGGGGTGTTTGCTTCGGTGGTGCCGCTGGGCCTGAACGTGGCGCTGGCGGCGCTGGAATTGCTGGTGGCGGGGCTGCAAGCCTATGTGTTCGCCATCCTCACCTGCCTGTATCTGCACGACGCCGTGCATATGCATTGATGTTTTTTGCTTAAAAAAGTTTCGGAAAGGAAAGTTTAATATGGATCCTCAGTCAGCCGCTCTGCTCGCCAAAGACATTGGCGCCGGTCTTGCCACCATCGGTGTTGCCGGTGCGGGCGTTGGTATCGGTAACCTGTTTGGCGCGTTCGTGTCCTCCGTCGGCCGCAACCCGGCCGCGCGGGACACCATGTTCCGCGACGTTCTGCTCGGCTTCGCGCTGACGGAAGCGGTGGCGCTGTATGCGCTGGTCATCGCGCTGATCATCCTGTTCACCTGATGCGCCGCATCGCCACCATCGCTCTGCTGAGCCTCAGCCCCGCCGCCGCGTGCGCGGAGGGGACCATGCCGCAGATGGATTTCGCCAACCCGCTCACCTCGTATCAGGTGGTGTGGATGGCGGTGATTCTGGTGGCGCTCTATCTGCTGCTGGCCCGCTGGGGTCTGCCGGAGATGGGGAAGGTGCTGGCAAATCGGGCAAGCGTGATCGCGCAGGATCTGGCGGCGGCGCGGGCAGCGAAAATCACGGCTGATCAGGCCGTGGCGGCGCTGAACGCGACGATGAGCCAGGCACGCGGCGCGGCAGGCGCGGAAGTGGCGCAGGCCGTGGCGAAGGCCAAGGCCGAGGCCATGGCACAGGCGGCGGCGCTGGCCGCCAGCCTGGACCAGAAACTGGCTGAATCCGAGGGGCGGATTGCCGCGGCGCGGAGCGCGGCGATGGCCGCGATCAAGCCGGTGGCGGCTGAGGCCGCCGCGAGTATTTTGCAGAAGCTTACAGGCAATGCGCCTGAAGCAGACATTCTGGGGCAGCGTGTGGATGCCGCCCTGGCCGCGGGGAAGGCAGCTTAAGCGATGGAATACCAGGCCCTGAGTTTTACCCCCTGGACGCATGGTGCATTCTGGGTCTTCGTCGCGGTGGTTATTTTCGCGGTGCTGGCTGGCCGCAAGATTGTAAGTCCCATCGCCGCGATGCTGGATGCGCGGGCGCAGAGCGTGCGCGATGCGCTGGAAGAAGCCGCGCGGCTGAAGGAAGAGGCGCAGGCCCTGCTGGCCAGCGCCAAGGCGCGCCAGGCGCAGGCCACCGAGGATGCCCAGCAGATCCTCGCCTCGGCCCATGCCGAAGCGGCGCGGATTGCCGCTGAGCTGGCCGAGGAAGCCCAGGCGGCCGCCGCCCGGCGGGAACGCATGGCGATGGAGCGCATTGCCGCGGCGGAAGCCGCCGCCGTGAAGGATGTGCGGGCCGCCGCCATTGATATCGCGACCGCCGCCAGCGCGCAGATTCTGCGCGACGGCTTTGCCGCCCCGGCTGATGCCGCCCGGATCGACCAGGCGATCGCCAATATCCCCGCCGCGCTGCGCCGCGCGGGCTGAGACCGGCAACGGGCAAGCGCCTCCGGACCTTGCCGCCGGAAATCCCACACAGAATTTGTTGCCTGCAACGTTTATTGCATTAAGGTGACACATGTTGCGTTCCGCTATGCGGGTGGACGGGCATGAAAAATTCTGTTTGGGAGACTTATGTGAGAAAATTTTTTAGTGTGACGGCTTTTGCCGTAGCAGCGATGGCCACGCTGGCGCCGGTGGTGGCGGGCGCGAAGGCGATGACCGAGATCAAGTTCGGTGTGGATGCGACGTATCCGCCGTTTGAGAGTCTTTCCCCCAGCGGGAAGTTTGTAGGGTTTGATATTGATCTTGGCCGGG
>NZ_JAQTZC010000021.1 GCF_028687955.1 Acidocella sp.
TTTGCGAAAATATCGAAGCGGCTGGCCTGCCCGGCGATGGCTTCGCCGAGGATGCGCCCGAGCAGATGGGTGGTGGTGACGCCGTGGCCGCTGTCGCCGTGGGAGTAATACACGGTGGGGGAGAGCCGGCCCATTTGCGGAAAGCGCGTGAGGGTGAGGGCAAAGTTGCCGCTCCAGCTGAAGTCGATTTTGGCATCCTTCAGGCTGGGGAAGGTTTTTAGCATGTTGGGGATGATCTTGGCGCGGATGGCCGCACTATCCTGAGCGCCGTAAACCGTGCCGCCGCCGTAGAGGATGCGGTTGTCAGCGGTGCGGCGGAAGTAGTCGAGGAAGTAGTTGCAGTCTTCCACCGCGAGGTTGGAGGGCAGCAGCGCGGCGGCGGCTTCTCCCAGGGGTTCGGTGGTGAGCACCTGGGTGGAGACGGGCATGATCTTGCCGCCGATTTCAGGCAGCAGGCTGCCGATGTAGGCGTTGGCGCAGACGATGACGAATTTGGCGTGGACCTCGCCGTTGGCGGTCTTGACCACGGGGTTGGCGCCGGTGCTCACCGCGGTGACGCGCGAGTCTTCGAAGATGCGGGCGCCGAGGGTCTCGGCGGCGGCGGCTTCACCCTGGACCAGATTGAGCGGGTGCAGGTGGCCGCCTTGATGGTCAATGAGGCCGCCGATGTAGCGCTCTGTTTTCACATGCGGGGCGAGGCCCGCGCGGTCCAGCAGCTCGAAATCAGAGTAGCCGTGCTGGTTCCAGATTTTGACGTGGTGTTCCAGCCCGCGCATCTGTTTGGCGGTGAGGGCGGTGAATATGTTACCTGGCCGCAGGTCGCAGGCGATGTTGTATTTGGCGGCGCGCGCGCGGATGATCTGCCCGCCCTGCATGGCCATGGCGCCGATCTGGCGGCCGGCGGCTTCGCCGTAGCGTTTGGTGATGACATCAAGGTCGCGCGAGTAGCCGTTGACCATCTGGCCGCCGTTGCGCCCCGAGGCGCCGAAGCCGGTGCGCTCGGCCTCCAGCACGATGACCGAGAAGCCGTGTTCGGCCAGTTCCAGCGCGGCTGAGATGCCGGTGAAGCCGGCGCCGATGATGCAGACGTCCGCGTGCGCGCGGCCTTGCAGCGGGGGGCGGGAGTCCTGCTTGTGGGCGGTGGCGGCGTAGTAGGAGGAGGCGTGCTGGCTCATTGTTTTCCGGGTCCGAGCAGAGCGACGCCGAAGATGGCGCCGAGAACGGTCATGGTGATGACCATGAGGCGGATTTTATAGGCTTCCGCGCGGGCCTGGGCCACCACTTCCTGGCGCATGTTGGCCTTTGCGGCGGCGATGCGCGCGGGCAGCGGGGCGGTGCCGGTGGTGACGATGGCGGCGGTGTCCGCATCGACATCGTTGGCCAGGCTGGCGATGGCGGCGGCTTGAGCGGCGGGTGTGGGGGCGTTCAGCACGGCATCGAGCGCGGCCTGCTGGTGCTGCTCATCCACCACCGGGGCGGGAATGGAAAAGCTGGCGAAGGTGCCGATGAGGCCGGGCAAGAGGAAGCAGGTGAGCAGGAAGCCGATGCGTGAATAGGAGATTTTTGCCATGGCGGAGGAATTGGCCTGATTGGCGGTGTTGTCAAATCATGCCGCCTTCTTTTTTCGATCGTGGTGTATGCAAATTGAGGGAAGTGGGAAAAATGCTGACGGGTAAAGTGGCGTTGATAACGGGTGGGGCGGCGGGGGCGGCGCTGGCGGCAGAGTCGGGGGGTGAGTTTGTGGCGGTTTGAGGCGCGGGGCGGTTACTCGCGGATGTCCTGCCAGGCTTCGGTGAAGGGTTTCTTGCGGAAGGTGGCCCAGAAGAAGTTCATGGAATAACGTAGCCCGATGGTGAAGACGCCCTCGCCCGCGAGGCGGCGGCCGGAGGATTGGGCGGGTAGGCGGAAGGTGAATTTCACGCCGCCGACCTTGGAGAGACGGCGGGCCATGTCGGTGTCTTCGCCGTAGAAGGAGAAGCGCAGGTCCGGACTGCCGAGCTTGAGCATGGCGGCGCGCTTGACGATGAAATTGCCGCCCTGGAGCATGGAGCCGACGTTGAGCACGAAGCGGTTGAGCAAATAGGCGGTGAAGGCGAGACGGTAATAGGCGCCGACCACCAGGTTCACGCGGTTTGGCACACCGTAATAGATGTAGGGGCCGGAGAGGGCGACGAGGGAGGGCCCGCGCGTGAACTGGCGCATGACCTCGGTGAGCCAGCCGGGAGGGATGATGGTGTCAGCGTCGATATTGGCGATCAGCTCGCCGGTGGAATGCTCAAAGCCGCACCAGCGGGCCTGGACCAGACCTTTGCGGGGTTCGTCGACCACGGTGACGCCGGGGATGGAGAGGGCAACTTCACGCGTGCGGTCGGTGCTGGCGTTGTTGACGACGATGATCTCGGCGTCCTTGCCCAGCTCCTGGCCGGCGCGCTCGATTTCGTCGCGGATGGCGGTGAGGGAGCGGGTGAGAAGAGCCTGCTCGTTATACGCGGGGACGACAAAGCTGATTTTCATATCCGTGCTCCAGGCGATTCGGTGGCTTTAGCGGCTGTAACAGGCTATCAACAGAGGTTGAGAGGCCAAGGCCAATGACCGTTTGATGACAGCGTAAGTAGGCATACGGGTTGACAGAGCGGGGCAGGGGCGGCATACCGCGCCACCGATTGAACACTTTAACCCGAGAGTCTCTTATGAAGATCCGTAACTCCTTGAAATCCGCAAAGATCCGCGACAAGAACTGCCGCGTGGTGCGCCGCCATGGCCGGGTGTACGTGATCAACAAGAAAAACCCGCGCATGAAGGCCCGCCAGGGCTGAGCGCTGGAGACAATTCTGGCTTTTGAACAAAACCCGGTCCTTTGGCCGGGTTTTGTTTTGCGTGGATTTCGCGGCGGGCGGTAGTGGGAGGGCAGAGCCGCGACTCTGCCCTTATCAAGAGCTTATACCAGCCCGCCACCAAACCCAGAGAGTAAAGCTCTTGGCGGGCTGGTATTAGAGCCTGATTGGTTTAAGTGTGATCAGGCTCTGGTTATTTTTCTGAGGGCGATTCACGCTTTCGGCTCGCTCAGCTGAGCGAGCCTCAAACGATCGCGCTCTAGACCGTTAGCTGGTGAACAGGGCTGAAGGCCTGGGCAGGAACATGCCGGCCTGGGCGCGGTAGGCGGCGTAGGCGCTGCTGAGGTCCGACTCCGCGAACTTGCGCTCTTCGCGCGTTGCGGCTGCGAAATACAGCGCCGCCATGATGACGGGCGCGGCCCAGGCGAGCACGGTTTGCGCGGCCAGGGCGGTTGCGGTCCAGAACAGTAGATACGCCAGGTAGAACGGGTGGCGCACATACTGGTAGGGGCCGTGGCGGAGCAGGAAGCTGGGCTTGTCAGTGTCAAACGCCAGGGTGGGTGGGGTATGGCGGGTGGCGCGGACGGCCCAGATGAAGACGCTGTATGAGGCGGCGAACAGGGCCAGTACGAGGGGCCAGGCCTGCGAGACGCCCGTTGTGAGGTGCCAGGCAAACCAGGCCAAGCCGAGCAGGCTGAGGCCGCTGGTCAGCTTCATGCCGGGGGGCATGGCGCCGGTCTGGCGGAAGTGTTTCTTCACGGCCCAGGAAAAGGCGGCGAAGCAGGCAAGACCGGCGAGGCCGGTGATGATGGTGAGCGGGGCTTGCATGATCAGTCCTCCTGGAAAACTTTGACGGTTTCGCCATGCAGCAGCCCGGCATAGGCGCTCCTTGAGCCGGTCAGGTTGCCAACGAAAGGGGTGTCCTTGGCGACGTCGTCGTACAGAGTATCGTAGCAGGCCATCAGGTTGGTTTCGAATTTGACGCCGGCATAGCGGCGCGGCCCGGCAACGTATTCGAAATGCAGGCGCTTGTAGAAAGGCGTGTGGTTGCGCCGGACGCAGGAGAGCGTCATGTCGGCTTTGTCTTCGCGGACCATGAAGTAGACGAAGCGGAACAGCACGAAGGAGAGCTGGTAGTCTGTGGCGTAGTCAGGGTGGCGCACCAGACGGTTGATCTCCATCAGCTTGGCGGGGCGCCCATGCGGCACGTTGGCGGCGAGTTGGGCGACTTCCTCAGGGAAAATGCGCGAGGCGGGGATTTGATCCCAGCCAGCTAGCCCTGGTGTGTAGTCAAGCGTGCAGAGCCGTACCGAGGCCACGGGATGATTTTCCTTATAGACAACGACGCAACGGCTGTTTGGCAGCAGGTCGTCAGAGTCGGAGAATAATCCGTCCGGATGCGGGTCGATGTAGCCGCCGGAGAGGTAGCTGGCGTGACGGATGGCGTAGGCGTCGGCTTTGGTTTGATCGTCCAGAGCCAGACGGGCGGTAAGACCAGATGTTTGTATTTGTGGTCTGGCTTTGGCGCGAACGAAGTTGGTGGTGGCAGTTTGTAAAGCACTCATTAAAATTCTCCTTGTTGCAACTCAAACAAGAAGAATTAGTAACCATTTCAGCCTCAAGATGTAGAGAAAAAAATCATTTGTAATTCGTAAAGAGCATGATTTTTTAAAGGTATGATTTGCGTGAAATGCAGGGTAAATTAGAAACGACGTTAAAAAAATCTCCTAACTAATTGTAATTGCGTTATAGTTTTTTTCTTCGTGTCGCGCAGGGGCGATGTTCTGGAGCATTTATTTTTTGTGGCTAAGCGGGATGCAAGGCTGTCCTGCGTGAAACAAAATGCTATTTTGTAGGTTTTAATAGCCATGGCGGCTGGTGTTTGCTGGAAGGTTTTGGCCAGACTTGGCCGGAGAACGAGGCGCGGGTATGCGCCGGCCATCAGGGATGGCGGGCTGACTGTTTCAACGTGCCGGGATTTTATGAAAAGCGTTGTGAAGAAAAGCAATTAAAGATAGCAGGCTGTTAAGAAAGGCGTTACGTTAAGTTGCGCTTATAGGGTGGGTAGGTGATGCTTGGTTTGGTGCAAGGAGGATTAGATTTCAACGATTGGTAACCAGAGGAGACAGCTGGAGCACGCGAGAGGAGAGGGCGGTTTCCGTGATATCTCTCAAGTGTGGCGCGGTTTTGCAAAGGGGCTGCGCGGGCTGATTGCCGGAACGCGGTTGCCTGATGATCTGTCCGAGCGGCTCCTGTTTGGTCAGGCTTCGGATTTTAGTTACGTCATTATCGCGATTTCGCTGCTTGGTCTGAGCACGCTGCTGCTGCTGCTGGTTGATTTTTGGAATGCCCCAGGCACTTTGCTGCGCGATACGCTGATCGGAACGGTGGCGATTTGTTATTTTGCCCTGATGCAGCGCGCCATTACCTGGCTTGGGCGCGTGAAGCGGGCTGGCGAGGAGGCTAGGAGTTATATCGCAGGAATGACCCGGTTGCTGGTGCTGCTGGGGCTTATCTGGTCGGCCTTGCTTTTTTTACTGACGCGGGCACCTGATACATCGCAGCTTTGCCTTTTGTATGGCATCATGGTGGGTTGCGTGGCTACACCGGTGATGGTGGCCCCGATCTCCAGCGCTCTGGCCTATTGGGGGCCTATCTCGGCGGGGATTTGCCTTTCGATGCTGACGGCGCGCAACCCGGCGGGGTATGCCATTCTTGATCTGCTGTCGTTTGTCGGGCTGACCGGGTTTTGCATACTTTATCTCAACAGCCGGTTGAATGAACGGGCTGTCGGCGCCATCCGGCTTGAGGAAAAGAGTGAGGTTATCAAGTTGTTGCTGCGCGATTTTGAGGAAAGCGCCAGCGACTGGCTGTGGGAGACCAACGAGGCGCTGGAGTTGCAGCAGGTGAGCCATCGGCTGACCCAGGTGGCGCATCGCCCGGTGGAGAGTTTCCGCGGGGCGTTTCCGCGCGCCATGCTGGGCGAGATCATGAATTACGATCATCGCCCTGGCTCGCCGATCGACCGGTTGTGCCAGATCATCAAGGAACATTCACCTTTCCGGGACGTGGTGGTGCCTGTTCTGATCAACGGCGAGGAACGCTATTGGTCGCTCACGGGCAAGCCCATTCTGGACAAGAGCGGGCGGTTTTTGGGGTATCATGGTGTTGGCTCGGACATTACCGGGCAACGGCGCCAGCAGGAGCAGATTGCGTTTTTGGCCCGCCATGACAGCCTGACGAAACTGGCCAACCGCGTGTTGTTCAACGAGATGCTGCATCAGGCGTGCGACAATTGCGAGCAGACGGGTTTTGCGCTGCTGTGCCTTGATCTCGACTATTTTAAGATCGTCAACGATACGCTGGGCCATGCCACGGGGGATGGCGTGCTGGTGGCGGTGGCCGAGCGGCTGCGCGGCTGCATCCGCGAGTTTGATATCGCGGCCCGGCTGGGGGGCGATGAATTCGCGATTATCCTGGTCACTGAGGACCCGCAGGAGGCGGCGGGGATTGCCGCGCGGATTATTGAGCGGGTGTCGCGGCCGTATCACTTCGATGGGCAGATGGTGCAAATCGGCATGAGTGCCGGCATCAGCATGGCGCCGCGCGACAGCCGCAACCCGAGCGGGCTGATGAAGAATGCCGACCTCGCGCTGTACCGGGCGAAGGCCGAGGGGCGGGGCGTATGGCGTTTGTATGATGTGGAGATGGACGAGCGGCAGAAGGACCGCCGAATTTTGCAGTCGGCGTTGCGCCAGGCCGTGTTGCGTGACGAATTCCGCCTGGAATATCAGCCGCTGGTGGATCTGGCCGATGGGCGGATTGTTGGTGCGGAGGCGTTGTTGCGCTGGCAGCATCCCGAGCGGGGGTTGCTGCCGCCCGGCGAGTTTATTGCGCTGGCCGAGGAGGCTGGGCTGATCGGGCCGATCGGCGAATGGGTGCTGGGGCAGGCGTGCCGGGAGGCGGCGGGCTGGCCGGAGCATGTGGGGATTGCGGTTAATCTCTCGCCGCTGCAGTTTCGCGACACTGGATTGGTGGAAATCATCGACCGCGCGCTGGCGCAGGGGGGGCTGGCGCCGGAGCGGCTGGAGCTGGAGATTACCGAGACCACCATGCTGGAGACCAACAGCGAGACGGTGGATGCGCTGTGGCAGCTGCATGGGCGGGGGGTGCGGGTGGCGCTTGACGATTTTGGCACGGGGTATTCCTCGCTCAGCTACTTGCGGCGGTTTCCGTTTGACAAGATCAAGATCGACCGCTCGTTCATCCGCGACCTCGGCTATGAGAAGGATGACAGCTCGATCATCCTCGCGATTATCGGTCTGGCGGAGCGCATGGGCATGGTGGTGACGGCGGAGGGGGTGGAGACGCCCAAGCAGGCGCAGATTCTCACCGCTTACGGCTGTGGCCAGGCACAGGGGTATTTGTTCAGCCGCCCGGTTCCGGGCGTGGTGTTTGCCCAAATTCTGGAGGCCGGGACGGTGCAGCACAAATGGCAGGCGCAGGTGTCCCAAATTGGCCAGGTGGCCGCGCAATAGGGCACGCGGCGCACGGGCATTTGGCAAGCGGGCGCACAAGCGGCATTAATGCGGGTTATGAATTCCACCGATGCAACAGGCGCTTCTCCGGCCATGGCGCAGTGGTTCGCCATGAAGGCGGAGCACGAGGACGCGCTGCTGTTTTTCCGCATGGGGGATTTCTACGAACTGTTTTTCGCCGATGCGCAGGCGGCCTCCGCGGCGCTGGATATTGCGTTGACCGCGCGCGGAAAACACCAGGAGCAGCCTGTGCCGATGTGCGGTGTGCCGGTGAGCCAAGCGGAGATGTATCTGGCGCGGCTGATCCGCCGGGGGTTCAGGGTTGCGATTGTGGAGCAGATGGAGGACCCGGCGGCGGCCAAGGCGCGCGGGGCCAAGGGGCCGCTGGCGCGCGCGGTAGTGCGGCTGGTGACGCCGGGGACGTTGACCGAAGAGAGCTTGCTGGAGGCCGGGCGGGCGAATTTTCTGGTGGCGATTGTGCCCGAGGGCGGACGGCTGGGGGTGGCCTGGGCTGATATTTCCACAGGGTTGTTTGAGACGCAGGCCACCGATGCGGCGGGGTTGCCGGCTGTGCTGGGGCGCCTGGACCCGGCGGAGATTCTTTGCGCCGGGGTGGTGGAGCTTGGCCCCTATGCGGCGCGGCAGGTGGTGCCTGGGCGGCTGGCGATGCAGGCGCCGGCGGGGGCGCCGGCCGCGCGGCGCGAGCTGGCGCAACGCTTCAACGTGGCCAGCCTGGATGCATTCGGCGTGTTCAGCGATGCCGAGGTGCTGGCGGCGGGGTATGTGCTGGCCTATATCGCGGCGACGCAGATGGGGGTGATGCCCAGGCTCTCGCATCCGGTTTGCGCCGGGGAGACGGGGCAGCTGGAGATGGATGCCGCGACGCGCGCCAGTTTGGAAATTCTGGGCAGCCGGGGCGGGGCTGAGGCGGGGAGCCTGTTGGCGGCGGTGAAGCGCACGGTGAGCGCGCCTGGCGCCCGGCTGTTGGCGGCCTGGCTGGCGGCGCCGCTGAACCGGCTGGATGTGTTGCAGGACCGGCAAGGCGCGTGGCTGGCACTGCGCGATATGGGCCAAAGCGAGGCGATGCGCGGGGTTTTGCGCGGGGCGCCGGATGTGTCGCGCGCGCTGGGGCGGATTGCGCTGGGGCGGGCGGCGCCGCGGGATTTGGCGGCGATTGCGGCTGGGCTGAATACGGCGGCGCGGTTGCGGCCGATGGTGCCGCAGGGGGGGCGGTTGTTGGATGAGGCTGCGGCGGCACTCGACCCGGCGCCGGGGCTGGCCGATGTGCTGGGCCGCGCGCTGGCCGAGCCGGCGCCGCTGCGGTTGGAGGATGGCGGGGCGATTGCGGCCGGGTTTGACCCGGAGCTGGATGCGCAAAGGGCGCTGCGCGATAATACGCGCCAGGTGATCGCCGCGTTCCAAAGCGAGTTGGCGGCACGGTATGGCGTGGCGCCGTTGAAGATACGGCATCATGCGCAGCTGGGTTATGTGATCGAGGTGCCGGCGGTTGCGGTTGAGAAGCTGCGGGAAAACCCTGAGTTGATTTTGCGCCAGGGGATGGCCAATGGCGCGCGGTTCACGCATCCGGAACTCTCCCTGCTGGATCAGCGGATTTCGGAAGCGGCGGCCCAGGCGGCGGGGCGCGAGGCGATTGTGTTCGCGTGGCTGGTGAAGCAGGTTCTGGCGCAGGCGGAAGCACTGGCGGGCTGCGCGCAGGCGCTGGCGTTGCTGGATGTTTTGCAGTCTGCCGCGGTACTTTCCGTCACCGGACGGTTTTGTTGTCCGGAGCTTTCCGGCGGCGAGGCGTTTGAGATAAAATCCGGGCGGCATCCGGTGGTGGAGGCGGCGCTGCCGCCGGGGGTTGGGTTTATCGCCAACCACTGCCAGCTTGGTCCGGCGCAGCGGCTGATGCTGCTGACGGGGCCGAATATGGCTGGTAAATCCACGTACTTACGCCAGAACGCGCTGGCGGTGATTTTGGCGCAGGCGGGATTACCGGTGCCCGCCGAGGCAATGCGGCTGGGGCTGGTGGACCGGCTGTTCTCGCGCGTGGGGGCGGCGGATGATCTGGCCTCGGGGCGCTCGACCTTCATGGTTGAGATGATCGAGACCGCGGCGATTTTGCATCAGGCTGGGCCTAAGAGTTTTGTGATCGTCGATGAGATCGGGCGCGGCACGGGTACGCGCGACGGGTTGGCGATTGCGCAGGCGGTGCTGGAGGCGCTGCATAACAGTAACCGGTGCCGCGCCATATTTGCTACACATTTTCATGAATTATTTCAATTGGCCGAGGCTTTGCCAAGGCTGACTCCTTACACGATGCGCGTGAAGGAATTTAAGGGTGAGGTGGTGTTTATGCATGAGGTTGTGCGCGGGGCCGCGCAGCGCAGTTGGGGTGTGCATGTGGCCCGTCTGGCGGGGGTGCCTGAGAGCGTGGCCAGGCGGGCGGAAATTTTGTTGAAGGCGGCGGAACGCGATGTTCCCGCAACTTCGGCGTTGCCTTTATTCGCCGATGTTGCGCGGGAACAAACCGATGCGCGGCAGGATGTGCTGGAGGAGCTTGAGGCGCTGGACCCGGACCGGATGAGCCCGCGCGAGGCGCTGGATGCGCTCTATGCGCTGCGCCGGCGGATGGACGGGGTGGGCGATGTGTAAATATTCCGTGCGGGAGCCCGCTCTGCATAAAAATCTAGGCAAAAAACGAAAACACGGCTTTCCCATATCCAGCGGATTGATCTAGCGTGTACGATATGTTGACATCCTCCAAGCAACCCGAAATCGCCACCGCTCTGGCAGAACTTGTTTTGTCGGGCGGGCCGCCGCCGCGTGATGTGGCTTTGGCCGGTTTCCGCCGCCAGCTTGGCCGGATTCAGACCTATGTGCAGCAGCGCTTCGAGCGCGATGGGCTGAACGGGCTGACCGCCGCGCGGTTGCATGCGGGGTTAATGGATGAGCTGGTTAATTCGTTGTTTGCCTACACGCTGGCGATGTTGCCGTTGGCGGAGGGCGACAGGCTTGCGATGGCGGCCACCGGCGGTTACGGCCGCGCCACGCTGGCCCCGTTCTCGGATATCGACCTGCTGTTTCTCACCGGGGGAAAAGCCTCGGACAAGATGGACCGGGCGGTTGAGTTCATCTTGTATTTTCTGTGGGACCTGGGGCTGAAGGTCGGCCATGCGACTCGCTCCATCTCCGATTGTCTGGAGGAGGCGCGCAAGGATGTGACCATCCGCACCTCGTTGCTGGATGCGCGCTGCCTGACCGGCGACCGGGCGCTGTTCGTGGATTTCCAGAAGGCCTTTCGCGCGGATTGCGCGGCCGATGGACCGGGGAGCTATATTATCGCCAAGCAGGCCGAGCGCGCCGCCCGCCACCGTAGGTTTGGCGAGACGCCGTTCATGGTTGAGCCCAATGTGAAAGAGGGCAAAGGGGGGCTGCGCGATTTGCAGACGCTCTACTGGCTGGCACGCTATGTGTTCAACACCTTCGCGATGACCGAGCTGGTGGGCAAGGATGCGCCGGGCGGCGGGATTCTGACCGCGACGGAGGCGCGCTCCTGCAAGCGGGCGTGGGAGTATCTGTGGAGTGTGCGCTTCCATCTGCATTATGTCGCAGGGCGGGCGGAAGAGCGGTTGACGTTTGATTTCCAGCCCGTCGTTGGCGCGCGCATGGGCTATACGCGCCATGGCCGTCAGGACGGGGTGGAGCGCTTCATGCGCCACTACTTCCTGATGGTGCGCGAGGTGGCGCGGGTGACCGGCGTGCTGGAGCCTGCCCTGGTGCGCGCGGCGCTGGGCCCGCCAGCGATTGCGGCGGAGACCGATGCGGCGCTGGTGGAGGCTGGTTTCGTGCTGGCGGGCGGGAAGATATTATTCGCGCCGGGGCATGACCCGGAGACGGATCCGGCCAGTATTTTCAGGATTTTGCTGTGCGCGCGCGACCGCGGGTTGGAGCTGCATCCGTTGGCGCTGCGCACGTTGATCCGCTCCGCCCCGCTGGGGGCCGAGCTGCGCGGCGACAAAAAGGCCGCGGCGCTGTTCATGAACCTGCTTTGCGGCCAGGAAGAGGGCGACGGCGATGAGCGGACGTGCGATTCCGCGCGTTGGCTGGGGCTGTTGAATGATACCGGGGTGCTGGGGCGCTATCTGCCGGATTGGCGGCGTATCGTCGGGCAGATGCAGTTTGATACCTACCATGTGTACACAGTGGATGTGCATACGGTGCATGCGATCAAGGTGCTCAACACCATCGAGGCGGGGGAGCTGAAGGAAATTGCGCCGGTTGCGACCGATCTGATCGACCAGGTGCAGTCGCGCAGGGCGCTGTATGTGGCGCTGATGCTGCATGACATTGCCAAGGGACGGGGCGGGGACCACTCCGTGCTGGGCGCGGAGATAGCACTTTATGTGGGCCCGGCGCTGGGGTTGAGCGCCGAAGAGACAGAGATGGTCTCCTGGCTGGTGCTGCATCATCTGATGCTGACGCAGACGGCGTTCTCACGCGATATTGATGACCCGAAGACCATCCTCGATTTGGCCGATACCATCCAGAGTCCGGAGCGGCTGCGGCTGCTGCTGGTGCTCACGGTCTCGGATATGCGGGCGGTCTCGCCGAAGGTGTGGAACGGCTGGAAGGCGACGCTGCTGCGTGAGCTGTATGCGCGCGTGGCCGAAGTGCTGGAGGGTGGGCTCTCGACCACCGAGCGCGATGCGCGCATCGGCCGGGTGAAGGAGGTTGTGGCCTCGCTGCTGGGTGATTGGCCGGAGTCGGTGCGCGAGGAGTTTCTCTCGCTGGGTTATCCCTCATACTGGCTCGGGTTTGACCCTGAGAGTATCGAGCGGCATGCCCGCATGATCCGCGATGCCAAGCAGCGTAACGCGCCGCTGACCGTGCATGCCGAGCCGCTGCCGGCGCGCGCGGTGACCGAGGTTGTGGTTTATACCGCCGACCATGCCGGGCTGTTCAGCCGGATTGCCGGTGCGCTGGCGATTGCGGGCGCCTCGATCGTGGATGCGCGGATTCATACGCTCACCGACGGCATGGCGCTGGATACGTTCTGGATTCAGGATGCCAACGGTGGGCCGTATGACGCGCCGCACCGGCTGGCGCGGCTCTCCTCGCTGATCGAGCAGGCGCTCTCGGGCCGGCTTAGGCTGGATTCGGAGATTCGCAAGGCGACCCGCAGCCTGATTCCGGCCCGGATGCGCGCGATTCATGTGCCGCCGCGTGTGGTGGTGGATAACCGCGCCTCCAACCGGCATACGGTGGTGGAGGTGAACGGGCGCGACCGCCCCGGTCTGCTGCACGATGTGACTTCGGCGATTTCGGCGCAGGGGTTGCAGATCGCCTCGGCGCATGTGACCACTTACGGGGTGCGCGCGGTGGACGTGTTCTATGTGAAGGATGTGTTCGGCATGAAGGTGGAAAACGAGCGCAAGCTCAACCAGCTGCGCAATGCCCTGCTGAAAGCCTTAAGGCCCGGCGTGGACGACCCGGAAGCAAAACAACCCGTGCAGCGGGGCGCGGTGGCCTGAGAGCCGTGGCGTTTGCGGGCGGGTTCAGCCCTGAGATTGGATCGCGGGGCGATTTAATCTCAGCTCGTCTGGCTCTGGCGCGATCTGGCCCGGCATGCGGCCAAAATTATTTGCCGCGAGCGTTGCTGCGGGTTTTTCGGTGATGAACCAAAGGCTGAATAGCAGGTTTTCTAGCAGCGTGCGGCGGCGGAAACGCGTGCAGCGCAGTGCCGCCAGCCTCGCGGCAAGCCCGCCCTGGAGCGCGGACTGGATGGATTTGAGGTCGTGACGGGCTTGCGGGGTGAGATGGCTGGCGCCGGTGGCCAGAATATCGGCGTGCCGGTGCATCATGGTCATGAATATTTTCGGGCCGCGCCGGATGGCGGCGAGCGCGCGGGCGGGCAGCGGCCGGGACGAGCCGATCAGGTTGTTCTTGTGCAGCCGGTAGAGCACCTGCGGGCGCGGGTCAAAAATGATCCGCCCGCCACAGGCGGAAACGACGATATAGCTCCACCAGTCATGCACCGTGCCCTCCGGCCGGTCCAGGCCCGCAACCAGCGTGGCGGCGGGGGCGTTCATCACCAGCGTGTTGCCGTTGGCGATGTTCTGCGTGAGGCTGGCGGGAAAGCCCGGCGTGTTGGCGTGCAGCGCGGAGAGTTTGGTGCCGCGCAGGGCTGCATCCACCAGATATTGCCGGGCGCAGTATAAAGCAGGCTCGCGGCCCGCCGGGCGCAGGGATTCCACCGCGTGTTGGAGTTTGCCGGCCAGCCAGACATCGTCCTGGTCTGAAAAGGCGACCATCTCGGCGCCGTGGCTCTCGCACAGCAGGGTTAGGAAACTCTCCGTGGCACCCAGATGCGGGCCGGAGCTGGCGGCCTCCATGCAACGGCCCGGATTGGCGGCGGTGAAGGCGCGCATGATGGGGAGCGTGGCATCGTTGGAGCCATCGTCCCGCCAGAGCAGAGCCCAGTTGGTGTAGCGCTGCGTGGTGAAGCTTTCCAGTTGGGCCTGTAGGAAGGCTTCGCCGTTGTAGGTTGAAAGCAGGATGGTGACGGTCGGCCACGCGGAAGCCGAGGCAAGGCGGCTCAAGCGAAGTCACCATCACGGGATGATCTGGGCATGGGAGATATAGCTCTGATCATGCGTTGCTTCGTGTCCTCAATTAACCATGTCTTCACGATTCGTTATACAGAGGCTACGCGGCTCTAGGCAATGAAAGAGCTTAATCTATGTTGCGTTGCCACATGAATGCGTTGGCGCGCGATCAGCCCGGGGGGTCAAGGGTTAGCAATTGCTGCACGATTGGTCCCAGGCTGGTGCGCCAGGGGGGTAGGGTGACGCCGAAAACCTCGGCGAGTTTTGTGCAGTCAAGCCTTGAATCGGCGGGGCGGCGGGCGGGGGTTGGCCAGTCGGCGGTGGTGACGGGCTGCACCTCCGGCGGCGGTTGGCTGGCGGCGGCTGCCTCAAAGATGGCGGTGGCGAAACCGTGCCAAGTGGTCTCGCCCGCGCCGGTGGCGTGGAAAATGCCGCGGTATTCAGCCCGCCAGCCGGTTTGTTGCAGGCGGGCGGCGATGGCGAGAATCGCCTGGGCGAGGTCCGGCGCGGCGGTGGGGGTGCCGCGCTGGTCGGCCACCACGCGCAGGGTGGGCAAGCGCCGCGCGGCGCCGAGCATTGTGCGGGCGAAATTTTTACCGTGCGCGGCGTAGACCCAGGCGGTGCGCAGGATGATGGCTTTTGCGGTTGTGTTGTTCAGGATGGCGGCTTCGCCATCGCGCTTGGTGGCGCCGTAGACGCCGGTGGGGTTGGTGGGGTCGCTCTCAAGGTAGGGCGCGCCCTTGGCGCCGTCGAACACATAGTCAGTTGAGACGTGGATGAAGGAGATGTTGGCGGCTGCGCATAATTGCGCGAGGTGCAGCGGGCCGGTGTGGTTTCCGGCGCGCGCGGCTTCCTGGTTGGTTTCGGCTTTGTCCACCGCGGTGTAGGCGGCGGCGTTGATGACGAGGGTGGGGTTGGTGGTGGCAAAGCAGGTTGCCACGCTTCCCGGCTGCTCAAAGTCGAATTCGGGCCGGGAGACGGCGCGGAAGGCAAGGCCGCGTTCAGTGCACAGTTTTACCAATTCCTGGCCGAGCTGGCCGGTGCTGCCGGTGATGAGGATCATTGGTAGCTGAACCAGGGTTCGCAATCGGCCAGGCGCGGGGCAACCATGTCTTTGTCCGAGAGCAAGGCTTTGCCGGGTTCGACGGGCCAGGGCAGGGCGAGGGTGGGGTCGTTCCAGATGACGGCGCGTTCGGCCGCGCGGTCATAATCGGCGGTGACTTTGTAGATGACCTCTGTATGGGGCTCGATGGTGCAGAAGCCATGCAGGAAGCCGCCGGGAATCCACAGCTGCGCCCAGTTGGCTTCGCTTAAGATCGCGGCGGCGTATTTTCCATAGGTGGGTGAGCCGTGGCGGATGTCCACCGCGACATCCCAGATCGCGCCTTTGACGACGCGGACCAGCTTGCCCTGGATGCTGGGGGCGAGTTGGCAATGCAGGCCGCGGATGGTGCCGGGCTGTGCGGAAAAACTGTGGTTGTCCTGCACGAAATGCTCGTTGAAGCCTTGTGCGCCGAGTTTGGCGGCACTCCAGGTTTCCGAGAAGAAGCCGCGAGAGTCACCAAATTTTGGTGGGGTGATGCGCAGGACTTCGGGGATGTTGAGCGGTTCGATTTTCATCAGTGGTGTATTCCGTTGGCGATGTCTTGCAAAATCCGGCCAAGTTCGGTTTTGCTGATGGACTGGGCCTGCGCCTTGAGCTGGGCGGCATCGATGAAGCCCATGCGGAAGGCGGCTTCCTCCGGGCAGCCGACCAGATTCCCTTGGCGGCTCTGGATGGTTTGCACGAAGGTGGCGGCCTGGATCAGCGAATCAGGTGTGCCGGCGTCCAGCCAGGCGGTGCCGCGGCCCAGGCGCTCCACATGCAGCGTGCCCTCGTGCAGGTAGATCTGGTTGAGATCGGTGATCTCCAGCTCGCCACGGGCCGAAGGTTTCACCTGGCGGGCGAATTCGGTGACGCGGTGGTCGTAGAAATACAGGCCGGTGACGGCCCAGGGGGAGGTGGGGTTTTTCGGTTTTTCGACGATCTCGATCGCTTTGCCCTGAGCGTCGAAGCTGACCACGCCGTAGCGTTCGGGGTCGCGCACTTGATAGGCGAACACGGTGGCGCCCTCGGGCCGCGCACCGGCGGCGCGCAGCAGGGTGGAGAGATGGTCGCCGTGGATCAGGTTGTCGCCCAGGGCCAGGGCGCAGGGCTGGCCGGCAAGCCATTGCTCACCGATGAGGAATGCCTGGGCGAGGCCATCCGGCCTGGGTTGTTCGGCATAGGTAATGCGGATGCCCAGGTGCGAGCCGTCATGGAACAGACGCTGGAACTGCGGCAGGTCGGCGGGGGTTGAGATGATCAGCACGTCTCGGATGCCGGCCAGCAGCAGGGTGGAGAGCGGATAGTAGACCATCGGCTTGTCATAGACCGGGAGCAACTGCTTGGAGGTTGCCTGGGTCATGGGGTGCAGGCGCGAGCCGGAGCCGCCTGCGAGGATAATGCCCTTGGTGATCATGCTTTTTCTCCGCCCAGGCGTTGCCCGGAATATTTTTGCGCCGCAATGGCGCGCCACCAATCCTCATGGGCCAGATACCAGTCGATGGTGGCGGCGAGGCCATGTTCAAAATCATGCGCCGCCTTCCAGCCGAGCGCCGCTTCAGCGGTGGTTGGGTCGATCTCGTAGCGATGATCGTGGCCGGGGCGGTCGCGCACATAGGTGATGAGGCGCGCGCGCGGGCCGTTGGGGCTGGGGCGCCGCTCATCCAGGATGGCGCAGATGGCTTTCACCACGTCAATGTTTTTGCGCGGTTGGCGCGGGCCGATGCAATAGGTCTCCCCAGCTGTGCCAGATTCCACGGCCTTGAGCAGGGCCTGGGCGTGATCCTCGACAAACAGCCAGTCGCGGGTGTTCTGGCCGTCGCCGTAAACGGGCAGGGGTTTCTCCTCGATGGCGTTGATAAGGATGAGCGGGATCAGCTTTTCGGGGAACTGCCAAGGGCCGTAATTATTGGTGGTGTTGGAGACGATGACGGGCAGATCATAAGTATGGCCCCAGGCGCGAACCAGATGGTCCGACGCGGCCTTGCTGGCCGAGTAGGGGCTGCGCGGGTCGTAAGGGGTGTGTTCGTTGAATGGCGGGTCTTCATCGGCCAGGGCGCCAAAAACCTCGTCGGTGGAAATATGGTGGAAGCGGAAGGTTTCACGCCGCGCGGGGGGGAGGGTTGTGTAATATTCGCGGGCGGCTTCCAGCAGGGTGAATGTGCCGGTGACATTTGTGTGAATAAAGGCGGCGGGGCCGTCAATCGAGCGGTCAACATGGCTTTCGGCGGCCAGATGCATCACCGCGTCCGGCTGATGGGCGGCGAAGGCAGCGCGCATGGCGGCGGAGTCGGTGATGTCGGCCTTGATGAGCGTGTGGCGGGGGTGGGTCAGGGCGGCTTCCAGCGCATCCTCGCAGGCCGCGTAGGTCATTTTGTCGATATTAATGATTTCATGCTGGCTGGCGGCGATGGCGTGCCGGATGACGGCCGAGCCGATGAAGCCGCAGCCGCCGGTGAGAAGAATTTTCATGCAACATCCTGGTTAGGCGCGATTTTGATGGGCTGGTTCAATCAGACATTGCGCTTGCGCGCAACCGCTCTGGCCGGTTTTGCTGCGGTGATGTTGAGCGCGGCGGCGTTGAGCTGGGCAGTGACGCGGGCGAGATAGGCGGCCTGTTCCGCCTGGGTGTGTTTTCCGGGTTTCAGGGTTTTCACGATGATTTTATGCATGGCCGCGATTTCGGCGGTATGCGCCTTGGGTGAGAGGCGCTGCGTGACGCCGCCGGCGTGGCGGCGGTGGGTGTTCAATGGCTCCGCGAGGTAGACCACGCTGCCTTGTTGCCCGGTTAACAAAGTGAGATAGAGCAGCCAATCCCCGGCGAGGTGCCAGATCACAATATCCGGGACGGCATCAATCGCTGCCAGCAACGCCTCGCGCCGCCAGAGCACGGCGCTGACATTGGGGATGAGGTTGCGTACGGCGAGGATGCGCTGCGCGAAGGTGCGCGCCTCCCAGATGCCTGAGGCGGCCAGTTCCTTCACACCGGAGTCGAAATAATAGGATTGGTAGCTGGGCATGACCTGTTTGCCGGTCTCATCAACGGCGCGGCTGTCAGTGAAGGCGAGCAGGGGGGTCGCGGCGCTGGTCAGCACTTCCATCAGGCGGGAGAGAAAGCTGGGGGCGGCGCTGTCATCGGCTTCGCAAAGCCAGATGAACTCGCCTTTGGCCTCGCGCGCGGCGCGGCGCCATTGGGCGAAGACGGAGCCGGTGTTTTTTTTGTTAGCGAGGATGCGGATTTCGCGCTGCGCGGTGGCGGCGGCTGTTTGTGCGACGGTGAGGGAGTCGTCTGACGAGGCATCGTCGAGAAAGAGGATTTCGGCCAGTGGGTAGCTTTGCGCGAAAATCGATTCCAGGCGCGCGGGCAGGTGCTGGGCATAATTGTAATTAATGACGGCGGCGCTGACGCTGCGCAGGCCGGGCTGGGCCAGGTGCAGCAGTTTTTCCACATAGGCGGAGAAGTCGAATTTTTCCGCAGCCATGGCGGCGAGGCGCGGGCGGAGCTGGCGGAGCTTTTCATGGTCAAGCAGGCTGGCCGTCTGCGCCAGGAAGTCGTCCACATCGGCCAGCCGCGCGACGCGGCCGGCGTTTTCATGGCGCAGCAGCGCGGGGATGCCGCCTGATTCGTCGAAGGCAACGCAAGGGATGCCGCAGGCCAGCGCCTCGATCACCACGGTGGGGTAGGGGTCCTCACGCGAGGTGAGGGCGAAGATGTCAGCGGCGGTGAAATAGCCGGCGGCGTGCTGGGTGAAGGGGATGTGGTGGAAGCGGCCGGTGGCGATGAGCTTGTTCATTTCCGGGGCGAGATAGGTGCGCAGCGTTGGCTCGATATCCCCCACCCAGATGAAATGGGTATCGCCCCGCAGGGTTGAAAATTTTCCTGCCAATTGCAGGAAAAGATCAAACCCCTTGCGGATGTAGCCAAACCCGGCGCCGAGCACGAGGAAGTCCTCGTCCGCGATGTTCAGCTCGCGGCGGATGTGCGCCCGCGCGGCGGCGTCGAAGGCCATGTTCTGGTAGTTGCCTTGCGGCAGGATGATGCGGCTGGCGTTTTGCAGGCCGAGTGCTGCGGTGAATTTTTCAGCAACGCAGCTGGCGGCGAATATCAGATGGCTGGCGGCGGCGGCGCCGAGCCGAGCCTGGATTTCAAGGTTATATTCGTGCAGCAGCTGCGGCATCTCATGCACCAGTAACGTGGTTTTGATGCCGCGTTGTTCTGCCCAAGGCACCACACGCGCGCAGGCCGCGGAGTTGACGATGGCGCTACGGATGCCGGCGGCGCGGTATTTGTCGAGCAGGTTGGCGATGATGGTTTTATCAGAGGCGATGGCGACATCGGCGGTTTCGTAATACGGGCCGAGCAGCGGGCCGACGCCGAGCAGCAGCAGATGCACCTTGATGCCCCATTGGCGGCGTAGGTGGCGCGCGACGTGCAGCAGCAGAAGCTGGGCGCCGTGCGGCTGCGCGTCGTGGCCAATGAGCAGGATTCCGGCGGCGAATTCGGCAGTGTCTCGCTCGCAGATGGCGCGGCCGGTGGCGTTGAGGAAGGCGGCGCCGAAGTGAATGTCAGGTTCGAGAAACGCGCCCTCGGCCCATTCGTTCCAGGCGTTCACGCACAGGATCTGTTCACCGTGGAAAGGATGCTTCGTGGTGTAGTCTACGAGTTTCTCGAGCCATGCCTGATATTTATCCGGCGTGGCGCCGTGCAGAACCAGGCCCTTGCCCTCGCGGCGGGGGTCGTTGTCCCAGCCGGGGACGATGGTTTTGATCAGCGGATAATCCGGGGGGGGGATGCGCAGCGAGGTTTGCGCGAGGGCTTCGTAGTCATGCACCGTGGCGCTGAAATCGGGGTCTAGCAGGTCGAGCGTGCCGTTGAGGCGTTCGGTTTCCTGGCTGAGTTTATGGGGGGGGAATTCCACCGCGCCATCCAGACCATAGGGCGCGGGGTCGTAATCGCCCAGGCTCTGGGCCATGATGATCAGCGGGTCTTCGTTATGCAGTTCGCGGAACATGCGGCGCCATTTCGCGATGCGCGCGGCGGCGGCGGGGATGAGGGTGACGCGGTAGATCATCCAGAGCGGACGGCCCTGCACGCGGATGTAGCGCGGGTCCGCGAAGAGGCGCGCGTAGCAGGCGACGAGCGCGGCATCGTCGCTCTCCAGATATTCCTGCGCGATCAGCACTTCGCGCTCCAGCCCGTCCCAGCGGCGGGTCCAGTTTTCGTTGGCCCACATCACGCAGAAGGGAAAGTCGAGGCTGGGGTCGGCGAGCAGTTGTTCGAGCGGCTTCTCCAATAGCCGGTGGCGGTTGAACCAGTAGGTATAGAAGACGAAGCCGGAAAGCCCGGCGGCTTTGGCCATGGCGATTTGGCGGGGCAGGGTTTGGGGATTGTCCAGCGAATAATAGCCAAGATCGCGCGGGACGCGCGGTTGCAGATGCCCCGCGAAGCGCGCCACGGCGCGGCCCAGGTTGGTCCAGTCGGTAAAGCCCTTGCCCCACCAGGCATCGTTCTCGGGGATTGGGTGGAATTGCGGCAGGTAGTAGGCCAGCAGCCTGGCTTTGCGCTTCGCGTGGGCGGGGACGGGCCGCAACTCCTCGAAATGCGGCGAGGGGCGGGTGGCGTGTTTCAGCGCCGCCGGAACCAGGCCTTCGTGCTCGGGGCGGGCGGGCATGAACTGGCCGCTCTCGCGGTTGGCCAGATAGTGCAGCAGCGGGTTCTGGCCGCCCAACATGCCCGCGTAGCGGTTAAGGTAGAAGGCGATGTCGAAATCGGCCGAGGGGTTGCGGCCCTCGGCGGCGCCGAAGATGAGAAAATGCTCGAATGGGTCGGCGCCGCCGGCGGCGACGTCGGGGTTGTGTTCCAGGTAATGGGCGGCGTCGAACAATGGCACGGGATTGACCTGACCGGTGAACCGGCGGTCCAGATAGTGTTTCAGGCAAAGATCGCGCGCGTCTAGGCCATAGGTTTCGCGGTACCAGCGCACGGAGAAATAGGGCGAGGGGTCGCGGCCCTCGGCTTCACCGAAAGCGATGTAGTGCAGCAGCGGGTTAACCCCGGCGGCGGCGATTTCAGGATTCTGGGCGAGATACCAGGCGGGATCAAAATACGGGTTGGGCCGCGCGCCGCTACGCCAGCCGATCTGGCAGAAGTGGGAAACGCCATCCTCGCCGCGGGCCTCGACCTCGCGGTGTTGCGAGAGATACCACGGCGAGAGAAACAATCCGCTCTGGCGGATTACCATGATTTCGGTCTGTAAATTATCCGCCAATGCTATGCCCTCCGTGGCTACCATGCGGCAGTTAGGGCCGGGTTGTCGACAGCCGGGGCAGGAGGTTATTCGAAAGCGGTGTGGCTGGCGGCGGCGGGCTGGCTCGTTTCTGGATGACGTGTTTCTGGATGGCTCGTTTCTGGATGACGCATCAGCAACAGGCAGGCCATGGCGGGAATGGTGCTGAACAGCATGAATTTATAATCATCCATATACGCAATGATCTGTGCCTGGGTGTTGATGATGGAATCGAGCAGCGCAGCGCCGTGAGGTGTTGCGGGATTGAGCAGCCGGCTCACCGCGCCGCCGATTTGTAGCGGCCGGCTGAAGGGGGTGATGAATTGCGCCAGATCGGCATGGACATATTGGGTGGCGTGGCTCAACAGCGCGGAGGTGAGTGAGATGCCAACCGCGCTGCCGACATTGCGCACCAAGCTGAGCAGTGAGGTGCCCTGGGTGCGCAGTTCGGCCGGGAGTGTGTAGAAGGCGACGACCTGCAGCGGTACGAAGACGAAGCCCAGCCCGAGGCCTTGGATGAAAATGGTGAGCACTATGTAGGCCTGGCTGACATCGGGCGTCCAGCCTTCCTGCATGTAGATGGAAAAGCCCAGCATGAGATAGCCCGCCAGCATGAGAAGCCGTGCATCGCTGCGGTTGACCAGCCGTCCCGCGACCAGCATGGCGGCCATGGTGCCCGCGCCGCGCGGAGCCATGACCAAGCCGGCGGTTGCCACCGGGTAGTTGCCGAGGTTTTCCAGATAAGGCGCCAGCAGCGCCGAGGCGGCCAGCAGCACCATGCCGATCGAGCCCATGGTGATGAGGGCGGCGAGGAAGTTGCGGTCGGCGAACACGGCGCGCGGGATGAAGGGGGTGCGCGCGGTGAGCATGTGTACTATGAACAGGTAGAAGCCGAGGCCCGCGATGATGAAACAGCCGATGATGGTGGTTGAGGAGAACCAGTCCAGCTCCTGGCCGCGGTCCAGCGCGATTTGCAGTCCGGAGAGGGCGATTGAGAGCACGCCAAAGCCGGTCCAGTCGAATTTGCTGGTGCTGCGCGGTTTGATTTTGGGCATGAGCAGCCCCAGCCCGGCGATGGCGGCGATGCCAAACGGCAGGTTGACGAAGAAGACGTAGCGCCAGTCAAAATTGGCGGTGAGGTAGCCGCCGAGCGTGGGGCCCAGGATGGGGCCGACCATGACGCCCATGCCCCAGATGGACATTGCGGTGCCGCGCTGGGCGGCTGGGTAGATGTCCATCATGGTGGACTGGCTGAGCGGCACCAGCGCCGCGCCGAACGCGCCTTGCAGCAGGCGGTAGACGACGATCTGATTTAGCGATCCGGCGAGGCCGCAGAGCATGGAGGTGATGGTGAAGCCCACCAGGCAGGTGATGAAGAGGTTTTTGCGGCCAAAGCGCGCCGAGAGCCAGCCAACCGGGGCGGTCATGATCGCGGCCATGACGACGTAGGAGGTCAGCACCCAGGTGATCTGGTCGTAAGAGGTGGACAAGGTGCCCTGCATGTAAGGCAGGGCCACGTTGGCGATGGTGGAGTCCAGCGCCTGCATCAGCGTCGCGATCATCAGGCAGATGGTGAGCAGCGCGCGGTTTGGTGTGTTCTCGTCCGTGCCGGGCGGGGTGTGCATCAGAACAGGTCCGAAAGATGCCTGTGATGGCGGGTGTCGATGGAGACTTCCGCGCTCATGCCATCGCGCAACTGGAGCCCCTGCGGCCCAGAGATGATTTTGATGCGTACGGGGATGCGCTGCACCACTTTGACCCAGTTGCCCGAGGAGTTCTGCGCCGGGAGAATTGAGAATTCCGAGCCGCTGGCCGGGCTGATGCTCTCGACCACGCCCTTCCAGGTCTGGCCGGGGTAGCTGTCCACCGTGATGGTGACGCTCTGGCCATCGCGCACCCAGGTGAGATCGTTCTCCTTCGGCTGGCTGGTGATGAAGACATCGGTATCCGAGACCAGGCCGAAGGCGGCGGTGCCGGCGGGGAGGTACATGCCCGGCTGCAATTGCTCAACCTGGGTGACATAGCCGGAGTAGGGCGCGCGCACCACGCTGTCCTTGCGCGAGACCAGCGCGTTGTTCAGCGCCGCCTCGGCGCTCTGGTAGGCGGGGGTGTCCTTCACGGGAATATCAGCGTTGCCGCTGAGTTTGGCGAGTTGCAGCCCGGCGGCCTGTTCCAGCTCGTTGAGCTTGGCCTGGCCGGCGGCGAGGGAAAAGCGGGCGTCATCGAAGGTTGAGCGGGTGACGCCGCCATTGCCGACCACGGCGGCAAAGCGGGCGAGGTCTGCCTGCTCGCGGGCGATCTGGATTTTTTGCTGGCCGATCTGGGCCAAGGCCTGCGCATAGCCGCGCTTGGCGGCATTTACATCCAGCACCGCTTGCGCCAGCTGCGCGCGCGCGGCGGCGACGGCGATGTTGAAGCTGGTCTGGCTGAGGCTGAACAGCGGCTGGCCAGCGGTGACATGCTGGTTGTCATGCACATAAACAGCCGCGACGAGGCCGGAGACATCGGTGGAGAGGGAGACTTTCGCGGCGTCGACATAGGTGTCGTCGGAGCTGACATAGCGCCCGCTGGTGAGCCAGAACGCGAGTATGGCGAGGAGCACGAGGAACGTGCCGCCGAACATGAGCAGCGGGCGAAGCAGGCGGCTGCGGTTGATGTTCCGGACGGCTTGGGCGCCGGGAGGGGCCGGCTGGGCGGTTTTTTCCCGCGCCACGGTGTTCGCCTGGGACATTACGTCGACTCCTTGAGGCCGGGGGCAGGTTCTGCCCGCAATAAGTTGGTTTTCATGCGCTGCAGCCCGGCGATGATGGTCTCGCGGGTGGAGTCGGAGATTCCCTCGGCAATGAAGGCTGCTAGAATTTCCCGCTGGCGGGTGATTTCTTCCAGCATGGCGGTGGCGCGTGGAAGCAGGTGCAGGCGCCAGATGCGCCGGTCCTGCTCGTCGGCGCTGCGCTCCACCAGACCTGCGGCGGCCAAGCGGTCCACCAGCCGGGCAACGGAAATCGGCTCGACCTCCAGCATATCCGCGACTTCCTTCTGGCTGAGGCCTGGATTGCGGGCCAAGCGCAGCAACAGCCCCCATTGCGCGCGGGTCATGCCCATCACACGGGCGCGCTTATCCGCCTCGACGCGGCTCAGCCGGGCTACATCATGCAGCAGCACAAACATGTCGCGATCGAAATCCTGGTTCATAGCGCACTATATTATAAGCGCGCTTATAACTTGCATCTGTGGTTTTACGCTTATCTGCCCAGCGCCTCGTGCAATACGGGAATGATGCCGGAGAGGGCGATTTGTACGCCGATGCCCAACAGCAGAAAGGCCGCGATGCGTGAGGTGACCTGCCGCCCGAGGGTGCCCAGGATGGCGGCCATGCGGTCCGCGGTGGTGTAGGAGAGCCAGATGAGGAGCGAGAGGACGAAAACCGCGAGGCTGGCGCCGGTGTAGAACGCCGCCATGGCGGCCAGGCCATCGGGCCGGACGGTACCGAGCGACACGGCGACCGCGATGGTCCCCGGCCCGGTGGTAAAGGGCAGGGTGAGCGGAAAGAAGGCGAAGCCGGCGAGATTCTGGCTGTGCGCCTCCCCGACCGGGCGGGCTTCCTGCTCCTTGCGCGCTGAGGTGGTATCGGGCGCTGAGAGCATCTCATAGGCGCGCATGGAGACGACAATGCCGCCGGCGATGCGCAGGGCGTTGAGCGAAATGCCGAAGAAGCTGAGGATATAGGTGCCGGCCCAGAGCGAGACCAGCATGACCAGGGTGGAATACAACGCCACGCGCCGGGCCAGCGCGACGCGCTGGGCGTGCGACTGCTGGGTGGTGACCTCATTGAAGATGATCGCGCCGCCCAGCGGGTTGACGATGGAGAACAGCGCCGGAAAGGCGAGCAGGAAAGCCGCGAGCGCGCCGGGGAGGATCATGGCCGCAGGCTAGCAGTTTGCCGGGGGGAAAACCAAGAGGCCGCCGCCGGGGGCGTGAGGCGGCCTCATGAAGTCAGAGGATGCGGCCGGCCACCGCGTCCAGTTTCGCGAGCATGGCGGGGACGCGGGCTTCTGGCGCGGTGATGAGCGCGTATTCCAGCGCGCGGTCGCAGCCGGCGGGGCAGAGCCCGCGCGGGGCACCGAGTTTGGGCAGTACGGATTTGACCAGGTTGCGGGCCTTCTCGGCGTTGTCCAGCAGCACGCGCACCACGGCGTCCACCGTCACGGCGTCGTGCTCTTCGTGCCAGCAGTCGTAATCGGTCACCATGGCGATGCTGGCGTAGTCGATCTCGGCCTCGCGGGCGAGCTTGGCTTCGGGCATGTTGGTCATGCCGATGACCGAGCAGCCCCAGGAGCGGTAGAGGTTGCTCTCGGCCAAAGTGGAGAATTGCGGGCCTTCCATGACGAGGTAGGTGCCGCCGCGGGTGACCGGCAAGCCGAGGTCCGTGGCGGCGGCTTCCAGCGCGTCGCCCAGGCGCGGGCAGGTGGGGTGGGCCATGGAAACATGCGCGACGCAGCCGGGACCAAAGAAGCTTTTTTCACGCGCGAAGGAGCGGTCGATGAACTGGTCAACAATGACGAAATGGCCGGGGGGGAGTTCCTCCTTCAGCGAGCCGACGGCGGAAAGGGAGATGATGTCGGTAACGCCCACACGCTTGAGCGCATCAATATTGGCGCGGTAGTTGAGCGCGCTGGGCGGGGTTTTATGGCCGCGGCCATGGCGGGGCAGAAAGACAACCTTGGTGCCGGCAAATTCGCCGATCAGCAACTCGTCGGAGGGCTCGCCCCAGGGGGTGGCGACCCGCTCCCAGCGCGTGTTGGTCAAGCCTTCGATATTATACAGCCCGGAGCCGCCGATGATGCCGATGACGGGGGTGGTGTGAGACATGCCGTTACCCTTGCTGGAGAATGAAGTGGCGCCCGTTTAGGGTTTTTGCCCCGGTTTGACCATGGGGATACAAAAACGGCGCCCTGGGCGGGGCGCCGTTTTGGTGCTGCCGGGGCGCGGCGGCTCAGGCCGTTTCGCGCCAGATTTTACGCTTCGTGGCGATGGCGATGATGCTCAGGAACAGCAGGAAGAGCACGGCGCGCAGGCCGATCTCATGGCGCTCGTCCAGGTTGGGATCGGCAGACCAGGCGAGGAAGGCGGAAACATCGGAGGCTTCCTGCGGCAGGGTCGCGGCGGTGCCATCGGCGTAGACAACATCGTTGCCCTTCAACGGCTGGGGCATGGCGATCTGCTGGCCGGGGTAGCCGGTGTTATAGAACCGGCCGGGCAGCAGGGTGACGCTGGCCGGGGCGGCGGTGTAGCCGGTGAGCAGGTTGTAGACATAGTCTAGCCCGTGCGGGCGGGCGCTCTCGATGGTGGAGAGATCCGGCGGCAGTGCGCCGCCAAAGGCGGAGGCCGGCACGGCGGCGGGCTTGAAGGTGTCATCCAGCGTGGCGGGGGCGCCGTTGGCCAGCTTCACGCTCGCGGCGATGCCTGCGGCCTGCGCCGGGGAGAAGCCAAGGGCTTCAAGGTCGCGGTAGTGCAGCGCGCTGGCTGAGTGGCAGCTGGCGCAGGCGCTTTGATAAACCAGGAAGCCGCGTTGGACGGCCGCTTTATCGAAGCTGCCGAAGCTGCCCTGGGACTGCCAGTGCAGGGGGGTGAGGGTGTCTTCGGCATGCGCGGCGGCACTGAACAACAGGCCCGCGGCCAGGAGAGGAGCGAAAAGACGGCGCATTATTTAGCCTCCAAGGCTGTGACCAGCGGGGTAAGCACCAGGAAGTGAAAAAAATACCAGATGGTGAAAAACACCGTGAGGCCACCGGATATGGTGCAGGCGGGGTCGGATACGCTCCAGCCCAGACCGATGACATCAAGCAGCAGCAGGCCCATGAGCAGGCGGTAGACCAGGCCGCGCTTGCCGGCGGGCGATGAGCGGTCGAGCCAGGGCAGGGCCGCGAGCACGGCCAGCATGGCGATGACGCCGAAAATGCTTCCCAAGGTGGTGGAGAACACTGAGGCCACGGCGCTGACCGGGGCCAGATACCAGGGCGGGCTGAGCACGGCGGGGATGATGAGCGAGTCCGCCGCGGCGCGGTTGAGGGGGTTGAGCCCGTAATGCGGCGCGAAGAACATCAGCACCGCGAAAATGAGGGCGAATACCGCGAAGGCCGCGAAGGTCTGCGCGGTGTAATAGGGATGGCAGCTCACCGGGTGCTTCGGCTTGGCCTGGCGGGCCAGGGCGCGGGTGGCGCAGCGGTGCGCCCCAAGGGTGCCGAGGACGGCCAGCGCCAGCACGGCGTGGAAAACTTCCAGCCGGGCGAGGGTGCCGGCACCGTTCGGTCCGCCGAAGAACCAGCGGCCGATGACCCCAGCCACGCCGCCAAGGCCGGTTGCCGCGTTGCCGGCATCGGTGAGGCTCCAGTAGGCGACCGCGCCGTCGCTCAAGGCATAGCCGAGCCAGCCAACGAGCAGCAGCAGGGCGAACAATTTGACGCGCAGCAGCCAGACCAGCTCACCCGGCGCCGTGTAGGCGCGGCGGTAGATGTCGCGGAAGAGGAGCAGATACACGGCGGCGAAGAGCATGGTCGCGCCGGTGGTGTGGAAGCCCTGGATCAGCCAGCCGCTGTTGACGTTGCGGGCGATGAACTGGATGGAGGCAAACCCGTGGTCCGGGTTGTAGTACACCGCCAGCACGAAGCCGGAGGCGAGCAGGAGCAGCGCCACGCCGGTGATGAGGGCGGGCAGCCTGGCCAGGTACGGCGCGCCGCGCTCCAGCGTGGGGGCGCAGTTTCCGGTTTCCTTTGCGGGGCAGGGCAGCCGGGAGGCCAGCCATGATTTTTTAACGTCTGTGCTCATAATGCTGGTCCTCAGCCGAACTGAATTTGCGCGTCGTTGATGAACTTGAATCTCGGAATCACGAGATTTTTGGTCGACGGGCCGCCGCGCACACGGCCCAGCGGGTCGTAGACGCTGCCGTCGCAAGGGGAGAGCCAGCCGTCGAAGGGACCGCGCGGGTCCGCCGGGGCGTTGCCTTCCAGGGCGCAGGGCGAGCCGGTGTTGAGGCCGACGACCACGACGAAGCTCTCATAACCGGGCTTCACGCGGCTGTTGAAGCTGGCGGGGTCAACCAATGTGCTGGTGACCACGGCTTTCGTATCGGCGATCTGCTGCGCGGTCAGCTTGCGGATGTAGATCGGCAGGCCGTCCCAGGTGACGGTGATCGCTGAATTTTCCGGGATGCTGGCGACGTTGACGATGAGATGCGCCGCCGCCGCGCCGTCGGCGTCCGGGCCCAGAGCATCAATGAACGGCCAGATGACCGCGCCGGCGCCCACGGCGCCGCTTGCCACGGTAAGGATTTTTAAAAAATCACGCCGGGATTCCCCGCCGTGCTCCATCGCATGTTGTGACGTATCAGCCATCTCGTCTCCTGCCGCGCAAATTATTCTCGAACACGCATGACGGGAACGCCGGAAAATTTCAAGAGTGGATGATCGTCCATGAAGCCCGTATGATGATTTCAACATGAATGATTTAGCCGCCCTCCCCGCCCATGAGGCCCTGAAACGCGCCGCCGCCGCTTGGTTTGCCGCCTTGCGGGACCGGATATGCGCCGCTTTTGAGGAGATAGAGGACGAAGCGGGGGGCAATCCCGGCCGCTTCGTCCGCACGGCCTGGGAGCGGCCCGAGGGCGGCGGCGGCGTGATCAGCGTGATGCGCGGCCAGGTTTTTGAGAAGGTGGGGGTGAACATCTCCGTCGTGCAGGGGCATTTCAGTGCCGATTTTGCCAGGCAGATGCATGGCGCGGGCGAAAACGCGGCGTTCTGGGCGGCGGGGATTAGCCTGGTTGCGCATATGCGCTCGCCAAAAGTGCCGGCGGTGCATATGAACACGCGGATGATCGTGACCACCAAGGGCTGGTTCGGCGGCGGCGGGGATTTGACGCCGTTGCAGCCGGGAACGGCGCAGGCGGGCGAGGATGCGGCGTTTTTCCATGCCGCTTACAAGGCCGCGTGCGACCGGCACGGCGCGGATTATTATGAAAAATTCAAAAAATGGTGCGACGAGTATTTTTATCTGCCGCACCGCAAGGAGCCGCGCGGGGCGGGCGGGATTTTCTACGATTACCTCGATTCGGGGGATGCTGGGGCGGATTTTGCCTTCACCCGCGATGTGGGGGAGGCGTTTCTGGCGGCCTATCCGCAGATTGTGCGCCGGCGGATGCGCGAGAGCTTCACGCCCGAGGAGCGCGAGGCGCAGCTGGTGCGCCGGGGGCGGTATGTCGAGTTCAATCTGCTGTACGACCGGGGCACCATGTTCGGGCTGAAGACGGGTGGGAATACGGAAGCGATTTTGATGTCCATGCCGCCGGAAGTGAAATGGCCTTAAGCACGCCGCCGGTTTTCTCGGCCGATGATTTCGGGTTGTCGGCTGGGGTGAACGAGGGGGTGGAGCTGGCGCATACCCAGGGCGTTTTGACCCAGGCGAGCCTGATGGTGGCGGCGCCGGGCGCGGCGGATGCGGTGCGCCGGGCGCGGGCGCTGCCGGGGTTGAAGGTGGGGCTGCATTTGGTGCTGGTGGATGGCGATTCGCTGCTGGGTCATGCGAAGCTGCCGCATATCACGGAGCCGGATGGGCGGTTCGGGCAAAACCAGGCGGTGCTGGGGTTTAAGTATTTTTTTTCACCCGCGGCGCGGCGCGAGTTGCGGGCGGAGATACGCGCGCAGTTTAAGGCTTTTGCCGCCACGGGGCTGCCTCTGCACCATGCCGATGCGCATAAGCACATGCATTTTCACCCCACCGTGGCGGCGATGATGATTGCGGCGGGCCGGGAGTTTGGCCTGACGCGGATCAGGGTTCCGGCCGAACCGCCTGGGGTGATGAAGGCATGCGGCGCGCGCGTGGGGTTTGGCGATTACGCGCTTTATTACTGGAGCCGGTTGTTGCGCTTCCAGGCGCGCGGGCTGGAGAGCGCGCGGCATGTGTTTGGCCTGAAATGGTCCGGGCATATGACCATTGAGCGCGTGCGCTTGCTGTTGCGGCATTTGCCCGCGGGAAGTGCCGAGATCTATTTTCATCCGGCGGCGGCGCGCGATGCGGCGGTGCAAGGCCTGATGCCTGATTATGAGCATGAGGCGGAGCTGGCGGCGCTGTTGGCGCTGAAAAAAACGCAATAAAAAACCCCGTATGGCTCCGGGTTTTTTTGTGAAGTGGCAGAA
>NZ_JAQTZC010000090.1:0-3478 GCF_028687955.1 Acidocella sp.
AAATAATCGTTGGGTTTCGGGATCTGGCTGGTGTGGGCGAGGAACAGCCAGCAGCGCCCAAAAATCCGCTCCATTTCCTGATGGTAAATCTCGTCGCTTGAATAGATGGCGCGCGACTGCCGCCCTGTGGCGGTGTCAACTAGTCCGGAGACGTCCGTTGCTATACTCATTGGTATTCTCTCCTCCTGGGAGCCTGATTTACTTCACGGGCTAGTCCCTCGACTAGGCGGAGTCAACTATTTTGGAGACGTCCATTCGTATTCTCCCCTCCCTGCCGCCGGGTTTGCCCCCCGGCTTTTTTGTTGGGAATTATTCCCCCGCGATGGCGTGCGCGATGTGGCGCACGAAGGCGGCGGGGTCTTCGGGGAGGTCACCCTCCTGAAGTTTGGCCAGGTCCAGTAGCAGATTAGCCTCGGCGTCCAGCTCCGCGCGGGTTGCCAGGGCCAGGATGAGCTTGTGGCCGGGGTTGATCTCCAGCGCGGGCGGCAGGCCGAACACGGGCCGCCCGGCGCGGCGAAGCAGGCGCTGCATGGCCAGATCCGGCCCGGCCTCGTTGGCCACCAGCATCGCGGGGCTGTCCTTCAACCGGGTTGAGGCGGTGACGCCCGAGACCTTGCCCTCCAGCGCCTTGGCCAGTTTTTCGCACAGCGCGGTGATGTCCGCGCTGCTTTCCGCCGGGGCGAAGAGGCCCGCGGCCTGGGAGGCGCTTTTCAGTTTTTTGTCCTTGTAGCTCTCCATCCGGGTTGGCCAGAAGGCGTCGATCGGGTCGGAGAGGAGCAGGACCTCATAGCCTTTTTCGGCGAAACCCTCGAGCTGGGCGGAGGTTTTGAGATTGGCGGCGTCGCCCGCGAGGTAGTAGATCTCGTTCTGGCCCTCGGGCATGCGGGCGATGTAGTCATCGAGCGTGGTGGCCTCCTCCTTGGTGGAGGCGAAGCGGAGCAAGCCCGCGATGTCTGCCGCGTGGCCGGAGTCCTCGTAGAGACCTTCCTTCAAGACCGCGCCGAAATTTTCCTGAAAAGTTTTGAAGTCATCAGCGTCCTTGGCCTTGGATTTCAGCTCGGAGAGCACGCGGTTGACCAGGGCTTTGCGGATCTTATCCAGCACCGGGGTGGCTTGCAGGATTTCGCGGCTGACGTTGAGGGGGAGGTCCTCGGTGTCCACCACGCCGGCGACGAAGGAGAGCCAGTTGGGCAGGAGCCTGGCTTCATCGGTGATGAACATGCGCTTCACATGCAGGCGGACCTTAGATTCGCGGGTCTCTTCCACCGGCATGAAGGGTTTGCTCGACGGGATGAACAGGAGCGCGGAAAATTCCAGCGTGCCCTCGGCGCGCCAGTGGATGGTGGCCCAGGGTTCGTCCCACGCGTGGCCGGTGTGGCGGTAGAAGGCGGCGTAATCCTCCTTGGAGATTTCGGATTTGTTGCGCCGCCACAGGGCGTTGCCCTCGGTGACAGAGGCGAACTTGCCGTCTTCCTCAAGCTCGATGGGCAAAGCGATATGGTCCGCCCATTTGCGGATGATGGTTTTGATGCGTAGCGGCTCCAGGAACTCCTCCGCCTCCGGCTTGATGTGCAGGATGATGGTGGTGCCCGATTCCTCCCGCACGGCGGGTTTGAGCGTGTATTTCCCCTTGCCGTTGGAGAGCCAGGCCCAGGCCTCCTGGTGCCCGGCCTTGCGTGAGATAACCTCGACCTCATCAGCCACCATGAAGGCGGAATAAAAACCGACGCCAAACTGGCCGATCAGGCTGGGGCGTTCCTCCGGCTTTTGTGCGGCCAGGGAGGAGGTGAAGGCAGCGGTGCCGGAGCGGGCGATGGTGCCCAGATGGCTGGCCAGCTCCTCCTTGCTCATGCCGGTGCCGTGGTCGGAGATGGTGATGGTCTGGGTTAGTTTATCGGTGGAGATTTTGATGGCGGGGTTTTCCGGCAAGGCGAACGCGCCGTCGGAGAGGGCGAGGAAGCGGCGTTTGTCGGTCGCGTCAGCGGCGTTGGCCACCAGCTCGCGCAGGAAAATTTCGCGGTCGGAGTACAGGGAGTGGACCACGAGATCGAGCAGGCGGCCGACCTCGGTGCCAAAATCATGGGTTTCTTCGGTGCTGGTTTCGGTCATGCGATCCTCTGGTTCAGACGGGGATTTGTGGACCGATCAGTTAGGTGAGAGCGGTGGCGGGATCAAGGGCTGGGGGCTCCACGTGGAGCGTTCAGTGGGTTTGTCGGGTAAGGTATTGAGGGCGTTTGATTATTTTTTACTTGCACCCCAATTTGTGCGAGTCTGGTACGGAAAAGGAATGATCAGGCGGCGTGGCGCTATGCCAGGGTTTGCAGCGCCGCCGCGTGAAGGGTGGGGTTGGCGGCGGCCAGCACGGTGCCGTCGCAGCCCAGGCGGAGTTTTTCGCCGGACCAGCCGGTGATGGTGCCGCCGGCGGCTTCGATGACCGGGGCGAGGGCCACCCAGTCCCACGGTTTCAGGCCGGATTCGGCGACGATGTCGATCTGGCCCAGGGCCAGCAGGCCGTAGGCGTAGGCATCGCCCCCCCAATAGACGCGCCGGGAGGCCGATTGCAGGCGCGTGAAGCGGGCCGCGGCGGCGGGTGAGAACATCTCCGGCGCGGTGGAGGAGAGTTCGGCTTCGGCCAGGGTGGTGAGAGGGCGCGGGCCGATAATGCCGCCAAAGGGGCCGGTGAAGCGCGCGGGAACACCGCGCCCGCCGCGCCAGCGCTCGTTGGTGACGGGCTGGTCGATGAAGCCCAGGATGGGGACGCCATCTTCCAATAGGCCCAGCAGCGTGCAGAAGGTGAGCCGCCCGGTGATGAAGGCGCGGGTGCCGTCGATCGGGTCGATTACCCAGACGTATTTGGCGCCCGCGTTATGGTCGGCGAATTCCTCGCCCAGAATACCGAAATCAGGGAATTTTTCGCGCAGGATGGTGCGCAGGGTCTCTTCGGCCAGCTTGTCGGCCACGGTGACCGGGCTTTCGTCGGATTTATCGTCCGAAAGGACCCCGGCGCGGAAATAGGGGCGGATGGCCGCCCCGGCGGCGTCAAGCGCCGCCTCCGCCGTGGCCAGCAGGGCCGCAAGGTTCAAGGCAGCTTCTCGGGTTTGTCAGAGTTGCTGTTGAGATAGGCGATCACGTCCGCGCGGGTTTGCGCGTTCTTGATGCCGGGATAGGCCATCATGGTTCCGGGCGCGTAGCCCATGGGGTTCTCGAGCCAGGCGCTCAAGGTGTCATCCGTCCAGGTGGCGCCGGCCTTGCCCTTGACCGCGGCGGAATAGTTGAAGCCTGGGGCGCTGAATGATTTGGCGCCGACGATGCCGTACAGATTGGGGCCGACGCCAGGGGCGCCGCCCTTGGCCAGGGTGTGGCAGGCGGCGCATTGCTGCATCACCAGGGCTTTGCCCTTGGCGAGGTCGGCCGTGGCGAAGAGTGAGTCAATGCTGGGCGCCGTTTCCGCCGTTGCGGCCGGGGCAGCGGCGGCCGG
>NZ_JAQTZC010000090.1:3578-6603 GCF_028687955.1 Acidocella sp.
GGCAGCGGCGGCGGTGGCGGCCTTGATTTCAGCGGCGGTTGGCAGCGGCACGGGGTTGGCGGCCAGGGTGCGCAGATAGGCCACGACATCGGCGCGGGTCTGTACGTTTTTGATGCCCGCGTAGGACATGCCGGTGCCGGGGGCGAAGGTCATCGGCGCGGCGAGCCAGGCGTTTATGTTGTCATAGTTCCAGTTGCCCTTGGCCTTGTCCTTCACGGCATCGGAATAGGCGAAGCCGCCGGAGAACATCGGCGAGCCCATGACGCCATAAAGATTCGGGCCGACGCCCGCGGCGCCGCCGGAGGTGAGGGTGTGGCACGCCGCGCATTGCTGCTGCACGAAGGCGGCACCCTTGGCGACATCGCCCGTGGCGATGAGCGGGATGATCGACTCCAGCCCGGCCGCCGCAGCCACCACGGGGGCGGCCGCGGTTTGCAGGGCGGGAACTTTGATCGCCGGGGTTTTGGGCGCCTCGTCAGGCACCACGATACTGGCGATGCGGTTGGCACCCCAGAAAATCAGCCCGGCGGTCAGCAGACCGGCTGCGATTTTGTTGCCCAGCAGACTGTCCTTGCCTTTACCGCTCATGCTTAACCCCTGACCCTCTCGTTATTTGCCGCAATTGCGCTTACCCCTATAGCGATTTAGGCAGGCACGACAAGCATCAGCGAGACGAGAACAACGTGACACCCATCATCCTCATTCCCGCCCGCATGGGCTCCACCCGCCTGCCGGACAAGATTATGGCCGATATCGCCGGGCTGCCGATGATTGTGCATGTGCTGAAACGCGCGCGCGAGGCCGGTTTGGGGCCGGTGGCGGTGGCCTGCGGGGAGGCGGTGATCGCGCGGGCGGTGGAAGCGGCGGGCGGGGTGGCGGTGCTGACGGACCCGGGACATCCATCGGGCTCGGACCGGATTTTTGCCGCGCTGAATCAGCTGGACCCGGGCGGGGTGCATGATGTGATCATCAATTTGCAGGGGGATTTGCCGAGCATCGCGCCGGAATATCTGCGCGCGGTGCTGCGCCCCCTGGAGGACCCGGCCTATGATATCGCGACGCTGGTGGCCCCGGTTGCCTCGGAGGAGGAGGCGCAGGCGCACTCGGTGGTGAAATGCGCCTGCGCGTTTGGCGAGGGGCAGGAGGTGGCGCCGGCGCTGTATTTTTCGCGCAACCGCGTGCCCTCGGGCGCGGGGGCGTTGTGGCACCATATCGGGATTTATGCCTACCGGCGGGCGGCGCTGGCGCGGTTTGTGGCGCTGGCGCCCTCGCCGCTGGAATTGCGCGAGAAACTGGAGCAGCTGCGCGCGCTGGAGGCGGGGATGCGCATTGGCGTGGCGCGGGTGCCGGCGGCGCCTTTTGGGGTGGATACGCAGGCGGATTTGGAACTGGCACGCAGGAATTTGGGGCATTATTCATGAGCAGCATCGCTTTTCAGGGGCAGTTTGGCGCCTATTCAGACCTTATCTGCCGGCTCTCTTATCCGGAGATGGCGACCCTGCCCTGCGAGACGTTTGAGGCGGCGATTGAGGCGGTGCATGAGGGGCGGGCGCAACTGGCGATGTTGCCGCCGGAGAATTCATTGGCCGGGCGGGTGGCGGATATGCATGCGTTGCTGCCAGGGAGCGGGCTCTCGATCATCGGTGAGAGATTTTTGCGCATCGAGCACTGCCTGTTGGCCCCACCGGGGGCGAGTATTGCGGGCATCAAGCGGATACATTCGCATCCGGTGGCGCTGGGGCAGGTGCGACGGTTGATCCGCGAGCTGGGGGCGGCGGCGGTGGTGGAATATGACACCGCCGGGGCGGCGGAGATTGTTGCCGCGAAGAACAGCATAGAGGATGCGGCGATTGCTTCATCGTTGGCGGGGGAGTTGCACGGGTTGCAGATTTTGCGGCGCAATGTGGAGGATGAACCCCACAACACGACGCGGTTTTATGTGATGGCGAAGGAGCCGGTTGTTTTGGCGCCGGATACACCCAATTTGATGACGACGTTTGTGTTTAACGTGCGCAACGTGCCGGCGGCGTTGTTCAAGGCGCTGGGCGGGTTTGCGACGAACGGCGTGAACATAACCAAGCTGGAGAGCTACATGGTGAACGGCACTTTTACCGCGACGCAGTTTCTGGCGGAGGTGGAGGGGCACCCGGCGCAGGAAAAATTACGCCTGGCATTTGAGGAGCTGGCGTTTTTCTCGACCGAGATAAAGATTTTGGGCACTTATCCGGCGGACCCGTTCCGGCTCGCGCAGCGGGCGGGGGGTTAGAGCGATGTTGCCAGCCCTGTTTTTGAGCCACGGCTCGCCGATGATGGCGTTGATGGACACGCCGGCGCGGGATTTTCTGATGGGGCTGGGCGGGCTGCTGCCCCGGCCGAAGGCGATTTTGGTGATCTCGGCGCATTGGGAGACGCAGATGCCGCGGCTGAATGCGCCCGCGCGCAATGATACGATCCATGATTTTTATGGCTTCCCGAAGGAGCTCTACACGCTGCATTATGCCCCGCCCACGGCGCCGGAGCTGGCGGAGCAGGTGGCGCAGAGCCTGCGCGAGGCGGGGTTTGCCGCGGGGATAGACACCGCGCGCGGGCTGGACCATGGGGCCTGGGTGCCGCTTTTGCTGGCCTATCCGCAGGCGGAGATTCCGGTGTTGCAGCTCTCGGTGCAGTCTCACCTGGGGGCGGCGTATCACCATGCCTTGGGGGCGGCGCTGGCGCCGCTGCGGGCGCAAGGCGTGCTGGTGGTGGGCAGCGGCAGCTTCACGCATGATTTAAGGCGGTTTCGCCGGGGGATGCCCGAGATTGACGCGCCGGAGACGCCGGATGTGACCGCGTTCTCGGACTGGATGGATGAGAAGCTGCGCGCGGGGGATGTGGCGGCGCTGCTGGACTACCGGCGGCTGGCGCCCTTCGCGGCGGAAGAGCACCCGACGGAGGAGCATTTGTTGCCGCTGTATGTGGCGATGGGTGCTGCCGGGGCGGGAGCGGCGGTGAAGCGGCTGCACAGCTCGACGGAGTATTCGTTTTT
>NZ_JAQTZC010000022.1 GCF_028687955.1 Acidocella sp.
TGCGCCCCAATTTGTACGGGTTTGGTGCCAAAATGGAATGATATGGCTGATCCGGGAGACGCCGGGTTGCGCGGACATGTGCTGAAACGGCGAGGGGGCTTGCGCCCCTACATCTCGGGCGCCCAGGTTTTGGTTGCGAAGTTGTGATGTGCCTCGACGTAGCGCACGGTGCCTGATTTGCTGCGCATGACGATGGAATGGGTGAAGGCGCCGGCACCTTCACGGCGCACGCCCTTGAGCATCGGGCCGCCGGTGACGCCGGTGGCGGCGAACATGACGTCGCCTTTGGCCATGTCCATGATATTGTAGATGCGGTTGGGGTCGCTCACACCCATGGTGCGGGCGCGCGCGATCTGCTCCTGGTCCTCGAACAACAGCTTGCCCTGCATCTGGCCGCCGATGCAGCGCAACGCGGCGGCGGCCAGCACGCCCTCCGGCGCGCCGCCGGAGCCGAGATACATGTCAATCCCGGTGAAGGACTGGCTGACGGCGATGACGCCGGCGACGTCGCCGTCGCCGATGAGGGTGATGCGCGCGCCCGTTTCGCGGATTTTCGCGATGATTTCGGCGTGGCGCTCGCGGTCGAGCATGCAGATCATCAGGTCGGAGATGTCAATTTTTTTGGCGCGGGCGAGGTTTTTGAGGTTCTCGGCCACGGGGGCGTCAAGTGAGACCACGCCTTCGGGCAGGCCGCCGCCGACCGCGATTTTTTCCATGTAGATGTCTGGCGCGTGGAGGAAGTTGCCGCGCTCGGCCAGGGCCACGGTGGCGATGGCGTTGGGGCCGCCCTTGGCGGTGATGTTGGTGCCTTCCAGCGGATCGACCGCGATATCCATATGCGGGCCGCCGAGACCGACTTTTTCGCCGATGAAGAGCATCGGGGCTTCGTCCATCTCCCCCTCGCCGATGACCACGGTGCCGCTTATGGCCACGGTGTCAAACGCTTTGCGCATGGCTTCCACCGCCGCGCCGTCGGCTTCGTTTTTTTTGCCGCGGCCGATCCAGCGCGAGGCGGCGATGGCGGCGGCCTCGGTCACGCGGACGAGTTCCAGGGCAAGGTTGCGGTCGGAGACCTCTCCGAGGCGGGGTGCGGTCATGGCTTGTCTCTCTTATTTGGGTTCGATGCGGATGAGGGCGGGGGGTTCTTGCACGCAATCCAGCTTGGCGATGCGCGCGATGGCGGCGCTGATGGCGGCTTCCACCGTGTCATGCGTGACCAGGACGATGGGCACCGCCTCGCCGGGCTTGCGCCCGTGTTGCAGCATGGATTCGAGCGAGATGCCGTGTTCGCGCAGGATGGCGGTGACATCGGCGAGCACGCCGGGCTGGTCGGTGACCATCAGGCGCAGGTAATAAGCCCCGGTGAGGGCGGCGATGGCGACCGGGCGCGAGGGCGCCAAGGCCGACTGGGCGGCGCCCCAGACGGGGATTTTACTGCCGCGCGCGATGTCGATCAGGTCGGCCACGACCGCGCTGGCGGTGGGGCCGGCGCCAGCGCCGCGGCCCTGGCAGAAGACGGGGCCGGAGAAATCGCCCTCCATCAGCACGGCGTTGAACACGCCCTCCACCGCGGCGAGGAGCTTGCTGACCGGCACCATGGCCGGGTGGACGCGCATGGAAACGCCCGCCGGGGTTTGCTGTGCGATGCCAAGCAGCTTGATGCGGTAGCCGAGTTCCTCGGCGAAGCTGATGTCCAGCGCGGAGATGTGACGGATGCCCTCGATATGCACGGACGAGAAATCAACGTTCTGGCCAAACGCCAGGGCGGCGAGGATGGTGAGTTTGTGGGCGGCGTCCACGCCGTCAATATCGAAGGCGGGGTCGGCTTCGGCGTAGCCGAGCGCTTGGGCGTCGGCCAGGACTTCGGGGAAGTCGCGGCCTTCCTCGCGCATGGTGGTGAGGATGTAGTTGCAGGTGCCGTTGAGGATGCCGGCGACGCGCGAGACGCGGTTGGCGGCGAGGCCCTCGCGCAGCACCTTGATGACCGGGATGCCCCCGGCGACGGCGGCCTCGAAGCCGAGCGGGAGGCCGGCGGTCTCGGCCGCGGCGGCGATGGCGGCGCCGTGCACCGCGAGCAGCGCCTTGTTGGCGGTGACCACGGGGCGGCCGGCGGCGATGGCGGCTTCCACCAGGGCTTTGGCCGGGCCGCTGGTGCCGCCGATGAGCTCGACCACGACATCGACATTAGGGTCGGTAGCGAGGGAGAGGGCGTCCTCGTGCCAAGTGATGCCGGCGAGCGCGATGCCGCGGTCTCGTGATTTGTCCCGCGCGGAGACAGCGGTGACGCTGATGGGCCGCCCGGCGCGCGCGGCGATGAGGGCGGCGTTTTCAGCCAGCAGGCGCACGGTGCCGGCGCCGACGGTGCCAAGGCCGGCGATGCCGGCTTTAAGCGGGGTCATTGGCCGTCTTCCAGGGCGATGTCATCAGCGGGAACGGTGCTGTCCGTGGTGAGGAAATGACGGATGTTGCGCAGGGCCTGACGCAGGCGGTGGGTGTTCTCAACCAGGGCGATGCGGACGTGGGAGTCACCATATTCGCCGAAGCCGATGCCAGGGGCGACGGCGACCTTGGCTTTTTCCATCAGCAGCTTGGAGAATTCCAGGCTGCCCAGATGGGCGTAGCGCGGCGGGATCGGTGCCCAGGCGAACATGGAGCCGGCGGGGGAGGGGACATCCCATCCAGCGGCGTGCAGGCCCTTGATGAGAATATCCCGGCGTTCCTTGTAGAGGGCGCGCATGTCGTCCACGCAATCCTGCGGGCCGTTGAGGGCGGCGGTCGCGGCGACCTGGATGGGGGTGAAGGCGCCGTAGTCAAGATAAGACTTCATGCGCGTGAGCGCGGTGATGAGGCGCGGGTTGCCGGCGCCAAAACCCATGCGCCAGCCGGGCATGGAATAGGTTTTGGACATCGAGGTGAACTCGATGGTGATGTCCTTGGCGCCGGGAACTTCCAGCACCGAGGGCGGGGGCGTGCCTTCGAAATAAATTTCGGCGTAGGCGAGGTCCGAGATGATGAACAGCTCGTTCTTTTTCGCCAGCGCCACCAGCTCCTTGTAGAAATCAAGGCTGGCCATGTGGGCGGTGGGGTTGGAAGGGTAGTTGACGATGAGCGCCGTGGGTTTTGGCACGGAGTGGCGCACCGCGCGGTCGATGGCGCGCAGCATGTCTTCGCCCGGCTCGGCGGGGATGGAACGCACGGAGGCGCCGGCGATGATGAAGCCGAACTGGTGGATGGGGTAGGAAGGGTTGGGGACCAGGATGGTGTCGCCCGGGGAGGTGATGGCGGCGGCGAGGTTGGCCAGCCCCTCCTTGGAGCCGAGCGTGGCGATGACTTCGGTGTCAGGGTTCAGTTTTACGCCGAAGCGGCGGTCATAATAGGCGGCGAGCGCGCGGCGCAGGCCGGGTATGCCCTTGCTGGTGGAGTAGCGGTGGCTGCGCGGGTCCTGCACGGTCTCGACGAGTTTGGCGACGATATGCGGCGGCGTGGGGCTGTCCGGGTTGCCCATGCCGAGGTCTATAATGTCCTCCGCGATGGCCCGCGCCTTGGCTTTGGCGGCGTTCACCTCGGCAAAGACATAAGGGGGCAGGCGGCGGATGCGGTGAAACTCTTCGGTCATGGAACGCTCAAGGTCTCTCTGTAAGGGGTTGGTGGAGGCTTAATATACCAATTGCACGAAGCCGCCAGAACCAGAGGGCTGGGCCACGAGTTTTATCGCACTTGCGGGGACGCCGGCGGCGGTGAGGGCCTCGCCCAGGCGCTGCGCGCGGGCAAGCGCGAGGGCGAAGGAGCTGCCGAAACCACCGGCGAGGATGTGCGCGTTGCTGGCCTTGGCGTGCGCCGCGGCGATTGCCCTGACGCGCTCCGCGGCGATTGCCCTGATGGGGGCGAGCGCGGCCGCCGGCAGAAGGGCCGAGCCGGGGGGGAAGGCCAGCGCCACTGGCGGGCCATTGGGTGGCGGCGCGGGCGGGGCGGGCGCAGCGGCGGGCGGGGGAGCGGCGGGCCGGGTGAGTTCAAGCCCTGGGATGTTGGGCAGCGGCGGCGGGGCGGCGGGCAGTTCCAGCCCGGCCAGCGCACCCGGCGAGGGCGGAGTGACGCCGGGGGTGTTGGCGCGCGCGCGCGCGGCGATGGCGGCTTGCGCGCCGGGCGCGGCTGGCGGCGGGGCTTGCGGCACATCGGCGAGATTGGGGTAGGGCTGGTCCGCTCCTGGCGGGGGTTGCCGGTTTTGGGCAATCGCGCCACCTTCAATGCTGTGGTACAAACCTAACGAACCAGAACAACCGCCCAAGAACAATGATAGAACAACAGACACCGCAGAACCAAGCCGCCGAAATATCATCAGGATTTTCTCCGCAAGCAAAAACGCATATCAGCTGTTTGCCTGAGAACTGCCGCCACGGAAAGGATAGCCATAAATGAAGCAAACCACCGGACAGAACGAAACCGACATAAAGCTGCCGGATGCCGGGCAGTTGGGGTGTTCCATGGCCGATATCGCCTTGCGTTCGCAGCGGCTGGTGAACGAGTGGCTGCGCCGCCAGGCACAGGAGGGCTTGGAGCTGGATCCGCTGAATGTGGGGGGCGCGTTTTTGGAGATGACCAGCAAACTGCTCGCGAATCCGGGGCAGATGGTGCATGCGCAACTGGGGTTGTGGCGCGATTATATGACGCTGTGGCAGAATACGACACGGCGGATTATGGGCATGGAATCGGAGCCGGTGATCCAGAGCGACCCGAAGGACAAGCGATTCGCAGACCCGGCATGGCAGCAGAATGAAATTTTCGATTATATCAAGCAGTCATATCTGCTCTCGGCGCGCTACATCAACGATGTGGTGACTCATGTGGACGGTCTGGAGCCCAAGACCGCGCAGAAGATTGATTTTTACGCCCGCCAGTTCATCAATGCGCTCAGCCCCAGCAATTTTGCCCTGACAAACCCCGAGGTGCTGCGCCGCACACGCGAGACGGGGGGGGAGAATCTGGTGAAGGGGTTGAGCAACCTGCTGAGCGATCTGGAACAGGGGCGGGGCAATCTGCGGATCAAGATGGCTGATACCGAGGCCTTCAAGGTTGGCGGGAATATCGCGGTTTCGGAAGGCAAGGTTATCTACCAGAACGAGCTGATGCAGCTGATCCAGTACAGCCCGGCGAGTGAGACGGTGTTTGCCCGGCCGGTGGTGATTTTTCCGCCGTGGATCAATAAATTTTATATTCTTGACCTGCGGCTGAAGAATTCGCTGGTGCGCTATCTGGTGTCCCAGGGGCATACGGTGTTCATGGTGAGCTGGGTGAACCCGGACGCCACGCTGGCGGACAAGAATTTTGATGACTACATGGCGGAGGGCGTGCTCGCGGCGCTGGATGCGATCGAGAAAGCCACCGGGATGCGCGAGGTGAACGCCATCGGCTATTGCCTGGGGGGGACGCTGCTGGCTTCCTCGCTGGGGTATATGAAGGCGACCGGGGATGAGCGGATAAAGACCGCGACGTTTCTGGTCACGCTGACCGATTTCACCGATGCGGGGGAGCTTGGCGTGTTCATCGATGAGGAGCAGCTGAGCAGCATCGAGGAGAAGATGTTCAAGAAGGGATATCTGGAGGGTGCTGAGATGGCGGCCACCTTCAATATGCTGCGCGCGAACGATTTGATCTGGAGTTTTGTTGTTAACAACTATTTGCTCGGCAAGGAGCCGTTTCCCTTCGATCTGTTGTACTGGAACTCGGACGCGACGCGCATGCCGCCTGCGATGCATTCGTTTTATTTACGCAATATGTATCAGAAGAACCTGCTCGCGCAGCCGGGCGGTATCGTGATGAAGGGCGTGCCGGTGGATCTGCGCAGGATTGATATTCCGGTTTATTTTCTCTCCTGCCGGGAGGACCATATCACGCCCTGGACCAGCACCTACAAGGGGGCGTTGAATTTTGGCGGCCCGGTGCGTTTCGTGCTGGCGGCCTCGGGCCATATTGCGGGCGTGGTTAACCCGCCCGAGGGGGGCAAGTATAATCATTTCATCAATACTGAACTGCCGGTAAATCCGGATGAATGGTTCACCGGCGCGACTGAGGTTGGCGGCTCCTGGTGGCCGGACTGGCAGCGCTGGGTGAGCGGGTTTGACAGCACCAGGGTGCCGGCGCGAATCCCCGGCAAGGGGAAGTTGAAGGCGATCGAGAATGCGCCGGGGCGCTATGTGCAGGTGCGGGCGTGAGGGGTTTGTGAAGGCGGGCGTCTGCCTGTAAGGCACGGTATAAGCGGCCATTACCGGCTTGGCTGGCAGGGGTTTTTTGAATGCGCGTTCTGCATGTGATGGCGGGCAAGGGCAATGGCGGGGCCGAGTTGTACTCGACCGATGTGATGCTCAGTCTGCATGAGGCGGGGATTGACCAGTGTGTGGTGATGCGCCCGGATGCGCCGCGCGCGGGCGAGCTGGCGGCTGCCGGGCTGCGCATGGCGCCGGGGGTGTTGGCGGATTCGTTTCGCCCGCTGCAATGGTGGCGGATGCGCCAGCTGATCGCGCGCGAGAAGCCCGATATCATCCATTGCTGGATGCGCCGGGCGGTGAGCCTGGTGCCGGTTGCGGCGCGGCGGCGGGCGGAGGTGATCGGCTGGTTCGGCGATTATGAGGAGTTGCGGTATTTTGGGCATTGCACCCGCTTTGTGGGGGTGACGCGCGATTTGGTGCGGCATATGCGCGAGGCCGGCGTGGCGGCGGCGCGCGCGGCGTATATCCCGACGTTTCCCACCGTGGATGACGCCCCGGCGATTGACCGTGCAACGCTGGTGACACGGCCGGAGGCGCGGGTGCTGCTCACGCTCTCGCGGCTGCATCCGGTGAAGGGGCTGGACACCATGCTGCATGCGCTGGCGTTTCTGCCCGACTGTGTGCTCTGGATCGCGGGGGACGGGCCGATTCTGGCTGAGTTGCAGGCTTTGGCCGAAAGGCTGGACGTGGCGGGACAGGTGCGGTTTCTGGGCTGGCGGACTGACCGCGGGGCCTTGCTGCGCGCGGCCGATGTGTGTGTGCTGCCCTCGCGTTACGAGCCGTTCGGGACTGTGATTCTGGATGCGTGGCAGGCGGGGACGCCATTTGTCGCCTGCGACAGCGATGGGCCGCGCGCCTATATCCGCAATGGCGAGAACGGCATGCTGGTGCCGGTGAATGACAGCGCGGGGCTGGCCGTGGCGATCCGCAAGGTGCTGGATGACAAGGCGTTGCGGGAGAAAATCGCGGCGCAGGGGCATGCGGAGTATCTGGCCGGATTCACCCGTGAGGCGGTGACGCGCCAATGGGTCGGCTATTATCAGGGCCTGATGGCGGCCAGGGACACCGGAGGAGCGGCCGTGCGTGCGCACTGAGCGGATGCATAAGGCCGCGCTGGCAGCGGCGCTGGTTGTTCCGTTGGGGCTGCTGCATGCCTGGGTGCTGGCGGAAATCTGTATCGGCCTGGTGGATGTTTTGTTTCTGCTCGAATGCGCGCGGGGGCGGGGCTTTGCCTGGGCGCGCCAGCCCTGGTTCATGGCCGCGATGCTGTGGTGGGGCTGGCTGTTGCTGTGCTCGCTGCCGCTGCCCGGGCTGGGGACCGGCGGGGCGGGCTGGCGCATGGGCTTTATGCAGGCACTGGTGATTCCACGGTTTTTTGTGTTCGTGGCGGCGTTGCAAGGCTGGGTGCTGACCACCCCGGGCGCGCGGCGGGCGGCGTGGTGGATGCTGGCGGCAGCATCGGTATGGATTGGCCTGGAGGCCTGGCAGCAATATCTCACCGGTAGAAATCTGTTTGGGGAGCATCGCTGGAGCGACGGCTCGCTGACCGGGCCGTTCCGCCGGCCGCGCGCCGGGGCGCTTTATGCACACTTGCTGTTTGCCACCATGCTGCCGCCGGTTATGGCGATGCTGGGCAGGCGGGAGGCCGGGTGGCGCGGGGTGGGCTGGCGCGCCGGGGCGGTTGGGCTCGCGGCGCTGGGGGTGGTGACCGCCGTGTTGATCGGCCAGCGCATGGGGGTGGTGCTGAGCGCGGTTGGCCTGACCGGCACGGCGCTGCTGGTGCCGCAACTGCGCCGGGTGGTGCTGGTGCTGGCGCTGGTGGCGGGGGCGGTGCTGCTGGCGACGCCGGTGATCTCGCCGCCGACCTATGCCAAGCTGGTCGGCGAGACATATGTTAACCTGCGCCATTTCACGCTCAGCCCTTATGGCGAATTGTTCACCCGCGCGAGCGTGATGGGGTTGCAGTCGCCCTGGCATGGCTGGGGGTATAATGGTTTCCGCGTGTTGTGCCCGCAGGCGCGCTTTGGCGGCGGGTTGCCGGCGCTGGGCATTGCGCCGACCGCGCTCGGGCTGGGGGCGTGCAATCTGCATCCGCATAATTTCTATTTTCAGGCGTTCGTGGATGCGGGGGTTCCAGGGCTGCTGCTGTTTATGGGCATGATCGCGGTATGGCTGACCACGCTGGCCCGCGGACTCTGGGGCAGGCCGGAGCCGTTGCGGGTGGGGCTGCTGATTGCGGTTGTCACCTTCGTGTGGCCGTTTGGCTCGGCCGACGAATTTCCTATTTTATATATGTCCGGCTGGCTGTTTTTTGTGTTCGGGCTGGCGCTGGCGGCAAGGGAAGAGGCGGTGGCCGCTGGGGGGAGGCGTTTGGCGGTTGACACATCCCAGCCGCTACGGCACCTCGGCTAAATGGTAAGATTTTCGCCGCATGAGCGCACTTTTTTGGAGTTTCCCGCTAATTTGAGGCGGGAATAGGCGCGATGCTGCGGATTGTTCATGTCGCGTATTTCCCAGTCTCGTTGAGCCGGCGCAATCAACATTCAGTGGAGATCAAGCTTTCCAACGGCTTCACCCGTAATGGCCATGCGGTGTTCAACCTTTCTGACCGCGATATCGCGCGCGCGGCGGGCTTTGGGCATTACCGGCTGGGGCGGCGCACGGCCAACCAGGTGTTGCGCGAGTTCTGCCGCGAGCACCGGCCGGACCTGCTGGTGCTGGGCCATGCGGATATGATCTGGGCGGAGACGATTGCCACGATTCGCGCGGATTTGCCGCAACTGCGGGTGGTGCAGTGGAATGTGGACCCGTTGTTCGAGCCGGGGAATGTGGCGCGGATTATGAATATGATCGATGTGGTGGACGCGACGCTGATTTCCACCGCGGGGCCGGCGCTGGAGCAATTCCGCAGGCCGGGCCGGCTGGCCGGGTTTTTGCCCAATCCGGTGGATGTATCCGTTGAGCGCGCGCGGATGGACCAGGTGGCGGCGCCGGCGTTTGATGTGATTTACGCCTGCGGCAATCCGCACCGGCCGTCGCGGGTGGTGTGCGGCCAGCCCTGGGATATGGAAGCGTTTACGCAAGCACTGCGCGCACAGACGCCGGGGGTGAGCATTTTGACGCCAGGGATGTTCGGCCAGAAGCTGCTGTTTGGCGCGGCGTATCAGGACGGGCTGGAGCAGGCGGGGATTGGGCTGAACATCAGCCGCCGCAGCGATTATTTTCTCTACAGCTCGGACCGGCTGGCGCATCTGATGGGCAACGGGCTGCTTGCCGCGATTGAACGGCAGACCGGCTATGATCGGCTGTTCTACGATGATGAGATGATTTTTTTCTCCTCGCTAGGCGAATTGGCCGAGAAACTGACGTTTTATGCGGGCGATCCGGTGGCGCGGATGGCGGCGGCGGCGGCGGGGCGGGCCAAATATATCGAGCTGTTCAACGAGCGGCTGGTTGCGGAATATGTGGTGGCGGCGGCGTTTGGCCGTGTGGCGCCGGGCGGTTATCCCTGGCCGGATGTTTTGCGCTAAAACTACCTATATAAAGGTCCAACGCAATGAAACTGGATGTTTGAATATGGCTGATTTGATTCCCGTGACCGTGCTTACCGGCTATCTGGGGGCGGGCAAGACAACGCTGCTGAACCGGATTCTGACCGAGCAGCATGGCAAGAAATACGCCGTGATCATTAATGAATTCGGTGAATTGGGTGTGGATAACGACCTTGTCGTGGATACGGATGAAGAAGTGTTCGAGATGAACAACGGCTGCATCTGCTGCACGGTGCGCGGCGATTTGATCCGCATTGTGAACGGGTTGATGAAGCGGGCGGATAAATTTGACGGGATTATCGTGGAGACCACGGGTTTGGCGAACCCGGCGCCGGTGGCGCAGACGTTTTTTGTCGATGAGGATGTGAAGGCGAAGACGCGGCTGGATGCGATTGTAACCGTGGTGGATGCTAGGCATTTTCTGGCCCGGCTGGAAGATTCACCGGAAGCGGCCGACCAGGTGGCATTTGCCGATGTGATTGTGCTGAACAAGTTGGACTTGGTGAGTCCGGAGGAACTGGCGAAGGTGGAGGCGCGGATCAGGAGCATCAACCGGTTCGCGCAAATTCATCATGCGACGCGCGGCGATGTGGCGATTGAGAAACTGCTCGGGCTGAACGCGTTCGATTTGCAAAGAGTGCTGGAGAGCGTGCCGGATTTTCTCGATGAAGATTCAGAGCATACGCATAACGAGCACCTGACGAGCATCTCCCTGGAATGCGCCGCGCCTTTGGATGCGGAGAAATTCCAGGCGTGGGTTGGGCATATTTTGCAGACGCAAGGGGCCAATTTGCTGCGGACCAAGGGGATTTTGGCGTATAAGAACGAGGACCGGCGGTTTGCCTTTCAGGCGGTGCACATGATCGCGGATGGGGATTTTATCGGCCCGTGGAAAGAGGGCGAAAAACGCACTAGCCGGATTGTGTTCATCGGGCGCGATTTGAACCGGCCGCAGCTGAGGCGCGGGTTTGAGAGCTGCGCCGCCTGAGCGCGCCGCCTGTTGGCACGGTGATGATAAAAGCCCCGGCGGAAACGCCGGGGCTTTTTTTTGAACCAAATGTTATGGGCTGGATTATTATGATAAGAGGGCGATTCACGCTTTCGGCTGCCACGCTTGCGCGCGGCAGCCTCAAACGATCGCGCTCTAGAAATCCATATCGCCCATGCCGCCCATGCCGCCCATGCCGCCGCCGGGCATGCCGCCGGCAGCTTTCTTCTCGGGGCGCTCAACCACACCGGCTTCGGTGGTGATGATCAGCGAGGCCACGGAAGCAGCATCCTGCAGGGCGGTACGCACAACCTTGGTGGGGTCGATGATGCCGGCCTTGACCATGTCCTTGAATTCGCCGGATTGGGCATCGAAGCCGTAGGAGTAGTCGTCCTTGTCCAGCACCTTGCCGGCAATGACCGCACCATCTTCGCCAGCGTTCTCGGAGATCTGGCGCAGGGGCACCTGGATCGCCTTGCGGACGATGTCGATGCCGACGCGCTGGTCTTCGTTGTCGAACTTCAGCTTGGCGAGGATGAGCGAGGCGCGGGCCAGGGCGACGCCGCCGCCGGGCACGATGCCTTCTTCAACGGCCGCACGGGTTGCGTGCAGGGCGTCGTCAACGCGGTCCTTGCGTTCCTTGACCTCAACCTCGGAAGCGCCGCCGACGCGGATGACCGCGACGCCGCCAGCCAGCTTGGCCAGACGTTCCTGCAGCTTCTCACGGTCGTAGTCGGAGGTGGTCTCCTCGATCTGCGCGCGGATCTGGGTGACGCGGCCCGTAATGTCGGCCTTCTTGCCAGCGCCTTCGATGATCGTGGTGTTTTCCTTCTCGATCAGAATCTTCTTCGCGCGGCCCAGCATGGCGAGGGTCACGGTCTCGAGCTTGATGCCCAAATCCTCGGAGATGACCTGGCCACCGGTGAGGATGGCGATGTCTTCCAGGATGGCCTTGCGGCGGTCGCCAAAGCCAGGGGCCTTGACGGCGGCGATCTTGAGGCCGCCACGCAGCTTGTTCACAACCAGGGTTGCCAGGGCTTCACCCTCGACATCCTCAGCAATGATCAGCAGGGGCTTGCCGGTCTGCACGATGGCTTCGAGCAGGGGCAGCATCGGCTGCAGGCCGGAGAGCTTCTTCTCGAAGATCAGGATGTAGGGGCTGTCCAGATCCGCGATCATCTTCTCGGGGTTGGTGATGAAGTAGGGGGAGACATAGCCGCGGTCAAACTGCATGCCCTCGACGACGTCCAGCTCGGTCTGGATGCCCTTGGCCTCCTCAACCGTGATGACGCCCTCGTTGCCGACTTTCTGCATCGCCTTGGAGATCATCTCGCCGATCTCGGTCTCGCCGTTGGCGGAAATGGTGCCAACCTGGGCGGTCTCGGAGGGGGTGGTGATCTTCTTGGTGCGCTTCTTGAGCTCTTCCACGACGGCGGCAACCGCCTTGTCGACGCCGCGGCGCAGGTCCATCGGGTTCAACCCGGCGGCCACGGCCTTGACGCCCTCACGCACAATCGCCTGGGCGAGCACGGTGGCGGTGGTGGTGCCGTCGCCGGCGAGGTCGTTGGTCTTGGAAGCGACTTCGCGGATCAGCTGCGCGCCGAGGTTTTCGAACTTATCGGCAAGCTCGATTTCCTTGGCGACGGTCACGCCGTCCTTGGTGATGCGCGGGGCGCCGAAGGATTTCTCGATGACCACGTTGCGGCCCTTGGGACCGAGCGTGACTTTAACGGCATTGGCGAGGGTGTCGACGCCGCGCAGCATGCGGTCGCGGGCATCAGCCCCAAAACGTACGTCTTTGGCAGCCATATGGTGATTCCTTAAATATGTGTTTTATCAGGCTTTTTTCTTCGCGGCGGCGGGCGCCTCGATGATGCCGAGAATGTCGGATTCCTTCATGATCAGCAGGTCTTCACCGTCGATCTTAACTTCGGTGCCGGACCATTTGCCAAACAGAACGCGGTCCCCCGCCTTGACGTCCAGGGCCACGACGGCGCCGGCTTCGTTACGCGCGCCAAGACCGGCGGCGACGACTTCGCCTTCCATCGGCTTTTCCTTGGCGGTGTCGGGGATGATGATGCCGCCTGCGGTCTTTTCTTCGGCGTTAAGCCGGCGGACCACAACGCGGTCGTGCAATGGGCGGAATTTCGCCATCGGGATCGCTCCTAAACTGATAAGTCTTAAAAGCTCAGCAACCTGTCCGGCCCGGCACGCGGCACCGCGGTTGCTAGCACTCCCTCGTTGAGAGTGCCAGCTTTCTAGAAGGTGGGCGAATGGAAGTCAAGAATATTGGCACTCATGGCGGAGGAGTGCCAAACGCGCCGCGCGGCCGCCTTGTCAGCGCGCCGGTTTTGGCGGGGTTACTGAATAATCGTAGAAACCGCGGCCGGATTTGCGGCCGTACCACCCGGCTTCGACGTATTTGATGAGTAGCGGGGCGGGGCGGTATTTGTCTTCGCCGAGGCCGTTGTGGAGCACGCGCATGACCTCCAGCAGCGTGTCCAGGCCGACGAAATCCGCCAGTTCGAGCGGGCCCATCGGGTGGTTGGCGCCGAGTTTCATGCCGGAGTCGATGGAGGTGACGGTGCCGACGCCCTCGGCCAGCGCGAAAATCGCCTCGTTGATCATGGGGCAGAGGATGCGGTTGACGATGAAGCCGGGGGCATCCGCCGCCGTGGCGATGGTTTTGCCCAGCGATTCGGCCAGTGCATAGATGGTGTTGTAGGTCTCATCCGAGGTGGCCATGCCGCGGATGACTTCCACCAGCTTCATCACCGGCACCGGGTTGAAGAAGTGCATGCCGATGAATTTATCGGCCCGGCCGGTGATGCTGGCCAGTTTGGTGATGGAGATGGAGGAGGTGTTGGAGGCGATGATGGTGTCCGCCCCGATGAGGGGAGCGAGCGCCTTGTAGATGGCTTCCTTGATCTCCTCGCGCTCGGGCGCGGCCTCGATGATGATCTGGGCGGTGCCGAGGGCGGTGTAGCTGGTGGCGGTGACAAGGCGGCTCAGCGCCTCGTCCTTCGCCTGGGCGGTGAGGCTGCCCTTGGCGATCTGGCGCTCCATGTTTTTGCTCATGGTTGCCAGGGCCTTGGGCAGGGCGGCTTCAAACGTATCCACAAGGGCGACATGATAGCCCGCGAGCAGGCAGGCATGGGCAATGCCATTGCCCATGAGACCGGCACCGATGACGCCAATATGCGTGATTTTCATAGCGCTTTTTCCAGCTCTGGCAGGATGGTGAAGAGATCTCCCACCAGGCCGTAGTCGGCGACCTGGAAGATCGGGGCGTCTTCGTCCTTGTTGATGGCGACGATGACTTTGGAGTCCTTCATGCCCGCCAGGTGCTGGATGGCGCCTGAGATGCCGACGGCGATGTAGAGATCCGGAGCGACGATCTTGCCGGTCTGGCCGACCTGATAATCGTTGGGGACGAACCCCGCGTCCACCGCCGCGCGGGAGGCGCCGACGGCGGCGCCGAGCTTGTCGGCCACCGGGTCCAGCAGTTTGGTGAAGTTCTCGCCGTTTTGCATGCCGCGCCCGCCGGAGATGATGATCTTCGCGGCGGTAAGCTCCGGGCGCTCGGATTTGGAGAGTTCGGAGGAGAGATATTTCGACTGCGCCGCCACGGCGGTGACGCTCAGGGTTTCAATGGCGGCGGAACCGCCTTCGGGGGCCGCGGGGTCAAACGCCGAGGCGCGCACGGTGATGACTTTTTGGGAGTCGGAGGATTTGACCGTGGCGAGCGCGTTGCCGGCATAGATCGGGCGGATGAAGGTGTCGGCATCGACCACGCCGGAGATGTCGCTGAGGGGCTGAACATCGAGCAGGGCGGCGACGCGCGGCAGCACGTTTTTGCCAGCGGCCGTGGCGGCCTGGAAGATGTGGGAATAATTTCCCGCGAGCGAGACGATGAGGGCAGCGAGCGGCTCGGCCAGGCCATGGGTCAGGGAAGCGTCGTCAGCTACCAGAACCTTTGCGGCGCCGGCGATTTTGGCGGCCGCGGCGGGGGCGCTGCCGACGCCCGCGCCTGCGACCAGCACATGGACTTCACCCAGCAGCGCCGCCGCGGCGACGGCCGAGCGGGAGGGTTGCTTGATGCCGTGGGCATCGAAGTCGAGAACGACGAGTGAGGTCATGATCAGATCACCTTCGCTTCATTACGGAGTTTGTCGAGGAGGGCGGCAACGTCGGCCACCTTGATGCCGGCCTTGCGAACCGGCGGCTCGGAGACGCTGAGGATGGTCAGGCGTGGCGCGGGGTCAACGCCCAGATCTTCGGGCTTCATCACGTCGATGGTTTTTTTGCGGGCCTTCATGATGTTGGGCAGCGAGGCGTAGCGCGGCTCGTTGAGGCGAAGGTCGGCGGTGATGACGGCGGGCAGGGTGAGGGCGAGGGTTTCCAGGCCGCCATCAACCTCGCGGGTGACGGTGGCGGTGCCATCGGCGATCTCAACCTTGGAGGCGAAGGTGCCTTGCGGCCAGCCCAGCAAGGCCGCCAGCATCTGGCCGGTGGCGTTCATGTCATCGTCAATCGCCTGCTTGCCCAGGAGGACCAGCTCAGCGCCTTCCTTGATCGCTAGCGCCTTGAGCATTTTGGCGACGGCCAGAGGTTCCAGCGCGGCATCGGTCTCGACCAGGATGCCACGGTCAGCGCCCATGGCCAGCGCGGTGCGGATGGTCTCCTGGCACTGGGTAACGCCCAGCGAGACGGCGACGATTTCCGTGGCGACGCCCTTCTCCTTCAGGCGGAGGGCTTCCTCGACGGCAATTTCATCAAACGGGTTCATCGACATTTTAACGCCGGCGGTTTCAACGGCCGTATGGTCAGACTTGACGCGGACCTTGACGTTGTAATCAACTACTCGTTTTACGGCGACCAGCAGCTTCATGGTTCTGTTCTCTACCTCGTTTATGGCGCTCTTGGCGGGCGCGTCACTGATATAGGATGTTATGGTGGCGGGAAAGTACTCTGGCACACAATCTTTGGTCTAGCACCCTGCGTCATTCATGACCCAGGGTGCTGCGCGCGGGTTGGTGGGCGGCGCGCGCTAAATATGGCCCTAGTGGGACACGGCATTTTCAATGACGTATCCCACTAGGATTGCTCGGGTTGGAGGCGGCACAGGCGGAAAATCGCCTCCTCTATGTCCGGTAAGGCGGCGCAGTAACTCATCCTGAAGAAATCTTGGCCCCTTTTGGCGTCAAAATCGTAGCCGGGTGTAGCGGCAATATCGGCTTCGTCAAGCAGCCGGGTGCAGAAGGCGGCGCTGTTGGCGGCGTGGCGGGCGCAGCTTGCGTAGAGGTAAAAAGCGCCGTCGGGCGGGGAAATTTGGCTGAAACCCGCGGTTTTCAGGCCGGTGAGCAGCATCTGGCGCGCGGTGGCGTAGCGGGCGCGGTTGGCCTCCAGCTCTGGCGCGCAGGCAAAGGCGGCCTGGGCGGCGAGCTGTGAAATATATGAGGGTGAGACGAAAAAATTGGCCGCCAGGCGCTCCACCGGGCGGACCAGCTCCTCGGGGCAAACCATCCAGCCGACGCGCCAGCCGGTCATCGAGAAGTACTTGGAGAAGGAGTTGATGACGATGGCGCTTTGCGAAAACTGAGCGGCGGAGGCGATTGGCTTGCCGTAGGTCAGGCCGTGGTAGATTTCATCGGAGATCAGCCGGATGCCGTTGGTGTGGCAGTAGCGCGCCAGGGCTTTGAGATCATCGGGGGCGAGCATGGAGCCGGTGGGATTGGCCGGGCTGGCGAGGATCAGGCCGTCGGGCTTGCGCGCCAGCGCATCCAGCATGGCGGGCGTGGGTTGAAAGCCGGTTTCGATGCCGCAGGGGAGGATCAGCGGCTTCAGGCCCAGCGCGGTGGCGATGTTCACATACGGCGGGTAATAGGGCGCGGCCAGGGCGATGGTGTCGCCGGGGTCAAACGCCGCCAGAAACGCCAGCGGAAAGGCGCCTGACGCGCCAAAGGTCACCGCGATGCGGGAGACCGGCACCTCGGTGGCGTACCAGCTCCGGATATGCGCGGCGATGGCCTCGCGCAGGGAGGGCAGGCCCAGGGCCTCGGTGTAGCCAAGCGTCTCACCACTGCGCAGCGCGGCCTCGGCGGCAAGGCGCGCGCCCATTGGCAGGCCGGTGCCGGGCTGGCCAACCTCCAGGCGCAGGATTTTGCGCTCGCCCGGCTGGCGGGCCTGCACGCGGGCGTTGGCCTCGGTGATGACTTCCATCACCCGGAACGGCGGAACCGCCCGGCCGGTGCCGATTTTCATGGCGGCGCGCCGCGGACCGGTTCAGCGCCCGCCGATGGCGAGGCCCTGGCCGTGAGGATCAGCGGTGGCGCTACAGCTGGCCTCGCCGCCGGGGACGCCGCGGGGGCAGGTGATGGCATTGGCGCGCGAGATGGCGCCCTGGCCGGTGCCGGTGGCGGTGGCGCGGAAGGTGCCGTTGCCGGTGTAGGTGACGCTGGCGGCGAGGATGGCCGGCTGGTTGGGGCGCGGGGCGGCGGCGAGCAGGATGCCGGTGCCGGGCGCGATGCGGCCGGTGCCGAAGAGGTTGTTCATGGTCACGGCGCAGCTCACGACACCGCCGTTTTTGTCCAGCGCGGAGAAGCTGGCGGTGGCGGGCTGCAAGCTGCCGGGGGCGGGGTTGGGCAGGGCGGCGGTGGTAAGGCCGCCGCTGGTGCTGAAGCTGGGGGCGGTGAATTCCGGGGTGCTGTTTACAATGTCTGACGCCAGGAGTCCGGCGCCGGCTTTATCAGCCGCGGTGGCGAATTTTTGCGCGTAGCTGCCGGCATAAAGCCCTTGAACGCCAAGCACGCGCAGCGATTCCAGCGTGGCGGCGAGGTCTGGCTGGACCAGATTGGCGCCTTCGGGAAGCAACGTGCCGCCTGGGGCGAATACGGCGGCGGCGGGGGGGTCTGCCATGATGGCGTTGCCGACGACCTGGAGGTCGGATTCGAGGGCCGGGGAGACCGGCGCACCGCCGGCGAGGCGCTCGGCCGGGACGATGACGCTGGCGGCGGGGAGCACGCCATAACGCGCTTGCAGGGCGAGCAGCCCGCGCGCGAGGGCAGGGACCGCGGCGGGGCGGTTGCCCGAAAGGCTTGCCGGGGCGCGGGCGGGGAACAGCAAAGCCACGGGCGGTTGGGCGTTGCCGCGGGCATCCGGCATTTTCACGATACAGGCGCCGCCGCCGCCAAGGCCGGCGCGCGAAGGCAGGGTGACGCTGAGCACGAAGCCGGCGGCGGCGGCGGCGTCTGCCGCGTTGCCGCCCTGGTTGAGGATCTGGCGGGCGGCAAGGGCGGCCTGGGGTTCGTCGGCCGTGGCGTAGCCGAACACGGTGGGGGTGGCGCCGTTCTGGCCGAGCCTGGCATTGGCGTTGCCGCCACCGAGCAGATGGCCGCAGCCGGAGAGCAGGAAGAGTGCCGCGAGGGCGGCTGCCCGGGAGGTGGTGACACGGGAAAGAGTCTGGCTACGCAAAATGGTTCGCCCCCAGGTTAAAACATCAGGTTAAAACGGCCGGATATGGTCCGGCCGTTGCTTAACGGCGAATGCGGCTTCGGGCAACTTGGGCGGGGTTTTAAGCTTCTACCGCGGTGCAGCTGCGCGGTGAGATCATCGCCAGGAATTCGCGCCGTGTTGAGGGGTCGTCACGGAAGGCGCCGAGCATGCGGCTGGTGACCATGCTGACCCCTGGCTTGTGGACGCCGCGGGTGGACATGCACTGGTGCCCCGCCTCGATCACCACCGCGACGCCGCGCGGCTGCAGCACGTCGTTGATGGTGTTGGCGATCTGGGCTGTGAGTTTTTCCTGGATCTGGAAGCGGTGGGCGTAGGCATCCACCACGCGGGCGAGTTTGGAGATGCCGACGACACGGCTGCCCGGCAGGTAGGCGACATGCGCCTTGCCGATGATGGGCACCATGTGGTGTTCGCAATGGCTTTCGATGCGGATATCGCGCAGGACCACCATCTCGTCGTAGCCTTCGATTTCCTCAAAGGTGCGGGCAAGCAGGGCGAGAGGGTCTTCACCGTAGCCGCGGAAAAATTCTTCATAGGAGCGCACGACGCGGCCGGGTGTATCAAGCAGGCCCTCGCGTTCAGGGTCTTCGCCAGCCCAGAGGAGCAGGGTGCGCACAGCGGATTCAGCTTCCGCGCGGCTGGGTTTTTTTGCGGCGCGCGGCGCCTTGGTGAGCTTTGCTTTGGATGTCACGACGTTCAAGGCGGGTCTCCGTCTGCGGTATTATCAAGGGCCTGAAGGGTCAGAATACTTCGTGGTACGATATACGATCCGATCCAGAATTTGGATCAGCGGGGCGGGGTGAGAGCAAGGCTGCGCGATGAAGCCCTAAACCGCCATATGGGGAAGAATGAACCCCTCCGCAACCCGTGAGGGCGGTGGTTGGCACCATGATGGCGCGATAAAGTTAATGGACCCTTGTGTTCTGGTGCGGACTGTCCAGGCTGAAGGCAGGGATTGCGATGTCAAACTGGCGGTCCTCGTCCACCGCGAGCATGTGGTATTGGCCGGTCATGAAACCGCTGGGTGTGGAGAGCGGCGTGCCGGAAGTGTACTCAAAGCTTTCGCCGGGCTCCAGCACCGGGGTTTCGCCGATCACGCCTTCGCCGTGGACATGCTGGCTGCGGCCGTGCGCGTCGGTGATGTGCCAGGTGCGGCGCAGGAGTTGTACGGTCAGGGGGCTCGCGTTCTCGATTGTGACGCGATAGGCCCAGGCGAAGCGCGCGGCTTCGGGGTCTGACTGGTCGGCCAGGTAGAAAACCCGCACCGTGACGGTGATGCCGGCGGTGGTTGCCTGAAAGCCTGGGGTCATGCGCGCTAAATCCTAGTGTCCCGATTCTGACGTTGGTGCCGGTAAAATTTATTCCCGGGCGGCGTGCTGGCTGGGTGTTTCCGGTGGAGCCGCCACCAGCTCGGCCAAGCCTAACGCAGCTGGGAATGGCTAACAAGCCGGAGTTGCAAACGCGCGCTTTGCCGGATCGGGTGGCGCTGCTACACCTGAGTAATGGATAGATTTTTGCTATTTCGCCGCCGTGGTGCCGTTGCTGCCTGCATCCTGCTTTCGGCCTGTGCGGCGGCGGGGCCTGGCGGGGCGGCAACCTACCCGCCGCCGAACCCCGCCTATGGCGCGTATCTGACGGGGCATTATGCCGCGGCCCGCAACGACCCGGCGGCGGCCGCGAAATATTTTGCGCGCGGGCTGCGGGCGGCCCCGGGAAACCAGGCGATGACCGGGGAGGGGTTTCTGGCCTCGGCGCAGGTGGGCGGCCAGCTGGCGCTGACGCTGGCGCCGCAGCTTCCCGGCAATATGCTGGCGGCGTTGCTGCTGGCCAACCAGGCCGCCATGCAGGGTGATTACGCGCAGGCGGCGGCGCTGTATGGCGCCTTGCCGCCGGATGACCTGCTGGGGCTGATCAAGCCGGTGCTGGTGGCGTGGTCCCGATTCGGCCAGGGGAATACCCAAGCGGCGCTGAACGCGTTGCAGCCGTACTTCAGCGCCGGAGCGTTTGCGCCGGTTTATGTGCTGAATGCCGCGCTGATCGCCGATGCGGGGCATGATGTGAGGGATGCCGCGCAGTATTACAACGCCGTGAGCAATGGGCAGCCTAACCTGCGGCTGGCGCAGATATTGGCGAGCTGGGAGGCGCGCCAGGGCGCGCAGGGCCTGGCGCAGCAGGAGCTGGCCACGCTGATGCAGGCGCATCCGGATTTGCAGATCGCGCTGCCGGGGTTGCAGGCGGTGATGGCGCGGCCCGTGGTGGCAAGCCCAGCGCAAGGGCTGGCGGAGGCGTATCTCACCCTGGCAGGCTCGCTCAACCAGCCTTCCGCCATGTTTCTGCGCGAGGTATTCCTGCGTTTTGCTCTGCAACTTCGGCCGGATTTAACCGCGGCGCGGCTGTTGCTGGCCAATACGCTTTCCGGCGGGGATGATCCGGCGGCCACGCCCACGCCGGTGATGTTGCAGAATGCGTTGGACGTGCTGGCGCCGGTGACGCAGCAGGATCCGCTGTTCGCGCCGGTGGCGATGCAGGAGGCGAATTTGCTGGCAAACCTGAACCGCCCGGCGGCGGCGGTGGCGCTGCTGGACAAGTTGATTGCGCTGAACCCGCAGGACCCGGGGCTGCTGGCCAATGCCGGGGATGTGTTGCGCGCGGCCAACCAGATGCAGGCGGCGATTCCCTATTACAGCAAGGCGATTGCGGCCGTGGGCACGCCACCGCCGGGGGCGGCTTGGTCGTTGTTTTTCGATCGCGGCATTTGCGAGGACAATGTGAGCGGCTGGGCAGCGGCGGAGCCGGATATGATGCAGGCATTGGCGCTGGGGCCGAACCAGCCGTATGTGCTGAATTATATCGGTTATACTTGGGCGATGCATGGCGAGAAGCTGGACCAGGCGCGGGCGATGCTGGAGCGCGCGGTGGCGCTGGACCCCAATGATGGCGCGGTGATCGACTCGCTGGGCTATGTGAACCTGAAGCAGGGCCATACGCAGACCGCGCTGGGGCTGTTGATACAGGCTGTGCAGCTGGACCCTGACGATGCCGAGGTGAACGGGCATCTGGGCGATGCGTTCTGGCAGGCTGGCGAGAAATTGCAGGCGGCGTATCAGTGGCAGCGCGCGCTTTCGCTGGGGCCGGATGCGAAGCTGGAGGCCGCGTTGAAGGCGATGATCAAACAGAATTTTCCCCCGGTCTCGTGATGCCAAGGCGTTTTGCGCCGGCGAAGGTGAATTTGTTCCTGCATGTCACCGGCAGGCGGGGGGATGGGTATCATCTGCTGGACAGCCTGGCGGTGTTCCCCGCCGTGGGGGATGTGGTGAGCGTGGTGCCGGGCGAGGCGCTGACACTGAGCATCACCGGGCGGTTTGGCGGCGTGTTGCGGGCGGAGCCGGATAATCTGCTGCTGCGCGCGGCGCGGGCGCTGCGGCCGGAGGGGCATGCGGGGCTTTTGCTGGAGAAGAACCTGCCAGTGGCTTCGGGCATTGGCGGCGGCTCTGCCGATGCGGCGGCGGCGCTGCGCCTGTTGGCGTGCTATTGGGGCATTGAGACGCCGCTGGAGGGCGTTGCCCTGGAGCTGGGGGCGGATGTGCCGGTGTGCCTGGACTCAAAGCCAGCGCGGATGGGGGGCATTGGCGAAATTTTGTCCCCCGCGCCGCAACTGCCCCGATTCGGCATGGTGCTGGTGAATCCGGGTGTGGCGGTGCCCACGCCTGCGGTGTTTCGCGCGCGCCAGGGTGGTTTCACGCCCCCGGCGGCGCTGCCCGCCGGCTGGGTGGATGCGGCGGGCATGGCGGCTGATCTGGCGCGATGCACGAATGATTTGCAGGCGGCGGCGATTGGGATTCAGCCGGTGATCGGGCAGGTGCTGGAGGTGCTGGCGGGGCTGCCGGGCGCGCTGCTGGCGCGCATGAGCGGCTCGGGCGCCACATGCCTCGCGATCTTCGCCACGCCTGAGGCCGCCACGGCGGCGGCGGCGGCGATAAACCAGCCGGGCTGGTGGTGTTGGGGTGGGGGGCTTTACGACCCGGCCCTTGCCGACATATGAGCAGGGCGCATTGGGACGTCGCCAAGTGGTAAGGCAGCGGATTTTGATTCCGCCATTCGGAGGTTCGAATCCTCCCGTCCCAGCCATTTTTAAAGAAATTTAAGTATTGCGTTAATTATTGCGGGCGCGGGTGCGCTCGGCAACGCCGGCGAATCGGGCGTGGATGGCGATGTCGAAGCTTCGGGCCGGTCATGCCGGTTCCGTGCCGATCACCAGCACCGGGGTTTTTTTGCGCGTGGCGATGAGCGCCAGCGTGGCGTTGGGGAGGGTGCCGCGGCTGGTAACGATGAGGCGGGCCGCGGGCACCTGCGCGGCGGTGCCCGCTTGGCTGTCCAGGCGGAGCAGCGGCTCCCCGGCGGCGCGCGCCAGGGCGGCGGCGATGCCAGCGGCGGGATCCTCAGCGCCATTGACGACGGCCAGGATGGGGCCTGATTTCGGCGGCACGCCGCTGGGCAGGATGAGCACGCTGGCGGCGGTCTGGAAGGCGGATGCCAGCATTTGCTCAAACGGCGCGCTGGGGTAGCCGCTCTGGTGGATGACGGCGATGCTCTCGCCCCGGCCGTCCTGCGGGTGTTCGAGCTGCGCGGGGTCGTGAATGATCTGAAATTGCCGGGGGAGGGTGGCGGTCATCTGCTTGAAGAGGCGTTCCGCCGCGGTGATGGCGAGTGATAGCTCCTGCGAGACGTTGTGGCCTTCCAGCGGCGCCCAGGCGTGCTCGCCGGGGCGGAATTCGCGCGCAAAGGGCAGGGCGGCGAGGCGGGCGGGTGCGGGGTCGGCGAAGAAACGGCCAAACAGCTCCAGTTGCAGCAACTGCGCCAGGTCGGCGGCCTGGCGCACGATCAGCCGGTCGCAGCCGCTGCAATGCAGGTCTACGATAATGCGTTTGAACGGCGGCGCGGTGTTGCTCATGGCGCCTCCGGCGTTGGGGCGGGCGGGACCGGGACCGGTGGCGGCGGGGCGGATGGCTCGGGCGCGGGCGGTTTGGAGTCACCAAAATGCTGGCGGATGCTGGCGAAGGCGCGCAGCCTCGCTTCCACCAGGGCGTTGACGCTGCCGGGGGTGAATGCGCCGTCCGCCCCGCGTGCGCCGGCGGGCAGGCCGGTGAGTAGCGAGATGCCCTCATCGGCCGTGCCGATCGCGTAGATGATGAAGCGGCCCTGCGCGCAGGCATCCACCACGTCCTGGCGCAGCATGAGGTGCTGCACGTTGGATTTGGGGATGGCCACGCCTTGCGTGCCGGTGAGGCCGCGCTTGGCGCAGATGTCGAAAAAACCTTCGATTTTCTCGTTGGCGCCGCCGATGGCCTGGATTTCGCCCTGCTGGTTGATCGAGCCGGTTACCGCGATATCCTGCCGCAGGGGCACGTCCGCCAAGGCGGAGAGTAGTGTATAAAGCTCGGCGGAGGAGGCGCTGTCGCCCTCCACGCCGCCGTAGGATTGTTCGAGCACCAGGCTGGCGTAGAGGGACATCGGCGTATCCAGCGCGAAGCGCCCGGCGAGGAATCCGGAGAGGATCAGCACGCCCTTGGAATGGATGGGGCCGCCGAGTTTTGCCTCGCGCTCGATGTCCAGCACATTGCCGCTGCCGGGGCGCACGCGGCAGGTGATGCGCGAGGGCCGCCCGAAGGCGAAGCCACCGAGTTGCAGCACGCTGAGACCGTTGATCTGCCCGGTGCGCGCGCCCTGTGTGTCGATAAGGGCGATTTCCCGCAGGATGGACTCCTGCGAACGGTCGCGCAGGCGCGCGGCGCGGCGGATCTGTTCATCGAGCGCCTTTTGCACGTCGGCGCGCGTGGTGACCTTGTGCCCCGCCTCGCCGGCGCGGAAGTCGGCTTCGATGATCAGGTCGCGCAGTTCGCCAGTGAGCAGGGAGAGCTTGTCCGCGTTCTCGGCCATGCGTGCGGCCTGTTCGATGATCAGGCCGACGGCCTCGCATTCCAGCGGCCGCAGCTTATCCTCATAGGCGAGGTTTGAGATGATATGCGCCATCGCCGCCTCGTTGGTCTCCGAACGGTCGAAATCATCCTCGAAATCAGCCAGGACCTTGAAATGCTCGGTGAGTTCGGGGTCGTACATGGCAAGCATATAGTAGAGCATGCGGTCGCCGAAGAGGACGACTTTCAGGTCCAGCGGGATGGGGTCCGGGTCCAGGGTGACGGTGCTGGTGAGACCGAGGAAGTGGTTGACATCCTCGATGACGATTTCCCCCTGCTTAAGCAGGCGCTTGAGCGCGGTCCAGCTGAACGGCTCGGTGAGCAGGCTGCGCACGTCGAGCAGCAGGTAGCCGCCGTTGGCGCGGTGCATGGCGCCGGGTTTGATGAGGCGGAAATTGGTGAGCAGCGCGCCCTGCTGGGACATGTATTCGATGCGCCCTGTGAGGTGGCCCAGCGTGGGGTGCGGCTCCTGCACGATGGGCGCGCCGGTTGCCGTGGCGTCATGGCTGATCATGACATTGACCTCGTAACGGTCAAACGGGCCGCCCGGCCCCAGGGTGGCGCTCTGGGCTTCCTCGCCTTCGGGTTTGACGATGAACATGCCGATGTTCTCGATCAGGTCGGCGCGCACGGCTTCAAGATGCGCGCTGATTTGCGGCAGGTCGGCGAATTTGGTTTTGGCGTCCTCGATCAGCGGGGCGATTGTGAGGCTGGCGGTGTCGCGGTTGAGTTTGCGCACCTCCTCGCGCCGGGCTTTTTCCCAGGCGGGGAACTGGTGCATGATATGCTCAAGCTCGGGCTCCAGGGTCTCGATATTTTTTTGTACCTCCCGCTGTTTGGCTTCGTCCCAGGTGCGGAATTCGTCCGGAGAGATGACCTGGCCGTTCTTGGCCGGGGCAAAGGCGAAGCCGAGCGGCGTGCGCAGCAGCACGAGCCCGGTGGCTTGCGCCTTGTCGCGCAGGGCGGCGAAGGCGTCGGCCTGTTTTTTCTGGAACACCTCGTCCACCGCGCCGTGGCGCTTCTGGTAGTCCTCGCTCTCGAAGGCCATCGGCAGGGCGGATTTCAGGTCCTCGATCAGCTCGTGCATCGCCTTTTGGAATTGCGGCGCGCGCCCGGCGGGCAGGCCGATGGCGGTGGGGCGATGGGGGGCCGCGAAATTATGCACATAGACCCAGTCTGACGGCGCGGGGCGGTCAGCGCGGGCGGCGGCGAGCATGGTCTCGACCGATTGCTGCATCCGCGCCCCCGGCGCCCCGATGGCGAACAGGTTGAAACCCGGTTTACTGACGCGGCTGCCGAAACGCACGGCGTCCAGCGCGCGTTTCTGGCCGGTGAAGCCGTCCATGGGCGGACATTCGGCTGTGGTTTTGAAACTGAGGGCGGCAAGGTTGGCAGCGCGGCGCAGCCGCGCGGGGGCAACGGCCAGGGAGGCAGGCGGGGTGGGAGTCTCTGCGGACATTTATTTTATTTCCTCACTTTGTTTATGAGCGGCGAGGCTTTGTGCCTCCTTTGTGTGGAATTATGCGGCGTAGCCGATTGTCTGCGCGAAGGTGACAAACTGTTCCTTCGGTAGCTTTAGGGTTTTGGCGAGTTTTTCCCGCTCGATGGCGCCGCGGAACACGGTGGAGAGCCCTTCCGAAGCGCAGAACAGATATACGTTCTGGCCGATGCAGCCGGTGTCAACGGAGGCATAGAGCCGGCGCTCCGCCTCGGGCACCTCCATGCGCTCGCCATGGGCGACATAGATGAGATCAAGCGGTGCATTGCCGGGGAAATCCTGAAGGCCGGTTTGGGCGCGGATGTCGGCCGGTAGATGCGGCAGCAGGCGGTGGGTGGCGGGGTCATAGAGAAAGACGCCGCTTTCCATGGCCACGTAAATGTCCATGATCATGACATGGCGCCAGTAGGGGGCGGTGCGGTCGCCATTGGCGCGGTTGATGCCGCAGGCGGCCCACAGCAGATCGGAGAGGAGCTGCTCGGGGATGGGTTTGGAAGTGTAGCTGCGCGTGGAGTGGCGCAGGTTCAACGCGTTGCGTAAGGGCATCCCGCCTTCGCGGTTGGGTGGGGGGAGATCATACGGCTTCGAATGGTGCGTCATGCTGGCACTCCTGATTGGCGAGGCTGATTGCTTTTACGGCTGTTTTCCATTTAATCCAAGGATTTACGAAAGCGAATGACGCTGATGGCGAGCATGCCCGCGGCCAGGGCGGCCAGGGCGGCAAGGTCAGGCCAGAGCGCGCCCAGGCCCACGCCTTTAAGGAAGACGGCGCGGACGATAACGAGGAAATAGCGCAGCGGGTTGATGAAGGTGAACCATTGCAGCGCCCGCGGCATGGCGGCGATGGGGAAGGCGAAGCCGGACAAGGTGAACAGCGGGTTGATGAAGAAAAAATTAAGCGCGAAAGCCTGCTGCTGCGTGCGCGAGAAGGTGGAGAGCAGCAGGCCGAGACCGACCGTGGCGAGCAGGAAGAGCGTGGCGCCGAGCAGCAGGACCAGCGGATTGCCGGCGAAGGGGATGTCAAACCACAGCGTACCGAAAATGGTGACCAGCGCGACATCCCCTAGGCCGATGAAGAAGAACGGCACGGTCTTGCCCAGGATGAATTCGAACGGCCTAATCGGGCTGACCATGATCTGTTCCAGCGTGCCCAGCTCACGCTCGCGCACCACGGCGAAAGCGGTAAGGCTGACGACCTGCATCAGCGTGAGCGTGCCGATGACGCCGGGGATGAAGAACCAGACATCGTTCAGCCCTTCGTTGAACCAGGGGCGTTGCTCCAGCGAGACCGTGATGCCGCCGGGCGGCGCGGTGGGTTGAGGCCAGCCGCCGGCCATGGCGCCGGCCTGAAAGCGGGTCGTGATCTGGCTGACATAGCCAAGCGCGATGAGCGCGGTGTTGGAGTTGGTGCCATCGACAATGACTTGCAGGGGCGCGCTCTGGCCGTTGAGCAACTGGCGCGCGAAGCCGGCATGGATGATGATGGCGGCGGTTGCCGTGCCGGTGTCGATATCGCGCGTGACCTGGGCCTGGCTGGTGGCCATGTCCACGATGTTGAAGCGGCCGGTGGCGTAAAACCGCGAGAGCAGGGCGCGGCTGGTGCTGCTGTGGTCGAGGTCCAGCACGGTGGTGGCGACGTGGTTGATGGTGAAGGTGGCGGCGTAGCCGTAGATGACCACTTGCAGGATGAGCGGCACGACCAGGCGGAAGAGTGCCCAGCGGTCGCGCTTGAGCTCCAGGAACTCCTTCATGAACATCACATAAAGGCGGTCCAGCACGGCGCTAGTCCAACCGCTTGCGGAAGGCGCGCGCGGCCAGCCAGAGCACCGCCACCGCGTAGGCGAGCAGCGCGGCGATTGAGCTTGCCATCTCGGCGAGCGAGCTGCCCTTGAGGAACTCATCGCGCAGGAGGGTGACGTAGTAGCGTGCGTAAACCAGAAAACTGATGGCGCGGATGGCGGCTGGCATCTGGTCGAGGGGGAAGGTGTAGCCCGAGAGCATGGAGATGGGCAGCATGGTGAGCATCAGCGCGATCTGGCTCGCGCCGAGCTGGTTGTGGATGCGCACCGAGAGCAGGTAGCCGATGCCCATGACGACGATGCCGAACAACGCGGTGGTGAGGATGAGCGTGAGCACACTGCCGCGGAAGGGCACATGGAACCAGAAGGCGGCGGTGAGCAGGCAGAAAGCGGCGTCCAGCAGGCCGATGAGGAAATAGGGGCTGAGTTTGCCGATTAAAAGCTCGGTGGAGGTTACCGGGGTCGAGATGAGCTGCTCCATGGTGCCGCGCTCCCACTCACGCGCGACGGTGAGCGAGGTGAGTTGCGCGCCGACCAGGGCCAGAATGATGGCGACGACGCCGGGGATAATGAAATTGCGGCTGTCCAGGGTCTCGTTGTACCAGACGCGCGATTGCAGGTTGATGCTGCCCGCGGTGGGCGGGCGGACGCCGTGCTGGGCATCCCACCGGCGCGCGAAGGTGGCCGCGGTTTGCGCGATGACGCCCTGGGCATAGCCGGTGGCGATGTTGGTGGTGTTGGCGTCTGTGCCGTCGAACACGGCTTGCACCTCGGCCCGGCCGGTCTGTGCCAGCACACGCGAGAAGTTCACCGGAATGACCAGGGCACCGATGCAGGTGGCGTTGTCCATCGCGGCGCGCACCGAGCGGTTGCTGCCCAGGATGGCGGCGGTTTTGAACCAGCCGGAGGCGGTGAAATCCTGGAGCATCTCGCGGCTGGTCTGGCTGTTTTCCTGATCGTAGAGGCACAAGGGGACGTGTTTGATGTCCAGGCTGATGCCGTAGCCGAGGAGGACCATCTGCATCAGCGGCATGAGCAGGGCGATGGCGAGGCTGCGCGGGTCGCGCCAGACCTGCAAGGTCTCCTTGTAGGCGATGGCCAGGGTGCGGCGCGGGTTCATGGGCTGGCCTCCTGCCGCCGGGAGACCAGCTGCACGAATACATCCTCCAGGCTGGGCAGGATGGCGCGGATGGGGCCAGCTTTCATGCCCTGGGCGGCAAGGTGGGCGAGCAGCGCCTCGCCGCTGGTGCCCGCGCGCAGCAGTACATGCAGCTTATCCGCGAAAATGGCGGCTTCGATGACGCCTGGCGTCTGGCGGGCGGCGGCCAGAGTGGCGCCCAGCGTGGGGCATTCCAGCTCGAAGAGCTGCCCGCCAAGCTCGTGGCGGCGCAGCTCGCCGGGGCTGCCCAGGGCGATGAGCCGGCCCGCGTCGATCAGCGCGATGCGGTTACAGTATTCGGCTTCGTCCATGTAATGGGTGGAGACAAGAATGGTCACGCCATCGGCCGCCAGGGTGTGGATGAGGTCCCAGAAGCGGCGCCGCGCCTCGGGCTCCACGCCGGAGGTTGGCTCGTCAAGAAACAGCACCGGCGGGCGGTGCAATATGGCGCAGCCCAGCGCCAGGCGCTGCTTCCAGCCGCCGGCCAGCGTGTGCACCAGCGCGCCCTCGCGTCCCTCAAGCCCCGCCATGGACACCGCAAAGGCGATGCGCTCCGGGATTTGCGGGCGCGGCACCTGATAGATGCCGGCGAAGAAGCGCAGGTTCTCATGCACCGTGAGGTCGCCGTAGAGGGAGAATTTTTGCGACATGTAGCCGATGTGCAGGCGCACGATGTCCGGCTGGCGGACGATATCATACCCCGCGACGCTGGCGCTGCCCGAGGTTGGGCGCAGCAGGCCGCAAAGCAGGCGGATGGTGGTGGATTTACCCGCGCCGTTGGGGCCGATGAAACCGGCGACCTCGCCCTTGGCGATTTCGAGGTCTAG
>NZ_JAQTZC010000023.1 GCF_028687955.1 Acidocella sp.
TAATTTTTTGCTTGCACCCCAATTTGTGCAGGTTTGATTCGGATATGGAATGAGTTGAGGCGGAGGGTAGCGCCACCCATTAACCGGCGGACGGAGCGCAAAGCGATGGGTTACGCTGCGCGCCGCCTACCCTACTGATCAGATGGTTCACCGGGCCGTGTCCAGCGCCAAAACCTGGCGCGGTGGCGATGGCCTGTTGCAGATAATTGCGGGCGCGGTGGACGGCGGCGGAGAGGTCCATGCCCTGGGCGAGGCCGGTGGCGATGGCGGAGGCCAGGGTGCAGCCGGTGCCGTGGGTGTTTCTGGTGGGCAGGCGCGGCAGGGAGATGGCTTCCACCGCCTCCGGGGTGATGAGGTAGTCGGTTAACATGTCACCGCTGGCGTGGCCGCCTTTGATGAGGGCGGCCTTGGCGCCCATCGCCAGCAGCGCGCGGCCGGCGGCGATTTGTTCGTCCTGTGTGCGCACGGGCAGGCCGGTGAGTTTGGCGGCTTCGGGCAGGTTGGGGGTGACCAGCGTGGCGCGCGCGAGCAGTTGTTCGCGCAGGGCGGCGATGGCGGCATCAGGCAGCAGCACGGCGCCGGAGGTGGCGACCATCACCGGGTCCAGCACCAGGGGCACGCCGGCGGGCAGGCAGGCGGCGACGGCGCGGATGATCTCCTCATTGGTGAGCATGCCGAGCTTGATGGCGTCGGCGCCGATGTCAGCCAGCACGGTCTCGATGGAGAGGCGCACGAAAGCCGCCGGTAAGGCATGCACGCCGGCCACGCCCAGGGTGTTTTGCGCGGTGACCGCGGTGATGCTGGTGCAGGCGTAGCCGCCGAGCGCGGTAATGGTTTTGATGTCGGCCTCGGTGCCGGCGCCGCCGCCGGAATCAGACCCGGCTATGGTTAGGACGCGAAACATTCAGACCGTGGCCAGGGCGATGGTCTCGCATAATTCGCCGACGATGGTCTGGATGAGCGCGTTGTCCTCGCCCTCGGCCATCACGCGGATCAGCGGTTCGGTGCCGGAGGGGCGGATGAGCACGCGCCCGGTGTTGCCGAGCCGCTCGCCCGCCTGGGCGATGGCGGTTTGGATATGCGCCAGGCGCAGCGGCGAGGCGCCGGAGAAGCGCACGTTGCGCAAAAGCTGCGGCAAGGGGGTGAACACCCGGCAGGCTGCCGAGGCGGGTTTGCCGGAGCGGACCAGTACGGCGAGCACCTGGAGGGCGGCGATCAGCCCGTCGCCGGTGGTTGCGAAATCGGAGAGGATGACATGGCCGGATTGTTCGCCGCCGAGGTTGATGCCGCGCTCGCGCATGGCCTCGGCCACGTAGCGGTCTCCCACCTTGGTGCGGTGCAGGGCGAGCCCGTGGGCGCCGAGGAAGCGCTCCAGCCCGAGGTTGGACATGACGGTGGCGACGATGCCGCCGCCGGTGAGGCGCCCGGCCTCGTGCATGTCACGCGCGATGAGGCCGAGGATCTGGTCACCGTCGATGATCTCGCCGTGTTCGTCGGCAAGGATGACGCGGTCGGCGTCGCCGTCCAGGGCGATGCCGATGTCGGCGCCATGCTCCAGCACGGCGGCGCAGAGGTGTTGGGGCACGGTGGAACCGGCCTCGCGGTTGATGTTGAAGCCGTCCGGCTCGACGCCGATGGAGATGACGGTGGCGCCCAGCTCCCAGAGGGCGGCGGGGGCGACCTTGTAGGCCGCGCCATGCGCGCAATCGAGCACGATGCGCAGGCCATCCAGCCGCAGGCCGCGCGCCAGGGAGGATTTGGCAGCCTCGATGTAGCGCCCGGCGGCATCCACCAGGCGCGAGGCGCGGCCGAGCTTGCCCGAGGCGGCGAGGCGGGCTGAGAGGTCGGTCGCCATCAGGGCCTCGATCTCCATCTCGGTTTCATCCGAGAGCTTGGCGCCGTCCGGGCCGAAGAGCTTGATGCCGTTGTCCTCATAGGGGTTGTGCGAGGCGGAGATGACCACGCCGAGGTCAAGCCGCAGTGAGCGGGTGAGCATGGCGATGGCGGGGGTGGGCAGGGGGCCTGCCAGGGTGACGTTCATGCCGGCGCTGATGAAGCCGGCGGTGAGGGCGGGCTCCAGCATGTAGCCGGAGAGCCGTGTGTCCTTGCCGATGATGACGCGGTGGCGGTGGTTGCCGCGGGTGAACAGCAGCCCGGCGGCCTGGCCGAGCTTGAGGGCCATTTCGGCGGTCATGGGCGCGGTGTTCGCGGTGCCGCGAATGCCGTCCGTGCCGAAAAGGCGGCGTTTGGGAGTTTGGTCCATTGTCACTCGCGGTTAAGTCTTTGCCAGATGCGCAGGGCTTGCACCGTCTCCGGCACGTCATGCACGCGCAATATATGCGCCCCTTGGGCCACGGCATAAAGCCCGGCGGCGATGGACCCTGGTCCGCGTTTGGCCGGGTTGGGCTCGCCGCCGAATTCGCCGATGAATTTTTTGCGCGACAGGCCGATGAGCAGCGGGTGGCCAAGCGCCGCGAAGCGGGCGGTGGCTTGCAGGAGGGTGAGGTTTTGCGCGCCGTGCTTGGCAAAGCCGAGGCCGGGGTCGAGCGCGATGGCCTCTGGTGCGATTCCGGCGGCCAAGGCGGCGTCGCGCCGCTGCGTCAGCTCGGCCAGAACCTCGGTTGCGATATCGGTGTAATGCGCCTGGGCGTTCATGGTGGCGGGGGTGCCGCGGGTGTGCATGAGCACCACCGGGCAGCCGCGTTTGGCCGCCAGGGCGGGGGCGGCGGGGTCGTGCGTGAGGCCGGAGACATCGTTGATGATGCGCGCGCCCGCGTTGAGCGCCGCGGCCATGGTGGCGGCGTTGCGGGTGTCCACTGAGATGACCGCGCCCTGGGCGGCGAGCGCCGTGATGGCGGGGAGGATGCGCTCAATCTCCTGCGCGGTGGAGACTGGCGCGGCGCCGGGGCGGGTGCTTTCGCCGCCGATGTCGATGATGTCCGCCCCGGCTTCGCGCATGGCGGCGCCCGCGGCGATCGCGGCCTCGGCCGTGGCGTGCAAGCCGCCGTCAGAGAAGGAATCGGGCGTGACGTTGAGGATGCCCATGATAAGCGGGCGGGCCAAAAGGAGTCCGGCCCAGGCGAGGGGGGGTGCGCGGTTCATGCGGGCTGGTTATCATAGGCTGATGCGGTGGCCAAAACATGCTATCGCGGGGCCGGCAGCGGGGGAGGCGGAGTGATGGCGGGGAGACTTTTTCTGGGCACGCGGGGCTATTCGTCGTGGTCGCTGCGCGGCTGGCTTATGGTCAGGCTGGCGGGGATCGAGGCTGAGGAGATCGTGATTCCACTGGCCGGGGGCAGCACCCCGGCGGTGAAGGCGGCGTCTCCCAGCGGGATGGTGCCGTATCTGGAGCATGAGGGCGCGCGGGTGTGGGATAGCCTCGCCATCGCGGAATATTGCGCGGAGATTAACCCGGCGCTGTGGCCGGGCGAGCGCATTGCGCGCGCGCATGCGCGGGCCATTGCGGCGGAGATGCATAGCGGGTTCCGCGCGCTGCGGCTGGCGATGCCGATGAGCCTGAGGCGCAGCTGCCCTGGCCTGGGGCAGACTCCGGAGAGTCTGGCGGATGTTGCGCGCATTGACGCTATATGGTCGCAAACGCGGGCAGCCTACGGCGCGGGTGGCCCGTATTTGTTCGGCGCGGCCTTTACCGCCGCCGATGCGATGTTCGCGCCGGTGGCGGCGCGGTTTTTGATCTATCAGCCGCCGCTCAGCGCCGCCGCCGCCGCGTATGGCGCGGCTGTGCGGGCGCATCCGCTGATGGCGCAATGGTATGATCTGGCGGCCAGGGAGCCCGCCGCCTGGCGAATCGAAAAACTTGAAATCCTCGCATGAAAGCGTCTGACATGAAGAATTATCTGGGGGGCGCCGTGCTGGCGGCGCTGTTTTTGGCCACGCCGGCGGCCGCTCTGGCCGGGCAGGACATGATCGCGGATCATGGCGCGGTCTGGCGGACGAAAGATATCGGCGCCGCGACGCAGGGGTTTATACAAATCCATAACACCAGCGCGGCCGGGGACGTTCTCACCGGTTGGAGCTGCCCGATCGCCGATACCACGACGCTGGTGGATGCGGCGGGCAAGCCGTTGCGGAGCTTGGACATTCCGGCGGGGCAGCGTGTTAGCCTCTCGCCTGATGGTCCGCATCTGTTGTTGCGGGGTACGCATTTCGCGATCGCCAGGGGCAGTGTGCTGCCCTGCGCGCTCACCTTCCAGGACGCGGGGGATATTGCCGTGTATTTGAACAGCATTCCGGCGCCGAAGGGGCGGTAAGCCGCCACGGCGCCCCGGCGGATTAAGCGGCCAGCCGGCGCGAACGGCGGAACAACACCATGCCCAGGGCCACCGAGGCCGCGAACATGACGCCGCCGAGCAGCAGCATGTGCTCATGGCTGGGCGCGCTGCCCTGGCCGAACACGGCGAAGATGAGGGTTTGCGGGATAAAGCCGAGCGAGGAGCCGGCAAGGAAGGGCAGCGCGGGGATGGAGGAGAGTCCGGCGGCGAGGTTGAGCAGGATGTTGCTGCCCACCGGCATCAGCCGCAGGGTGAGGGTGGCGACGAAGGGCTGGGCGGAGAGCGTGGAGTCAATCCTGGTCAGCGTCTTGCCGAAATAGCGGTGGATGAAACTCTGCCCGATGGCGCGCGCCCAGATGAAATCGAGGCTGCAGGCGAGCACCTGCGCGACCAAAGCGATGGCGGTGCCATACCACGGGCCGAAGGCGTAGCCCGCGACGAAGGCGGGCACCTGGCGCGGCAGGCCGATGGTGATGAGGAAGGTCGCGGCGAGCAGGAACATCGCGGGGCCTTGCACCCCGCCCCTGGCGACCAGATGCACAAGCTCCGCCTGCGCCGAGGCGGCGCCGAGCAGCGGCAGCGCGGCGGCGATCGCGATCATGCCGCCGGCCATCAGGGCGGGTTTTAAGGCGCGGGTGGCGGCGATGGCGGTGGGGTTGCGGTTGATGCGCTCGCTCATCGGTTCGCTCATGGGGTTGGGTCAATTTGCGGTTGTTTCCAGCGCCGTTGCAGCCAGGCGACACCGAAGAGGTCGACGATGCCGACTTTCAGGCGGTCCCATGTGCCGTAATGCGAGGCGCCGTGGGTGCGCTGGTGGTGGCGCACCGGCACGGAGACGACGCGGCCGCCGGCACGGATGAAAAGTGCCGGCAGGAAACGGTGGATATGGTCGAAATGCGGGAGTTCGAGAAACGCCGCGCGGCGGAAGAGTTTTAGGCCGCAGCCGGTGTCGGGTGTACCGTCGCGCAGCAGATAGCCGCGCACGGCGTTGGCGATGCGCGAGCCCCAGCGTTTGGCTTCGGAGTCTTTGCGGGTAACGCGGTGGCCCGCGATCAGCACCGGTTTGGCGCCATGGGCCTCGGCGGTGAGGGCGGCGTCCAGCATCGCGGGGATGTCCGCCGGGTCGTTCTGGCCGTCGCCGTCTAGAGTGGCGATGAAGCTGCCGCGCGCGGTTTTGACCCCGGTGATGACCGCGGCGCTCTGGCCGCAGCTGCTGCGGTGGCGCACGCGCACCAGGGTGGGCAGGCGGGCGGCGATTTCAGCCAGGATTTTCGGGCTGGCATCGGTGCTGCCATCGTCAACATAGACGATCTCATGCTCGATTCCGGCCAGCGCCGCGCTGATGGCGGCGATCAGCGGCGGGATGTTCGCGGCCTCGTTATGCACGGGCACCACGACCGAGATGAGCGGTGTGCCGGGGGCGGTTTCGGGCAAAGTGAGGAATTTTGGTTCGATGTTCATAGGCTCATTCAGCCGTGGCATTAAGGCGTATCTGTGGCTCAAATCCGCCGAGAAACAGATCGCGCGCGCCAAAGCCTCCTGGTTTGAGTAAAAAATGGTGGTTTCCACCGCTGAGCCAGCGCAGCCCGGCCGTGGCGGCGCCGGTTTCGAGGGTGTGCACGTGCAGACGGTCAAGGATTGCGCTGGCGGTGTCGTTGCCGGTGAGCACGAAGCGGCGCACCCCGGCACCGGCCAGCCCGGCGGCGATGTCCGCGAGAATCGCGGCGACCGGGAGGCCGTGGTGTAATTTGTCCGGCGTGGTGGAAGCGGTGATGATGAAGGGCTGCCCGCCCTGGGTTTGCGCCCAGGCGAGGGCTTGGGCCGCCGGGTTGGGGGCGGCGGGATCAACTTGCAGGAAGGGCAGGGCATGCCGCGCGGCGCCGAGCTGGTAGAGGGTTTGGCGGTCCAGCGCGCCGGAGAGGATGGCCAGCGCGCCGCCGGGCGCCTCTGCGGCATGGCCGGTTTCAGCCGGGCAAAGCCAGGCGGGGCCGCCGCTGAGCGGCTGGGCCTCCACGGCGGCGGCAATGGCGGCGCATTGGGCGATGTCCACGGCATCAAGCAGCGCCAGCGCGGCGCCTTGCTCCTTGAACGCGGCGAGCTTGCGCCGGATGGCGGGAACCCCGGCGGCCACCACCTCATGCTGCACCACCGCCACCCGGCCGGAGAGCGCCGGGCGCAACGCATGGTGCAGATTGACGGCCAGCCGCCCATCCTGGAACAGATGCCCCTGATACACCGTGCGCCCCAGCGCCGGGGCCGCGAAGCTCGCCGCCATGAAGCCGGTGCCGGATTGTTCGATCAGGCAATCCAGCAGCGGGGCCAGGGCGTTGGCATCGGGCGTGGCCTCCTGGTTGCCGAAGCTGAAAAACAGGCGGGCCGGGCTGGTTTGCAGGGCGGCGGTGACTTCTTGCCCGCTCAGCGCCAAGCCGGCGGGGGCGAGAATGGCGTTGCCGGCATCAGTACCGCGCGCCAAGCGGGTACCGGCACCCCAGGCGGTGGCCAAGGCCACGGCGTCCTGCAAGGTCCAGGCGAGGGCGGAAGGGGTCAGCTGGGGCATATTGTCATGATTTTTTAATCAGCATGGCGTGATAAATGGCATGGAGCAAGGCGGTCTTCCAGACCGGGCGCTGAAAAAAAACGGGAAACCTGCGCGGCGGGCATTGTCGGCGCCCCTTTGGGTTTAGTGCTTTTGCGGCCTTGGCTTGGCCGGGGGGCATCGCTATAAGCCTGCTCAACCACGGGGGCCAGTTACGGCCTACCTGAATTGAATTGAAGGATACGGACGGCATGCTCATCTCGTTGCCACCGGACTACCGCCCCTCGGATACCGAGGAGTTCATGAATCCCATGCAAACCGAATATTTCCGCCAGAAGCTGCTGCGCTGGCGGGCGGATCTGGTGAAGGAAGCCAACGGCACTCTGGCTTCGCTGGGGGAAGGCGGCATCCTTGAGGCCGATATTACCGACCGCGCCAGCGTGGAGACCGACCGGGCGCTGGAACTGCGCACCCGCGACCGCGCGCGCAAGCTGATCGGCAAGATCGACCAGGCGTTGCAGCGCATCGAGAACGGCACTTACGGCTATTGCGAGGAAACCGGCGAGCCGATTGGCCTGCGCCGGTTGGAGGCGCGGCCGATTGCGACGCTCTCCATTGAAGCCCAGGAGCGCCATGAGCGCATGGAGCGCGTTCACCGCGACGATTGATGCGGGCGGCGGATTGGGCGTTACGCCGTGTCCCGGGCGACGCGCACGCGCTCGGCGCGGCGGCCGTCCATGGCCAGCACGTCAAACTTCCAGCCGCCGAAGACGATGGCGTCGCCCTTGCGCGGCGGGCGTTGCAGCAAAGCGAGGATGAGGCCGCCCAGCGTGTGGTAGGTGCCCTCGGCGGGCAGGGCCGGCAGGTGCAGGCGGGCTTTTATTTCGTCAACGGGGGTGAGGCCGTCCAGCTCGTAAAAATCGGCCTCGGGCGAGTCGGCGCCTTCCTTGGGGCCGGTGTCGCCGGCGTCGCCGACGATGGCTTCCAGCACGTCCGCCGCGGTGACCATGCCCTCGAAACTGCCGTATTCATCGAGCACGATGGCGATGCCGAGCTGGTCGGACTTGAGGTGCTCCAGGGCTTCCAGGGCGGAGACCGAATCGGGAATGGCCATAGGCTGGCGCATGGCGGCGGCCAGGGAGAAGTCCTTGCCGTCGAGCACGCGGTCCAGGATGTCCTTGGCCTGGACGATGCCGGCGACGTTGTCGATCGCGCCGTCGCAGACCACGAAGCGCGAATGGGGGGCGGCGCGCAGCGTGGCGATGATGGCGGCACGCGGCGCTGTGCGGTCTATCCAGGTGATTTCGGTGCGCGGTGTCATGATCGCGCGCACGGGTTTATCGGCCAGGCGGAGCACGCGCTCGATGATGTCGCGCTCCTCGGTCTCCAGCACGCCGGTTTCCGCGCCCTCCGCCAGCATGGCCTTGAGTTCTTCCTCGCTCATGGCGCGGCGGTCCTCGCCGGCGGGGCCGAAGGCGCGCAGCACCAGCGTGGTGGTGGCGCCGAGCAGCCAGACCACGGGGGTTGCCGCCATGCCCAGAAGTGCGAGCGGCTGCGCGATGACCGCGGCCACGCGCTCAGGGTGGCGCAGGGCCAGTTGTTTGGGCACCAGCTCACCGAACACCAGGGTGAAGAAGGTGATGCCCAGCACGGTGAGCAACAGCGCCAGCGGCTTGGCATAAGGCGCGAGGAACGGGGCATGGGCCAGGGCCGGGGTCAGATGGCTGGCCAGCTGGTCGCCGCCGAACACGCCGATGAGGATGCCGATGAGCGTGATGCCAAATTGCGAGGCGGGCAGAAAGCTCTGCGGATTGTCAGCCAGTAGGCGCGCGCGCGCCGCGCCGCGCAGGCCCTGGCGCTCCATGAGCGTGAGCATGGCCCGCCGGGCGGAGACCAGCGCCAGCTCGCTCAAGGCAAAAGCGCCGTTCAGGAGGATGAGGATGGCCAGGATCAGCAGTAGCAGAGCGAGAGTCATACGCGCGTTCTAGTCCCAATCCACGCAAAATGCAGCCTCGCGACCTTGCGAAAATTTCATAATGCCACAATCGGGACACAATCGCGCCCAGACCCCGCCGCTTTGGGTAACCATACATTGCGGCGTGCGAGGCTTGTCTCGCACAAATCTGGACCTGCACCATGACGTTTCAGTCACAAATCCGCCGCCAGTCTCCGCAAGTTTCCACCCGCAAGGCGCGCCGCGGCTGGGCCAGCCCCAGCTCCTGGGCGGCATCGCTCGGCGTTGGCGTGCTCGCCTTTGGGCTTTGGGCTGGGTTCAACCGGCCGGTTACGGATATCCCCCCCTACAGCGGGGAGATTGGCGGCCTGGCCTTCTCGCCCTTCCACGCGGGGGAAAACCCGCAGACCAACCGCTACCCCAGCGTTGCGCAGATCAAATCCGATCTCGCGCTGGCCGCGGCGCACACCCATAACATCCGCACCTATACGGTTCAGGGCATTCTGGGGCAGATCCCGGCTCTGGCCGAGGGGATGAACCTGAACGTCACCCTCGGCGCCTGGCTGGACCGCCACCCGGCGGCCAATGCCGCGGAACTGGCGAAGGTGGTGCAGGTTGCCAATGCCAACCCGGATGTGAAGCAGATCATGGTCGGCAATGAAACCATTTTGCGCGGCGATTTGCCGGTGCCCGAGCTGATGGCCGACATCGCGCAGATGAAAGCGCAGACGCATGTGCCGGTTTCCACCGCCGAGCCTTGGCATGTGTGGCTGAAGCACCCCGAACTCGCCAATTCCGTTGACTTCATCACCGTGCATCTGCTGCCCTACTGGGAAGGCGTGCCGGAGAGCATCGCCGTGCAGGACGCCATGCACCGCCTGGCCGAGGTGCATGACAAATTCCCCAACAAGCGCATCGTGATCGGTGAGATCGGCTGGCCCTCCGATGGCATCGACATTGGCGCGGCGCGCGCCAGCACGGTCAACCAGGCCCGCTTCATGCGCGACTTTTTCAACCTCGCGGCCAAGGATCATCTCCAGTATTTCGTGATGGAGGCGTTCGACCAGCCCTGGAAGACGAGCTTTGAGGGCCGCGCCGCCGGATACTGGGGCATGTATACGCTGGGCCGCCAGCCTAAATGGTCGCTCACCGGGCCGGTTGAGAACAACCCGCAGTGGATTTTCTACGCCCTGGGCGCGGCGCTGCTGAGCCTGGCCGCCACCATGGCGCTGCTCTCGCGCCGGCCGGACATCCGCTTCTCCGGCAAGTTCATCTTCGCGGCGCTGGTGGAGGGCTTCACCGCCACGCTGGCGATGCTGTTCATGACCATGAGCGAGACTTATCTCTCGCTCAGCGCCGCCGCCGTGTGGGGCGCGCTGGCCGCGGGCCAGGGGCTGCTGCTCTTCCTGCTCATCGCCGACAGCTTCGACCTGGTGGAAACCATCTATGGCCGGGTCGCCAAGCGGCATTTCGAGCCGATCCCGGCGCCGGCCGGCGCCAGGCTGCCGAAGGTCTCCATCCACCTGCCCATTTGCAACGAGCCGCCGCACATGGTGTGCCAGACGCTCGATGCCCTGGCGGCGCTGGATTATGACCGCTTCGAGGTGCTGGTGGTCGACAATAACACCAAGGACCCCAAGGTGTGGGAGCCGGTGGCTGAGCATTGCGCGCGCCTGGGGCCAAAATTCCGCTTCTTCACGCTGGGCAAGTACAAGGGCTTCAAGGCCGGTGCGCTCAACTTCGCGCTGCGCGAGACCGCGCCGGATGCCGAGGTGATCGGCGTGATCGACAGCGACTACATCGTGGAGCCTGACTGGCTGCGCTCCATGGCGCCGGCGTTCGATGATCCGAAGGTTGGGTTCACGCAGTCGCCGCAGGATTACCGCGATAATGACGGCAGCCTGTTCAAGCGCATGATGTTCTGGGAATATGCGGGCTTCTTCCACGCCGGCATGGTGGCCCGCAACGAGCGTAACGCCATCATCCAGCACGGCACCATGACTCTGGTGCGCAAGGCCGCGCTCATCAACGAGAACGGCTGGGCGGAATGGTGCATCACCGAGGACAGCCAGCTTGGCCTGCGCCTGTTCCGCGCCGGGTATGAGGCGGTGTATTCCAAGAAGAGCTTTGGCAAGGGCGTGATGCCTGATGACTACAACGCCTTCCGCAAGCAGCGCTACCGCTGGGCTTATGGCGCCATGCGCATCGTGCGGGCCAACTGGCGCGCGCTGTTCTCGCCCTTTAACCACGAGCTGACGCTGGGCCAACGCTGGCACTTCATCACCGGCTGGGTGCCCTGGTTTGGCGATGCGCTGGGTCTGGTGTTCCTTGGCCTGGGGCTTGCGTGGTCGGCCGGGCTGATCCTGGACCCCGTGCGCTTTGAATTCCCGATCGCGCTGTTCATGCTGCCTTCCATCGGCCTGTTCTTCTTCAAGATCGTGCAGATACTGGCCCTGTACAAAAACCGCGTGCCGTGCGGCTTTGTGGACCGCGTGGGCGCGGCGGTTGCCGGGCTGGCGCTCTCGCACAGCATCGGCAAGGCGGTGTGGAAGGGGTTGTTCTCCAACAGCCTGCCCTTCCTGCGCACGCCCAAGATGAAGAACGCCCCCGCGCTGGTGCAGGGGCTGGTGATGTCCCGCGAGGAGCTGGTGCTGCTGGTGCTCACCTGGGGCGCGCTGCTGGGGGTTGGCTTTGGCCACCACTGGGCGACGCTGGAAACCAGGCTCTGGTGCGCGGTGCTGTTCACCCAGTCGCTACCTTACCTGGCCTCGGTCTCGGTCGCCATTCTCGCCGCCATGCCCGCCCCGGCGCCCAAGCCGGTGCAGGCCCCGGCGAAACAGGCCGCCCCGGCGCGTATCAGCGACATGCACCCCGCCGCGGGGGACTGAACCGGCAGCCAGCGCCGCTTGCGCCAAAACCCAGGAAGCCCCCCGCTTCCTGGGTTTTTTGTTGCCGCACGCCTGCCCTGCAAATGTTTTCTTGCGTTTTGCGCCGCACCATGCGCATAAGCCGTCGTCGACCGCGAATGCGCGACCGGATCCTTGATTCGGCCTTGGCGGTTGATTTGTCTATTGGGGCGGGAACGCCCTTCCCGGGCATTGTTTTACCCGTCCAATCCAAAATCGCGCGTGGAAACCGGACATTATCGCTGCAAGCCATATGGTTGCGGCGCCGGAGACGTTTATTTTTATGACTGAAGTTACCTTTGAATCCTTTGGCTTTGCCACGCCGATTCTCCAGGCCCTGAAAAACAGCGGCTTTAACAAACCTACCCCCATTCAGGCCGGCGCCTTGCCGGCTGGTCTCGCCGGGCGTGACGTTCTGGGCACCGCCCAGACCGGCACTGGCAAAACCGCCGCCTTCGCGCTGCCCATTTTGCAGCAGATGGCCGCCAGCCCGCTGCGTCCGCGCCGCTTTGGCACGCGCGCGCTCATCCTCTCGCCCACGCGCGAACTCGCGGTGCAGATCGAGCAGGAGTTCAAGAAATTCGGCACCGGCCTGGCGCTGAACACCGTGCTCGTGGTCGGCGGCGTGGGCCGTACCGGCCAGGTCAACCGCATGTCGCGCGGGGCGGATATCGTGGTGGGCACACCGGGGCGCATTTGCGACCTGATGAGCACGCGCAACCTGATCATCGACCAGTGCCAGTTCTTTGTGCTCGACGAGGCTGACCGCATGCTCGATCTCGGCTTCATGCCCGACATCCGCAAGGTGGTTGCCCAGCTGCCGGCGCGCCGCCAGTCCGCGCTGTTCTCGGCCACCATGCCGAAGGAAATTCTCTCCCTGGCTGAAGGCCTGCTGCGCGAGCCGGTGCGCGTTTCCATCGAGCCGGTGGCCTCCACCCCGGTGCTGGTGGAGCAGCATGTGCATTTCGTCGAAGGCTCGGGCAAGCGCCATCTGCTCAGCACCCTGCTGCGTGATGGTTCGATGACCCGCGCCATCGTCTTCACCCGCACCAAGCGCGGCGCGGACCGTGTGGCCTTGCAGCTCACGCAGGAGAAAATCTCCGCCACCGCCATGCACGGCAATCTGGGCCAGAACGCCCGCCAGCGCGCGCTGGAGGATTTCCGCGCGGGCAACGTGCGGGTGCTGGTCGCGACCGATCTGGCCGCGCGCGGCATCGATGTGGCGGGCGTTTCCCACGTCATCAACTACGAGCTGCCCAACGAGCCGGAAAGCTATGTCCACCGCATTGGCCGGACCGCGCGCAACGGCGCCACCGGCATTGCCGTGGCCCTTTGCGACGCGACGGAGCTTGGGTTCCTTAACTCGATCGAGAAGCTGACCGGGGTGAAGATGAACGTTGCCAGCGGCACCCGCCCGGCGCATGCCGCCGCGACGAAGAAGCCCGCGCGCCATCCAGACCTGGTGGTGCGTAAGCCCAAGCGCCCGCAGTATGGCGAGAAGCGGAATTTCTCACGGGCTGCGTAAGTAGGTAAGGCGAGGGGCTCTGCCCCTCGACCCCGCGAAGGGCTGCGCCCTTCGATGGGCAATCAAAAAAACGGCACCTCGAAAGGGCGCCGTTTTTTTGTGGCCGTTCATTGCTGGATTCAGGCGGGCTGAAACCGGCGGAAGGAAATTTCCGTGGCGATGGCGTGTATTTTTAGATCATTTTCACCGGTTGGCACGGTCTCGACCTCCTGCGCCGCGAAGGCGCAGCCCAACCTGAATGCGGCGGGCAGCGCCGCCAGCGTGCGGTCATAATATCCGCCGCCATAGCCCAGCCGGTTTCCCTTCGCGTCAAACGCCAGCAGCGGCATCAGCACGAAATCCGGCCGCGCAATCTCGCCCGCCGGATGCGACGTGCCGAACCGGCCCGGCAAAAGCGTAGCGCCCGGCTGCCATGTTTTGAACACCAGCGGATGCCCGCGCGGCGGGGTTTCCGGCAGGCAGAGCACAACCCCCCGCGCCGCCAGCGCATACAGCAGCGGGCGGATGTCGATCTCATCGCCCATCGGCCAATACCCGGCGACCACGGCGCCGGGCGGCGGCGGGCAATTTTCCAGCACATGCCGGGCAAGGTCTTGCCCCAGCGCGGGGTTGCACGCATTGCGGGCGGCCATGGCCCGTTTGCGCAGTTCGGCCTTTGCCTCGGCCAGGCCGGGGCCGTTCATCATGGTGTGGTCAGCCTGAATTCAATCCGGCGGTTTTGCGCGTAGTCCGCCGGGGTGTTGCCTGGCGCGATCGGGTTGTTGGCGCCCATGCCGGAGGTGACCAGCCGGTTCTGCGGCACGCCGTCGGCGATCAGCAGGTCCAGCACCGCCAGTGCGCGGGCCGAGGAGAGATCAAAGTTCGATTTGAACGGCCCGCCGGTGATCGGCTGCGCATCCGCATAGCCATCCACCGAAAGCACCCAGTTCACATCAGGCGGAATCTTGACCGCGATTTCCTTGACGGCCGCGGCCACCTGGGCGATTTCCGTGGCGCCCGCCGGGGTGATGGTTGCCTCATCCACGGGGAACAGCACGTCGCTCTCGAAGACGAAACGATCGCCGACGACCTTGATGTTTTTCTCGCCCTTCAGGCTCTCGCTCAAGGTGCGGAAAAACACGCTCTGGTACTGCTGCAATTCTTCCACCTTGCGGGCCAGCGCCTCGTTGAGCCGCTTGCCGAGATCGGTGATCTGCACGTTATCCTTGGCATCGGCGGCCTGGGCTGCGTCCAGCGCCTGGGCCAGCGCCGCAAGCTGCGCGCGCATTGCCGCGATCTGCTGGTTTAGCAGGGCGACCTGGGCCAGCGCGTCATGCGAAATTTTGGTCTGCGCGGCAAGCTGATCCTGCAATCCTGGCCCGGCATTGGCCTGCGCCTGGGCCTGGGCGTCCATCTGTGCCTGCAACGCGCTGATGCGCCCGGCGCTGGCTGCCGCCTGGGCCTGCGCGTCAGACAGTTGCGCTTGCAGGGTCTTGCCCTGGCTCTGCAAACCCGAGATCGTCGCGGCATCGGCGCTCACCTGCTGGTTCAGCCCCGCATTGGCCGCCTGGGCGCTCGCCAGCTGCGCGTTGAGCGCGGAAAGCTCCTGCGCCAGGGTTGTGTCCTTCGCGGTTTCCATTGAAAGGCTCTGGGTGAGCTGGGCGATCTGGTCGCGCAGTTGCGCGATTGTGTTGTCGCTGCCGCTGAGCGCCGAGGATAAAAACGCCTCGGCCAGCACGAACACCAGCAGCACGAAGATGGTGACCATGAGCAGCGTGGAAAGCGCGTCGACATAGCCCGGCCATGCCTCCAGCCCGTTGCTGCCGCTGCGCTTGCGGCTCATGTCCGGGCGTCATCCGCCAGGGCGGCGATGGTGCGGGTCAGGATTTTCAGATCGCTGCGCAGCTCGTTGGTGGTCTGCATGCGGCCCTGTTCGGTCTCGGTCAGCAGCTGGTTCAGCAGCAGTTCGATATTGCGCAGATGCGAGCGCTGGACATCATCGCCGCCCTGTTTGTCGGCCAGCCGGACCATGAGCTGCTGGTTCATCTGCAAAGTGTCGGCCAGGTTGGCCATGCGCTCGTTCAGGCCCAGCAGCGCGGCGTTGCCCTGGGCGCGGCTATCCTCGCCGCGGGAGAGCACGCGCTGCAGCGAGTCCATGTTTTCCGCCGTCTGCTCCAGCAGCGCCTGCACATAAACCGGCACGCTGCCTTCACCATCGCCGGCCAGCGTGCCGCTGGAGAGCCGGGTGAGCCCGGCCAGCCATTCCTCCAGCTCGTTGAAGAAGCGGTTTTGCGCCTGGCCGGCGGTGAGGTCCAGAAAGCCGAGGATGAGGGCGCCGGAGAGACCAAACATCGAGGAGGAGAACGCCGTGCCCATGCCCGCGAGCGGCCCGGCCAGCCCGCCTTTCAGCTGCGCGAACATCGCGTTCACATCGCCTCCGGCCAGGTTCATGCCGTTGATGACGGCGGCGACCGAGGAGACCGTGTGCAGCAGGCCCCAAAAGGTGCCGAGCAGGCCGAGGAAGATCATCACGCCGGTGACGTAGCGTGAAAGCTCGCGGCTCTCATCGAGCCGGCTTGAAATACCATCCAGGATGGTGCGCATCGCCGTGCCGGAGAGCGTGATGCGGCGTTCGCCGTCAGCCCGGCCGTGCAGCATGCGCGCCATGGGGGCAAGCAGCACGGGCGGTGGCGCTTGCTCCAGCTTCTGGCGCGGGCGGCGGAATTCGTCCACCCAGTCAACCTCCGGATTAAGCCGCTGCACCTGCCGCAGGTTCCAGAACACGCCGAACAGTTCCACCACGACGATGACCGAGTTGACCACCGGGTTGGCCATGTAGAAGCGGGCCAGCGCCGGGGAGATGACCGCCGCCACGCCGTAAACCACGAAGCAGAATACGATCATGCGGATGAGATAACTGGTCGGCCGGGTCATTTCTGCACTCCAAGTACGGCTTCATCGTCGTTCTTCCCTGGCATGGAACCCAGTGCCCGGGGCAGAATGTTTTGTGACGCCACGCCGCAGGAGGTCAGCGCGTCGCGCAGCGCCAGGGCGCGGGCCAGCGAGAGCCGCATGGCCAACGAAGGGTCGCTGGGGTCGGCGGGGGCGCGCGCGTCAATGCTGATGACGCCGCGAGCCTCGCAAAAGGGCTTCAGCGCCGCCGTGGTGCCGGCGGGCAGGGTTGCGCTGCCGGGGGCGAACGCCACCACCAGCGCCTGCGGCGTTGCCACGGGCGCGGGCGCGGGCACGGGCTTGGCCATGGCTGGCGCGGCGGAGGGCGGGAGGGGCTTGAGCGGCGCCGGTTTCACGACACGGATCACGCGGCGCGCGGGGTGCCAGGCAGGCTTGGCCGGCGGGGCAGGCGCCGCCGCGGGCCGTGCCGGGGGGATTCCCGCCAACTGTGCCAGGGCGGCGGGGTTAACCTTCACCTGCGCGGCCGCGAGGGAGGGAAGCAGGGCCGCCAGAATTAGAGCAATTGGATAAGGTCTCACGCGGAAACCTTATCCTTAACCTTTCGCGGCCGCCAGACCGTCCTGCACAACCTCCAGCAGCCTTGGGTGCAGGTTCGGGTTGGCGGCGACCACCGTGGCGCCCACCACATCCTTGCCCTCGGCATCGGTGGCATAGCCGCCGGCCTCGCGCACGATGAGCATGCCGGCCGCAATGTCCCAGGGTTTGATGCCGCTTTCCCAGTACCCATCGTAACGCCCCGCCGCGACCCAGGCGAGGTCCAGCGCGGCCGCGCCGAAACGGCGGATGCCCGCGACCTGCGGCATCAGCGTGCTCAGCGTGCGGGCGAAGGCCATGCGGTTGGTGGCGGTGGTGGCGGCGAAGGGGATGCCGGTCGCGAACACCGCGTCCTTCAGCTCGCGCCGCGCGGAGACCCGCAGGCGCTTGTCGTTCAGATACGCACCGGCGCCCTTTTCGGCCCAGAACAGCTCGTTGTTGACCGGTGAGTACACCACCGCCGCGGCGATTTCGACGCTGCCGTCCGGCAGGCGTTTTTCCAGTGCGATGGAAATCGCCCAATGGGGGATGCCGTGTAGAAAATTGGTGGTGCCGTCCAGCGGGTCCACCACCCAGCGCCAGGCCCATTTCTCGGAGCCGCTCGCGCCGGATTCTTCCATCAGCAGGGCATAGCCCGGGCGCGCCTTCTCCAGGTCCTCGCGCAGGCTGGCCTCCGCGCGCAGATCTGCCTGGCTGACGAAATCCCCCGGGCCTTTGACGGAAACCTGAAGATTTTCAACCTCGTTGAAGTCGCGCAGCAAACGCTTGGCGGCTTTTTGCGCCGCTGCGTGCATCACCGTCATATGCGCGGAAAGGCGTGGCATCATGGAAATAGGTTCCCAGTCGTTAATGTAAGACCAGGGGGCTTTGCCCCCGGACTCCCGCCAATTTAATTAACCTTTGGCCCGTTCCACGTAGCTGCCGTCCTCGGTGCGAACGACCACGCGCTCACCGGCTTCGATGAAGGGGGGGACGAGGGTTTTGACGCCGTTGGAGAGCTTGGCGGGTTTGTAGGAGGAGGAGGCGGTCTGGCCTTTCACCACCGGGTCCGCCTCGACGATTTCCAGCGTGACATGCGGCGGCAGGGTGATGGATACCGGGTCACCTTCAACCAGCCCGACGGAGACGGCCATGTTATCTTGCAGGAAGGGGGCGGAGTCACCCAGGATGGTGGCGGGAACGATGAACTGCTCGAAGGTCTCGGGGTCCATCAGCACCAGATTGTCGCCGTCGGTGTAGGAATAGGTGTAGTCCCGGTCCTCGGTGGTCAGGCGTTCCACGGTGTCGGCGGTGCGCCAGCGCTCGTTGGTTTTGTTGCCGGTTTTAAGGTTGCGCATTTCCACCTGGATAAAGGCGCCGCCTTTGCCGGGGGTGATGATCTGCTGCTTGAGCACGGTCCAGCGGTTGCCTTCGTGTTCGATGACCTGACCGGCGCGGATGAGGTTTGCCTGCTGTTTCATAAAAGAGCTCTGCCTGAAAATACAAAAATGGATTGCGATGCGGGGGCTTACGCCGCCGCAGGCTTTTGAGCAAGCCGGGGACGATTTTTGCACGGCCTGCAAGATGAGAAGATTACGGGGGTAAAAATTTTTAACGTGTTTTCCGGCGCTTGATTAACGCGCGATTCATGAGGTGAGCCGTAGGTTTGCACAACTTCAGGTCGTGCGCGGGCCGCCCGGGCGCCCCCGCCTTAAAGGACACGTTCTATGGTTTGCCATGATGATACGGCAGGGCTCCAGTGGAAGACAGGATTGATGGCCGGCTGCGCGGCGCTCTCGCTGGGCGGGGGGCTGGTGGCTCCGGCACGGGCGCAGAGCGTAATCGCTGTCAGCCAGAGCGCCGCCGTTAATCTGGCAGGTTACGGCGCGGGGCCGGTGAGCGTCACCTCAGGCGCCGCGCTGGCCAGCGGCGGATGGGCGGTGCTGGAGGATACGCAAGGCCCGGTCACGCTCAACAACGCGGGCAGCGTGGATGCCGCGAGCGGGATCGGCATTTACCTGAGCGCGGGCGGTGCGGTGGATAACCAGGCCACCGGCGCTATCCGCGCCGCCACCTACGGGGTTTTGGCTCGCGGCGCCGCCATCAGCGTGAGCAACGCCGGGGTGATTGCCGGGGGGGATGACGGGGTGAGCCTGAATGCGGGCGGCAATGCCGCCAACGCGGCGGCGGGCAGCATTTTTGGCGCGCATATTGGTGTTTATACCGGCAACGGGCTGGGGGTTATCGCCAATAGTGGTGTTATTTCGGCGCGCACCGGCGATGCGGTTTCGCTTTATGCGGGTGGCAGCCTGGATAATACGGCGAGCGGGCAGTTGCTCGGCGGATATTCGGGGGCGTTTGCGGGCGGGCGCGGCGCCACGGTGCAGAATGCCGGGCTAATCAGCGGGCCGGTGTTTGGCGTGTATCTCGCCGGGCCGGACAGCCTGAGCAACGGCGGCACCATCGCGGGGGGGACGGCCGGGATCATCGCCGTGGCGCCGGGTGCGGCGGTGACAAATACCGGGCTTGTGCATGGCGTCACCGCCGGGGTGCGCCTGGGCCGGGGCGATATGCTGGCCAACAGCGGCAGCATCAGCGGCGCCACCGGCGTGCTGGTGAAAGGGGCTGGAGCCAGTGTTTATGATACCGGGCTGATTGCGGGCGCGGGCGGCGCGGCGGTGCAGTTTGAAGGCGGTGCCAGCAGCCTGACCTTGGGCACTGGCGCTGGCATCACCGGCGCCATTGATGGCGGCGGCACGGACAGCGCCATTACCTTGACCGGCAGCGGGCAACTAACCAGTGATCTCGCCAATTTCGGCGCGGGGGGCGTGCTGAACGTGGCGGCGGGAGCGGATTGGACGGCGGCGGGCAACTGGGCGATGAGCACGGTGAAAAACGCCGGGACGTTTCAGCCTGGCACCATCGGCGCGGCGCTGAACATCACGGGAAATTTCGTGCAGCTCTCCAGTGGCACGCTGCGGGTGGTGGTCAGCCCAACGGGGGTGTCTCAGGTTAATATCAGCGGCACGGCGCTGCTGGGCGGCCGGCTGGTTTATGTGCTGGCGCCGGGCAATTACACACCGGCGGCCGGGGCGTTCCTCACCGCCAATGGCGGGTTGAGCGGAAGCTTCGCCAGCGTGAGCACGCAGCTAGCGCCGGGCGAGGCGGTTGTTTCAGGTAATGCCACCGTATTGGCGATCGACCCGCCGGGGGTCTTCAGCTACCGGCTGGGGGCATTTTCGGTGGCCCCGGCGGATGACGCGCTGTTCACGCGTGCGCGGCAGGCGATGGCGCTGGATGCGGGCCGCGCCAGTGATGAGCTGCTGGATCAGGCGCAGGATGCACCGGCCGCCGTTTGTCCGCGCGCTGGCACACTGCCGGGCGGGCGCGGCGCGCAGGCGGGCATTGCCGAGGTGCTGGCCGGTGCGTTCTGCGGCGCGGGCGGCTGGGTGGCGGCCTCGGGCAATGCCATGAATCAGCCGGGGAGCTATAACGCGCAGAGCGCTGGGTTTCTGGCCGGGGTTGGCCGCGCGGTGAATGACGCGGGCACCACGCTGGGGCTGGCGGTGGGGTATGACGCCACGGCGCTCAGCGATGCGCAGGGCGGCACGGCCAGCGCCCAGACCATCAGGCTGGGGGTTTACGGGGTGCAGAATCTGGGGCGCTTCGTGCTCTCGGGCGATGTGCTGGGCGGGTTCATTTCCACCAGCATGGCACGGGCAACCGGGGTTGGGGCGGCATCGGCGCGGCCGGGTGGCAGTGTGGTTTCAGGCGGGGTGCGGCTGGCCATGCCGCTGCGCCGCGCGGGCTTCGGGCTGCTGCCATCGGCCGGGGTGAGTGTGGCGCAGGTGAGCCTCGGGCGGTTCAGCGAGACCGCGCAGCAGAGCGCGTTTGTGCTGAGCGCGCCGGGCGCATCGGGCAATAGTGTCAGGCCATATCTGCGCCTGGCGGTGAGCCGCGATTATGCCGGTGCGGCGCGCGTGGTGTGGACGCCGCAACTGGGCCTGGGGGTGGATTACGAGGCGGGCGATCCGGGCCGGGCGATGCAAGTCATCGCCGCCGATGGCAGCACCTATGCCGCGGGCGTGAAACGGCTGGCCCCGCTGGCCGGGGAGGTGATGGCGGGTGTGAGCGCCGGGCGGGGCAATATGTCGCTGGTGGTGCGCTACAGCGCGCAGGTGGCGGGAAACTGGACCGCGCAGACCGCCGAGGCGGCGCTGCGGCTCGTTTTTTAGAGTGAGATTTTACCCAGCCCGCCGGGGCGATCGTAAACATAGGTAGGCAGGGCGGTGCCGCTGATGTTGCCGCGCAGCCTGGCCAGGATTTCCCGCCCGCGCGCAGGGGCGACATGGAAGCGCGCGGTGCCGGGGGCGGCATCGAGCTGGTGCAGGTAATAGGGTTTTATGCGCGCGCGCAGCATGGCGCGGAACAAATCGCCCAGGGCTTGCTCGCTGTCGTTCACGCCGGCGAGCAGCACACTCTGGCCGAGAATGGGGATGCCCAGGCGTTGCAGCTTGCGCAGGGCGATTACGGCGGCATCGGTGAGTTCGGCCGCGTGGTTGATATGCGCGGCGATGAACAGCGGTTTTTCAATGTCCAGCGCGGCGGCCAGAGCATCGGTGATGAGCGATGGGTTGGCCACCGGCACCCGGGTGTGGATGCGTAGGGTCTCGACATGCGCGATCGCGCCGAGGTTTTGCAGAATGCCGCGCAGGCGGCGGGGTGAGAGGATCAGCGGGTCGCCGCCGGTGAGGATGACCTCCCTGATCCCCTGATGCGATTGCAGATAGGCGTAGGCGGCGGCCAGTTGGGCATCGCTCAGCAAGCCGCCATCCGGCCCCACCTGCTCGCGGCGGAAGCAGAAGCGGCAATACACAGGGCATGCCAGCAGGGGTTTTAACAGCGCGCGGTCCGGGTAGCGGTGCACGATGCCGGGGAGCGGGGAGAGTGCTTCATCGGCGATGGGGTCGGTGCTCTCATGCGGCGCGGTGATGAGTTCATCGGCATGGGGGATGAACTGGCGGCCAATGGCGTCATCGGGCGTTTGGATGAGCGCGTGCAGCGCCGGGGGGAGGGCGATGGCGTAACGCGCGGCGACAGCCTCCAGCGCCGGGCGCGCGGACTCGCTTGCCAGGCCGGAGCGGATGATGTCTTCAACCGAGCGCAGCGTGCGGCTTTGGCTTATGATACCGTTGGGCATGGGCGGCATGTAGAGGGAGAGTGCGAATGTCTCAAGCTTGGGAGCGGCTGGAAGACCGCATGGCGGCACTGCGGCGGCGCAACCTGCTGGCGGCCGGGGTGCGGGCGTTTTTTGGCGCGCGGGGATATGCCGAGGTGGAGACGCCCTATGCGGTGGTGGCGCCGGGGGAGGAGGTGCATCTGCGCGCGGTGCGGGCCGGGGCGCGGTATTTGAACACCAGCCCGGAATTCGCCATGAAAAAACTGCTGGCCGGGGGATCGGGGCCGATATTTCAACTGGCGCGGGTGTGGCGCGATGAGCCATGGAGCGACACCCATGCGCCGGAATTCACCATGCTGGAATGGTATTCGCTGCGCGCCGGCATGGGTGTGCTGATGGACGAGACCGAGGCGCTGCTGCGCGCGGTGCTGCCGCCAGTGGTGGAGTGCCGGGGGGTACGCACGAGCCTGGAGCACTTTGAGCGGGTCAGCGTGGCGGAGGCGTTCGCGCGTTATGCGGGGGCGGATGTTCTGGGCACCGCGGAGGACGCTCCCGCGCTGGCGGCGCAGGCGGGGGTGGTGTTGCGCGAAGGCGAGGATTGGGAGGATTTGTTCTTCCGGCTGCTGCTGGAGCGGGTTGAGCCACGGCTTGGCCGCGAGCGTCCCACGTTTCTCACCCATTTTCCCGTGGCGCAGGCGGCGCTGGCCAGGCGCGATCCGGCGGATGCGCGGGTGGCGGAGCGCTTTGAGCTGTTCGTGTGCGGGATTGAGCTGGCGAATGCCTTCGTGGAGTTGACGGACGCAGATGAGCAGCGCGCGCGCTTTGTGGCGGAGAGGGCGCGCCGGCATGCCTTGTATGGGCCGGATTGGGAGATGGACGAAGGGTTTTTGAGCGCGGTCGCGAAGCTGCCGCCCTGCGCGGGGATTGCGCTGGGGTTTGACCGTCTGGCGATGCTGGCCACCGGCGCGTTGCGAATTCGTGATGTTTTGTGGCTGCCCGGATAGCGCGGACACGTGGGACGCGGCATTTTTTTCGCCGCATGTTGTTGTTAAGGAATCTCCGCATAACTCTGCGATTCCCATGTCATTCTAAATTTTGTATATTGCTTCTGCATTGATGGGGATGGTTTTGAAGCAGACGACATTTTCGACGGCCGTTTTTGCCCCGTTCCGCTATGATGAGATTGGTTCGTTTATGGTTGTTGCCGGTGATTTTACCAAAGACCTTGTTGCCCCGAGGTGCCCAGCCATGCGGCCGGTGAGTTGTGGCCTGGAAACCGCTCTCATCAAAATAAACAACATCTTTCCAGCTGTGTTTGGCAACCCAGGCACGCAATTGGCGCAAAAATGTAATTCTTTCTTCGCAATGACTTTCACAATACCGGATCGTTTTTTTGGTGATGGCCAATTTCCTTTTTAATTTAGAGGCGGATTCAGAGATTGCATAAACTCGTGGAGCGATTTGATGTAATACCAGTCAGCCTTAAGGCTGACTGGTATGCGCGCGGGGCTGGTGGGGCGGCCGCGTGCAAAATCAAGAGCTTATACCAGCCCGCCACCAAACCCAGAGAGTCAAGCTCTTGGCGGGCTGGTATAAGGTCATCCGCCTTGCGCAGCTTCGACGCTTTTTGCCGCAAGCTGCCCGCCAGCACCTTTGTGGTGCAGTGGGGTGGCTCGCATGTGCATAAAATCGGCGGCAAGGTGTTTGCCATTGGGCAGTTTACCGGCAAGCCCTCCTATGTGTTCAAGACCACGCCGCTGCGCTTTGAGTTGCTGATCGAGCAGGGCATGGCAACGCGTGCGCCTTATTTGCGGCGCGGAACTTGGGTGCAGGTGAGCGATGGGGTGCCCGCAGCCGAGCTGCGGGAGTTGCTGCGCCAGTCCTACGATGTGGTGGTGGCGGGGCTGACCAGGGCGGCCAGAGCGGATATTGGCGTTTAATCCGGAAAATTCCTTGAAAATTCCTTACTGAATCCTGGATAATCCTTACATCAAGGAGATTCCTTGCGGAGGAAGTTTTTTCCTTACCGAGTAAGGATTTTCGGTGCTGGGTAAGGAATTTTCTTTTCGAGTAAGGATTTTTCCTGCTTACGGAGGTTTTATGAGAAATTTTCCGGAAAAAGTAAGGAATTTTACCGAATATAAAGAAAATCTCCGCAGAAATGCCGCGACTCGGGCATTTTATGAAGGGCGGGAAAATATGATCACCAGCAAACTGACCTCGAAGGCGCAGACGACCATTCCGCAGGCGGTGCGGCGGCATCTGGGGCTGAAAGAGGGGGATATGCTCGGATTTGTGTTGGAAGGTGAGCGGGTGGTGCTCTGCAAGCCGCTCGTCCCGCAGCCTAGCGCCGTGGCGGAGATGGCGGTGTTCAACGAATGGGAGAGCGAGGCGGATAAGAGGTCGTTCTATGGCCTTTAAACGCTGGGATATTGTGCGAATCCCCTATCCGGCGGGGGAAAAGCCGGCGCGCGAGCACCGGCCGGCGCTGGTGATCGTCGCCGGGGAGATTTTTAAAAACCACGGGCTGCTCTGGGTGTTGATGATTACCAGCGTGAAAAATCGCGGCTGGCCGGGGGATGTCGAGGTGGGGGATATGATGGCGGCGGGGCTTGGCGTGCCCTCGGTGGTGCGCACGGCCAAGATGATGACGGTGGAGGGCCGCGAAGCCGAGGTGATCGGCGCGCTGCTGGGGGCCGCGCGGCGGCAGGTGAGCGAGCAGGTTTTTGCGAATATGGGGCTGACAGGGGGGACGGGACCGGTTGGCTGACTATGGTCAGGCCGGGATGACCAGGGGGCTACCAGATGGTGCGGACATGCGGATAGGCGTGCAGCCGGGCGTTGGCGGTAACCAGCGGGCAGCCGAAATGGCGCGCAGTAACCAGCGGGCAGCCGAAATGGCGCGCGGTGGCGGCGAGGATGCACGCGGGCATGGGCCCGGGCGCAGGGGCCGGGAGGGTGGCGGCTTGCAGGGCGATGGCATTGTCCACGGGGATGAAGCGCACCGCCGGCAGCGCGCCGATGCGCGCCAGCCAGGCGGCGGGTTCCATCCGCAGCCCGAGCCGGCCTGATTGCGCCAGCGCGGGGATTTCCCATGCGGTGAGGGCGGAGATGAGGATTTCACCGCCGGGGTGCTCGGCTTCGATGGCGGCCAGGGCTTTGAGGGAAAGCTCCGCATGGCGGTTGACCCACCAGATGAGGCTGTGAGAGTCGAGCAGGATCACTCTTGAGTGTCCTCCGGAGGGGTGAAGAAGAGCACCGAGCCGCGCAGGGCATCCAGCGGGCTGGTGTGCGGCGGCGCGTAGGGGCGGATTTCCAGCGTGGGGGTGCCGTTGTCGGTAATGATCAGCGGCTGGCCGGTGGCTTCGACCTCGCGGAAAAGTTCCAGGGCGCGGGGCTTGAACTGGGATTTGGAGATTTTGCGCATGATGACCAGGGTTTTATGACCATGGACATTAAGGATGTGTTGCGTTTGGTGCGGGCGGCCAGCCCGGCGCGCACGGCGGGCCAAAGCGGCGCCTTGGCGGCCACGAAGCGTGCCAGGTTGAAAGGCTCCGCGGCTAGGGGTGCGTGGCCAGCAGTTTATCGTCAATTCCGGTGGCGCGCAGCCAGGCTGGGCGTTGTTTCAGGCGGTCCCAGTAAGCCTCGAACGCCGGGCATTTGGCGATGGAGTCGAAGCGCAGGCCAAAGCCGATCTGCGCGCCGAGGTAGATGTCAGCCGCGGAGAATTCCTCGCCCAGAAGGTAGGGGGATTTGGAGACCGCGGCCTCGGTGACGTTCATCACCGCCTCGAAACTGCCGTAGCCGGCCATGCCGGCGCGTTCCGGCGGGATGATGACGCCCAGACTATGGTTGAGGACCGCCGTCTCGAACGGGCCGGCGCCGAAGAAGAGCCAGCGGTAGTAGCTGCCGCGCAGGGGCGAGCCGGGTGGCGGCGCAAGGCGCGCGGCGGGGAAGGTATCGGCCAGATAGGCGATAATGGCCGGGGTTTCGGTGATGATCACATCGCCGTGGCGCAAGGCCGGGACTTTGCCCATGGGATTGATGGCCAGATAGTCCGGCGTTTTCATCGGCGGGCCGTAGTGGATGATCTCGGCTTCATACGGCTGGCCGATTTCTTCCAGCGCCCAGCGGACTATGCGGCCGCGCGACATCGGGTTGGTGTAGAGGGTTAGGCTCATGTCCGTCTCTCCCGCGAGGTTTGGCGGCAGAGTAGTCCTAAACGGGGCCGCGCGGCAACGCCGTTGCCGCGCGGGGTGGGCTTCAGCCCGCCTGGCGGGCCAGAAGTTTTTGCGCGACCAGCGCCTCGGCGATCTGTACCGCGTTCAGCGCGGCGCCTTTGCGCAGATTATCCGACACGCACCAGAAGGCCAGGCCGTGGGGCACGGTGGGGTCTTTGCGGATGCGCGAGACGAACACCGCGTCCTCGCCCTTGCATTCGATGGGGGTGATGTAGCCGCCGTCGACGCGCTGGTCGTGCACTTCCACGCCGGGGGCGGCGCGCAACACCGCGCGGGCCTCGTTCATGTTTACCGGGTTCTCAAACTCGACATACACGGCCTCCGAATGGCCGATGAACACCGGCACGCGCACGCAGGTGGCGATGACCTGAATGGCCGGATCGAGGATTTTTTGCGTCTCGACCACCATTTTCCATTCTTCCTTGGTGGCGCCGTCATCCATGAACACGTCGATCTGCGGGATGACGTTGAAGGCAATGTCTTTCTGGAAGATTTGCGGGGGGTTCTTGTCATGCACGTAATGCACCTTGGTGTTGGCCAGCAGCTCGTCCATGCCCTCTTTCCCGGCGCCGGAAACCGATTGATAGGTGGAGACGACAACACGCTTGATCTTGAATTTATCGTGCAGGGGCTTGAGGGCCACGACCATCTGGATGGTCGAGCAGTTGGGGTTGGCGATGATGTTGCGCTTGCGGAACTGGGTGATCGCCTCCGGGTTCACCTCCGGCACCACCAGCGGCACATCGGGGTCCATGCGGAACTCCGAGGTATTGTCGATGACGACGCAGCCCGCCGCACCCGCGCGCGGGGCGTGAATCGCCGAGATCGAGGCGCCGGGCGAGAACAGGCCGATGTCCCAGCCCGTGAAGTCGAAGGTCTCAAGGTTTTTGACGGTGAGGATTTTATCCTCCCCGAAGGACACCTGCGAGCCGGCGGAACGGCCCGAGGCCAGGGCGGCAACCTCGGAGACCGGAAAATTCCGCTCGGCAAGGGTTTTGAGGATTTCGCGCCCGACCGCACCGGTGGCACCAACAACCGCAACCCTGAAAGACATCGTAACAAACTCCAAATTGAAAAGTGAACGGTGAAGTAAAACCAAAGGGGGGGTAACGCAAGGCGTGGGCTGGTTTGCGGCGCGCTGATGGCTCTGGCATAGCCGGCGTATGACATCCGGCGCCATTGGCGTGCCTTCTCCCAGGGCAGCGGCGCTGCTCCGCCACCCGCCGTTCCGGCGTTTTCCCGCGCTGCGCGGCATGGAACGCCTGGAATAGCTGAATTTTCTGGCGATTTTTAGCCGTTGCGTTATAGTTCTGATAACGGAGGCAAGCGATGGGCAATGAGCTTCAGTCTGTTCTGAGCGAGATTGTTGCCCTGGCGCGGGTGGTACTGAATGTTGCCGGGACGTTCAACAATGCCGCGTCCGGCTTTTTGACGTATTTCGGGATTGCGCCGACGTATCAGCTTTATCTTTTTCTGGTGCTGATGGTCATGCTTACGGTGGCGGCGCTGCGTACGCTGGGCGGGATGCTGGGCTGGCTGGTGATGTTGCTGATGGTGGTGCTGCTGATCCAGCGGGTGGTGCCTGGCATTAGCGCGTCCACTGCCGGCGGTTCGTCCAATCTGCCGGTGGTGCACCCGTTAAATAACGCACTCTAGAGCGGCGGGGTTTGGCAGCAGGAGGTTTTGCCTGTTTTTTACGCAGGTGCAGCCATTGCTTGACGCTGCGGTGAAATATTGCCAGATTTTAACACCGAACCGCTCCGGTGAACCGGCCGGGGTACGGCTGCATGATGAATTTTTTGGCGGCCTTGCGCCGTGCTGGAGCGAAAAATGACGGCTGATGTTACACCAGAACTATTTGGCATCATCGAGGAAAAGGGGATTGCGGCGGTCACCCTGAAAGAGACGCACGGCAACCCGAGGGCCGTGTTCGGCCTTTGGATGGCGGCGAATATCGAATTCGCGACGTTGACCACCGGCGCGCTGGCGACCGGCTGGCTGGGGCTCTCCTTCAGCGCCGCGCTGGCCGCCATCGTGATTGCGAATGTGCTGGGCGGGCTGACGCTGGCGTTTTTCAGCACGTTCGGCGTGGATTATGGCCTGCCGCAGATGATCCAGGGGGCAAACTGGTTCGGTAAGCTGGGCAATAAACTACCCTCGCTGTTCAACTTCCTAGGCGGCTTCTCATGGTTCGCGGTCAACACCATCGTCGGCGCCTATGCGTTGCAATATTTCTTCGGCGGGAACCTCATCGTCAGCATCATTGTGCTTTCGGCCATTCAGGTGGCGATCGCCTTCGTCGGGCACGATCTGATCCAGGTGACGGAGAAATACCTGGTTTATGTGCTCACGCTGGTGTTTCTGGCGCTGAGCTTTGTCGCGGTGAGGCACCTTGGCCTCTCGGTGCCGGAAAACGTGAAAGCCGAGGCCGCCGTGGGCGGTTTCTCGGGCGCGTTCATGCTCGCCACCTCGATCATGGTTGGTTATGTCGTCGGCTGGATTCCGTATTCTTCTGATTATACGCGCTATCTGCGCACCAACCTGAACCCCGCGGCGGTGAAGAAAACCGTGCGGACCTATGCGTTCTGGGGGGCGGTGATCTCCACCGTGTGGATTGAGGCGCTGGGCGCGCTGATCGGCGCCTCCGTGTCATTTTCGAAACCCTCCGATCTGTTCACCAGCTGGATGCCCGAATGGCTGAAGACGCCGTTGCTGATCGCGGTCGTGCTGGGCACCATCAGCGCCAATATTCTGAACATCTATTCCGCGACGCTCTCGGCCCTGGCGATCGGCGTCAAGATCAAGCAGCATTGGGCGGCGCTGCTCACGGGCACCATCGGCACCATCATCTCCGTGCTGGCGGCGGAAAACTTCATTACTAATTATGAGGATTTTCTGTTCGTGCTCGGCTATTGGACGGTGCCGTGGATTTCCATCACGCTGTTCTGCCACCTGAGCCGCCGCACCTCCCGCCTGGGCGGGGTCAGCGCCGCGTTTGCCGCCTGGGTGGTGACGGTGGTGGCCTCCGAGCCGTTCTGGAACCAGACGCTGCATACGGGCTGGTTCGCGGCGCATTATCCGCAGTTTGGCGACAGCACGTTTGTCGTTTCCTTGATTCTGGGCGCGGTGCTGTATTTCCTCCTCACCTCGCCCGCCACGGCAACCGCGGCGGCGGACTGATACCAGTCAGCCTTAAGGC